>CALVME010000104.1 GCA_944342055.1 uncultured Clostridia bacterium | reverse complement strand
AGGTTTGGGACATCCTCGAAGAGGTCATCCGCGAACATCCCGTCATGCTCAACCGCGCGCCCACGCTGCACAGGCTGTCCATTCAGGCGTTCGAGCCCGTGTTGATCGAGGGCAGAGCCATCAAGATCCACCCGCTCGTCTGCGGCGCGTTCAACGCCGACTTCGACGGAGACCAGATGGCGGTGCATGTGCCTCTTTCCATCGAGGCGCAGGCAGAGGCGAGATTCCTCATGCTCTCCTCGAACAACATCCTGAAACTTTCCGACGGCAAGCCCGTCATGTCACCGACGCAGGATATGATCGTCGGCGCCTATTATCTCACCATCGTCAGACGCGAGGAGGGCAAGAAGTACAATGCGCTCAACCGTCCCGACGAGAACGGCGAGGTCTATGTTCCTCCCATATACACGTCCCCCGACGAAGCGATCATGGCATATCAGACGGGCGCGGTGTACATCGAGGATGAAATTTATGTCAGACGTACCGTCGTCATCGACGACCCCAAGAGCCCTTACTGCGGTCAGTCCGTGACGGGCAGGATCAAGACGACGGTCGGCAAGATCATCTACAACGAGGCGATCCCGCAGGATCTCGGCTTCGTCAAGAGAGAGAACAAAGAGGATTACCTCAAATACGAGATCGACGCGGACTTCATCGGCAGTGCGCGTGCGGTCGGCAAGAAACAGCTCTCCAAGATCGTCGACGCCTGCTTCAAGACGGGCGGCGCGCCGAGAGCGGCGGACGTCCTCGACAAGATCAAGACGCTCGGTTACAAGTATTCCACGCTCTCCGCGATCACGACTTCCGTCTTCGATATGAAGATCCCCGAGAAGAAGAACGAGTACATCGAAGAGGCGGAGAAGATGGTAGCAAAGATCTCCAAGATGTACGCGCGCGGACTTTTGAACGAAGAGGGAAGATACGACGCCGTCGTCAAGACGTGGAAAGAGGCGACGGACAAAGTCCAGGGCCTTCTGGAGGAGCAGGGAAAAGCGGACAAGTTCAACCCCATCTGGATGATGGCGGATTCGGGCGCCCGCGGTTCCATCGACCAGATCAAACAGCTCGCAGGCATGCGCGGACTCATGGTCAACCCTCAGGGTAAGATGATCGAGGTTCCCATCAAATCCTGCTTCCGTCAGGGACTTTCCGTACTCGAGTACTTCATCTCTTCGCACGGCGGACGAAAGGGACTTGCGGATACCGCACTGAAGACGGCGGACTCCGGTTATCTGACCAGACGTCTTGTAGACGTCTCTCAGGACGTCGTCGTGCGCGAAGACGATTGCTGCGCAGGCAAGAAGCCGAGAGGCATGAAGGTGCGCGCGATCATCGGGCCGAACGATCAGGTCATCGAGAGCCTCGAGGACAGACTCATCGGACGGTTTGCGGCGGAGGATATCCTGCATCCCGAGACGAAGGAAGTCATTGTGCCCTGCAATCGGATGATCACCGACGCGACGGCGAAGGAGATCGTCAAAGCGGGCATCACGGAAGTTTCCATCCGCAGCGTATTTACCTGTACTTCCAAGATCGGCGTATGCGCGAAGTGCTACGGCAAGAACATGGCGACTACCCTTCCCGTACAGGTCGGCGAGGCGGTCGGCGTCATTGCGGCGCAGTCCATCGGCGAACCCGGCACGCAGCTTACCATGCGTACGTTCCACACGGGCGGTATCGCGTCGACGGGCGACATCACGCAGGGTCTTCCCCGCGTCGAGGAACTGTTCGAGGCGAGAAAACCGAAGGGCGTCGCGACGCTCTGCGAAGTCAGCGGCGTAGTCACGATCGACGATTCCGACAACATGAAGCACATCTTCGTGCGCGCTCCCGGCACGGGCGAACTCAAGAAGGAGTACATCCTTCCCTTCAATGCGGAATTGAAGGTCAAGTCCGGCGACACGGTAGAGCCGGGTACTCTGCTCAACGCAGGTTCCGTCTACCCGCAGGATATCCTGCGCATTCAGGGCGCTTCGGGCGTTCAGGATTATATCCTCAACCAGGTACAGACGGTTTACCGTTCTCAGGGCGTAGACATCAACGACAAACACGTCGAGATCATCGTGCGCCAGATGCTCAGAAAGGTCAAGATCGAGAACGCGGGCGACACCGATCTGCTGCCCGGCGAGACGGTCGACATGTTCAACTACGACGCCGCGAACGAGAAGGCGATCCAGGCGGGCGGGCGTCCCGCACTTGCCAAGAGGGTGCTGCTCGGCATCACGAAGGCAGCGCTCTCCGCAGACTCCTTCCTCTCTTCGGCATCCTTCCAGGAGACGGCGCGCGTGCTCACCGACGCAGCGATCAAGAACAAGCGCGATCCGCTCATCGGTCTGAAGGAGAACATCATCATCGGCAAGCTCATTCCCGCAGGTACGGGTCTGAGAGAATACAAAAATCTTTCTCCGTTTGTGAACGCCGCGTCCTACACCGCGGAGCCCGCATCGGAGCCGGAAGACAATCAAGCCTAACGGAAAATCCCGCATATCCTTCGATATGCGGGATTTTTTCTTTCGGACGGAGGTCGGATATTTCCGCCTCGCATGCAGTCGGGCGTCCCCTCACGATGCCCGAACGGTCTTTTTTTCGATCCAGGCGACGACGGCGTACATGCCTCCCGCCAAGGCGCAGAGGATGACGGTCGCAGACATGACCAGATCGAGTTTGAATACCTGACCGCCGTACACGATGAGGTATCCGAGTCCCGCTTTAGAGACGATGTATTCGCCCATGATGGAGCCGATCCACGCCATCCCCACGCAAATTTTGAGCATGGATATGACGGACGGCAGAGAGGAGGGCAGCACGAGTTTGGTCAGAACCTGCAAATGCGTCGCGCCCATCGACTGCAACAGGAGCAGTTTGCTCTTGTCGGTCGAGAGGAATCCGTTGAGCAGGTTCATGGTCGCCACGATCAGGGAAACTAAAATGGTCATGAGCACGATCGCTCGGCTTCCCGTGCCGCACCAAATGATGATGAGTGGACCGAGTGCGATCTTCGGCAGGGCGTTCAGGACGACGATGTACGGTTCCAGCACCTTGCGGACGCGTTCGCTCCACCAAAGGAGCAGTGCGAGCGCAAACCCCATAAGGACGGCGACGAAGAAGCCGAGCATGGTCTCCCAGAGCGTCGTGCCGATGTGATAAAAGAGCGAGCCGTTTCGGTACAGGTCGGCGATGCACAGCGCGATGCGGGAGGGAGAACTTGTGATAAAGGGGTTCACCCATTCCAGCTGCGCCGACAATTCCCATGCGCCGAGCAGCAGCAGGAGCAGGCCGACGCGGAGAATGTGCACGAGCACGGCGTTCGCTTTTTGCTTTTTGAGATATGCGAGATGTTCTTTGGAATATTCGTTCATTCGTTCAGCTCCTTCCACAGTGCGTCGAACAGCTCCGGAAATTCAGGGCTCTTTCTTCTGGCGAGCGGTTCTTCCTCTGCGAAGCAGAGCAGATGCTCCGCCTTGATCTTTGCCGGGCGCGCCGTCAGCACGAAGATGCGGTCGGCGAGAGAGATCGCTTCGCTGATGTCGTGCGTGACGAGGATCGCCGTCTTCTTCTCTTTTCGGATGATGCGGTAGACGTCGTCGCACACGTTCAGCCGCGTCTGATAGTCGAGCGCGGAGAACGGTTCGTCTAAGAGCAGAAGATCGGGATCGGGCGCGAGCGTGCGGATGAGCGCGGCGCGCTGGCGCATGCCTCCCGACAGCTGCGAGGGATAGCTCTTGAGGAAATCCTTCAAGCCGTATTTTTCGGCGAGGGCGAGCGCCCGCGCACGGTTTTCCGCCGTGAGCATGTGTTTGATCTCAAGCGGCAGCAAAATGTTTTGTTCTATGGTGCGCCAGGGGAACAGTTCGTCTCGCTGCAACATGTAGCCGAAGGATGTGCCGTTGTAGCGGACGATGCCCTCCGAGGGCTTGAGCAGTCCCGCCGCAAGGGACAGGATCGTGGTTTTTCCGCACCCCGACGGACCGATGACGGCGACGAATTCGCCGTCTTTGATCGAGAAATGCAAGTGTTCTGCGGCAGTCGTCTCTCCGTTTTTCGTGTGATAGCGAAGCATGACGTCGCAAAACTGTAAGATGACCTGTTTCATGGCGTTTTTCCTTATCCGTAAATGTCTCTGTATGCCTCCTCGGCGTAATCGTTGATGACAAGCTCAGAAAGTTCGGCGCGGCGCGTCAGTTCTCCCGCATTTTCAATGATGTCCTGCAGGCGGTTGAAGCTGTCTTCCGTCATGGACATGTTTGTCATCCAGGCGTCGATGCGCTGATAGCTCTCGACGGACGTGCGCAGGGAGGCGAGGGAGGTGGATTCGAAGGCTTTGACGAGCAGAGAAGCGATCTCCGTCGTGTCGCCTTCCATGATGTACTTGGTGGCTTTGGTGACGGCTCTGAGGAAGCCCTTGACGGTCTCTTCGTTCTTATTGATCCAGCTCTCCTTGGCGATGAAGCAGGTATAGGGGACTTCGCCGGAATCTTCGCCCACGCTCGCGACAATGTATCCTTTGCCTGCCGCCTGGTATTCGGAAGCCGTCGGCTCGAACATGGTGCAGTAATCTCCGACGCCCGCTTCGAAGGCGCTGACGGTGAGATCGAATGCGACGTCAAAATTGAGCGTCAGATCCGTCCCGTCTCTGAGCCCGTTGCTGTTGAGGACGTATTCGAGCGTCATGGCGGGCACGCCGCCCTTTCTTCCCGCTATGAGTTCTTTCCCCGCGAGGTCGGTCCACTGAAAGTTCGGTTCCTCCTTCCTGGAGACGAGGAAAGAACCGTCCCGTTTGGTCAGCTGGCCGAATACTTTGGGCACGTCGGTGGAGCCTCCGGCGAGGACGTACAGCGCAGCCTCGGGCCCGCAGAACCCGATGTCGGCGTCGCCCGAGAGCACCGATGCCATGACTTTGTCGGCACCGCCGCCGTTGGTCAGCTCGATCTTCAGGCCTTCGGCCTCAAAGAATCCCATGGAATCGGCGAGATACATGGGCGCATAGAAGATGGAATGGGTCACTTCGTTGACCTGCAGGGTGGTCAGACCGTCGTCGTCCTTTTCGCAGGCCGAGAGGGGAAAGAGCAAGAGCAGTGCGGCAAAAATGATGGATAAAGTTTTTTTCATGGTGTACTCCGTAAAATTTAATAATATTATATCGTATGATATTGGCGGAATAATTGAC
>CALVME010000103.1 GCA_944342055.1 uncultured Clostridia bacterium | reverse complement strand
ATCTTGATGGCTCTGCCCTCGATCAACACGGGCTCGAACGCCTGAATGGACAGCCTGTGCAGCGTGGGCGCGCGGTTGAGCATGACGGGATGTTCGCGGATGACCTCTTCGAGGATGTCCCAAACCTCCGTCTTTGCGCGCTCGACGGCGCGCTTCGCGCTCTTGATGTTGTGGCACTTGCCGCTCTCGACCAAGCGCTTCATGACGAAGGGCTTGAACAGCTCGATCGCCATCTCCTTGGGAAGGCCGCACTGATACAATTTGAGTTCGGGACCTACGACGATGACCGAACGTCCGGAATAGTCGACACGCTTGCCGAGCAAGTTCTGACGGAAGCGTCCCTGCTTGCCTCGGAGCATCGCGGAGAGAGATTTGAGCTCTCTGTTCGAAGGACCGGTCAGAGGTTTGCCCTTTCTGCCGTTGTCGATGAGCGCGTCTACCGCCTCTTGCAACATTCTCTTTTCATTCTTGACGATCATCTCGGGCGCGCCGAGCTCCATCATGCGCTTGAGTCTGTTGTTGCGGTTGATGACGCGGCGATACAGATCGTTGATGTCGGAAGTGGCAAATCTGCCGCCGTCGAGCTGTACCATGGGACGGATGTCGGGCGGAATGACGGGAAGCACGGTCAGGATCATCCATTCGGGGCGGTTGCCGCTCTTGCGGAACGCCTCGATGATCTCGATGCGCTTGATCGCCTTTGCCCATTTCTGTCCGCTCTGATAGGTCTCGAGGATCTGCTTGACCTTCGCGCTCTCCGCCTCGATGTCGATCGCCTGCAACAGTTCGCGGATGGACTCTGCGCCCATGCCGACTTTGAGGCCCGTGACGTCGTCTTCGCCGTACTGCTTGCGGATCTCGTTGAGGCGCGTGTCGTTGATGACCTGCTTATAGGCAAGCTCGGGGATGTTGCCCGGATCCATGACCACATAAGCCGCGAAGTAGATGACCTGCTCGAGGTCCTTCGGGCTCATGTCGAGGAGAAGTCCGATCCTCGAAGGGACGCCGCGGAAATACCAGATGTGAGATACGGGAGCCGCAAGTTCGATGTGCCCCATGCGCTCGCGGCGCACGCGGGAACGGGTAACTTCCACGCCGCACTTCTCGCACACGACGCCCTTATAGCGAATGCGCTTGTATTTGCCGCAATGGCACTCCCAGTCCTTCTGCGGGCCGAAGATCTTTTCGCAGAAAAGACCGTCGCGCTCGGGTTTTTGGGTTCTGTAGTTGATCGTCTCCGGTTTGGTTACTTCGCCGTAAGACCATTCTCTGATCTTTTCGGGAGAAGCAATGCTGATTTGAATTGAGTCAAAATCGTTTAATTCGTACATCTCTTACCTCTCGCTTATTCCTCGTCCTTCCCTTCGTCGTCCGTCTGCAAATCGTCGAACAGTGACTTGAAATCAAAATCGCCGTCTTCGTAGCCCTCTTCTTCCTCGACGAGATCGCTGCTCTTGAAATCTTCGTCCTCGTCTTCGTCCTCATCGAAGAGCGAAATATCTTCCTCGCTGTCTTCGTCCTCGTCGCTGATGTTGAAGTCGATGTCTGCGAGTTCGTCTTCCACGATGGGTTTCCTCTCGGGTTCGACGGGCGTATCGTCCTCATCGTCGAATTCGCGGATGATAAGTTCGTCGTTCGTCTCCGTCAGGACGCGCACGTCGAGCGCGAGCGCCTGCAATTCTTTGAGCAATACCTTAAACGCTTCGGGAATGCCGGGCTCGGAGATGTTGTTGCCCTTTACGATGGATTCGTACGTCTTGACGCGTCCGACCATATCGTCGGATTTGACCGTCAAAATCTCCTGCAGAATGTGCGCCGCGCCGTATGCCTCGAGCGCCCAGACTTCCATTTCGCCGAAACGCTGTCCGCCGAACTGCGCCTTGCCGCCGAGAGGCTGCTGCGTGACCATGCTGTAAGGGCCGATGGAACGCGCGTGGATCTTATCGTCGACCAAGTGAATGAGCTTGATCATATACATTTGTCCGACCGTCGTGCGGCTGTCGAACGGTTCGCCCGTTCTGCCGTCGTACAGCTGGATCTTGCCGTCAACCTGACCTTCGGGGTTCAGGATGTTGTTCTCTTCAAAGAGCTGGCGGATGTCTTTCTCCGTCGCTCCGTCGAATACGGGCGTGGCGATCTTCCAGCCAAGCTGCTTGCAGACATGTCCGAGGTGTACTTCAAGGACCTGTCCGATGTTCATACGCGAAGGGACGCCGAGCGGGTTGAGCACGATCTGCAACGGCGTGCCGTCCGCCATGAAGGGCATATCCGCCTGCGCGAGCACGCGGGAAATGACGCCCTTGTTGCCGTGACGTCCCGCCATCTTGTCGCCGACCTGGATCTTACGTTTCTGCGCGATATAGACGCGGATGAGCTGATTGACGCCGGGAGAAAGTTCGTCTTTGTTCTCGCGCTTGAAGATGCGGACGTCGACGACGATGCCGCCCTCTCCGTGAGGCACTTTCAAAGACGTATCCCTGACCTCTCTCGCCTTCTCGCCGAAGATTGCGCGGAGCAATCTCTCTTCGGGCGTCAGTTCGGTCTCGCCCTTGGGCGTGACTTTGCCGACCAGGATGTCGCCGGACTGCACTTCCGCGCCGATGCGGATGATGCCGTTCTCGTCGAGGTCTTTGAGCGCGTCCTCGCCGACGTTCGGGATGTCGCGCGTGATCTCTTCCGCGCCGAGTTTGGTATCTCTCGCCTCGATCTCATGCTCTTCGATGTGAATGGAAGTGAACACGTCGTTTTGCACGAGTTTTTCGGAGATGAGCATTGCGTCCTCGTAGTTGTAACCTTCCCACTCCATGAAGCCGATGAGAATGTTCTTGCCGAGCGCGAGCTCTCCGTTGTTGGTGGAAGGGCCGTCGGCGATGACTTCTCCCTTTTCCACTCTGTCGCCCGTGTTGATGATGGGACGCTGATTCAGGCAGGTTCCCTGGTTCGAGCGTTCAAATTTCTTCAAAGGATATTCGCGGATGCGTCCGTCGTCCTCGCGGATGCGGATCATGTCGCTGGCGACGCCGATCGCGACGCCCGCCTCTCTGGCGTGCACCATGACGCCGGAGTCCTTTGCGATCGCCGCCTCTATGCCTGTCGCAACGATGGCGGATTCCGTCTTCAGAAGGGGCACCGCCTGGCGCTGCATGTTCGAGCCCATGAGGGCGCGGTTGGTATCGTCGTTCTCAAGGAACGGAATGAGCGCGGTCGCGACGGAGACGAGCTGCTTGGGCGAAATGTCCATGTAGTCCATCTTCTCTCTGGGCAGCTCGGTGATGACGTCCTGGTGGCGACAGCCGACGCGCTCGTTCACGAAGTGTCCCTCTTCGTCGAGCGGCTCGTTTGCCTGTGCCACGATATATCTGTCCTCTTCGTCCGCCGTCAGATAATCGACGTGATCGGTGACGACGCCCCTCTCCTTGTCGATCTTTCTGTACGGACTCATGATGAAGCCGTATTCGTTGACCTTCGCAAAGGTGGAGAGCGAGGAAATCAGACCGATGTTCGATCCTTCGGGGGTCTCGATCGGGCACATTCTGCCATAGTGAGAGTGGTGAACGTCTCGGACTTCGAAGGTCGCCCTGTCTCTGTTCAGACCACCGGGGCCGAGCGCGGAGAGCTTTCTCTTGTGCGTGAGCTCGGAGATGGGGTTGGTCTGGTCCATGAACTGCGAGAGCTGGGAAGAGCCGAAGAACTCACGGATGACCGCGGAGACCGGACGGATGTTGATGAGGCTGACCGGCGTGACGTCGTCGGGATTCTGCGTCGCCATGCGCTCTTTGATGAGGCGCTCCAATCTTGCGACGCCCACGCGGAGCTGATTTTGCAGCAGTTCGCCCACGCTTCTGACGCGGCGGTTTCCGAGGTGGTCGATGTTGTCGATGGTGCCGATACCGTATTTGAGGTCGAGGTTGGTGGAGATGGATGCGACGATGTCGTCCACCGTGATGTGCTTGTGATCGAGCTTTTCCACGAGCGGCTTGATCGCCTTCTTCTCGTCGGGAGTCAGATCGCGCTCAGGCTCCGCGATGATCTTGTGGAAGGTCGCGCAGGCGATGACGAAGCGCCTTCTGTTCTCCCTTCTCTTTTCTCTGTTTTTCTTCTCTTCTTGCTTCTCGTCCTCTTCCTCCGCCGTTTCGCGCGCATAATAGATGTCGTTGATCTTGTCGAGATACTTGTTCGCGACTTCCTCGACGGACAGCGACTCGCACTCCTGCGCGATGAGCTGAGAGAACTTGAAGTTCGGATAATAAATGGTGGGAAGCAACCCGAGCTTCTTGGGGTTCCATGCGGAGACCGCCTTGAAGTTGACGGTGTTGTTCGCGATGATCTTGTGGCGGATCTCGCCCTGCACGGGATCGGATACGAGCACGAACGCCTCGTTGACGCCCGCGTCCTG
>CALVME010000102.1 GCA_944342055.1 uncultured Clostridia bacterium | reverse complement strand
TATCATGACGATCATTGCACCCCGTGAACTCGTTAAGCTGAAAGAATTGGTGCAAAAAATTGACGAAGAAGCCTTCATCACGATCAGTTCCGTTTCCGAAGTGCGGGGAAGGGGCTTTACAATGGATCGGATCAGTCTAAAACCCGCTTCCGAAGAGGCAGTAAAAATTTCACCGCATAAAACAAAATGAAGCCTGAACGCCCGCTTTGTATTTTATCGTTTTTAAACTTTCTGATTGTTTGAAAAGGGGAAAAAAGGGTTATCTATAGTATGATAATCATGTGGAGGAATCCAAACTATGGAAAGACAGGGAAACATTAAAATTGCAAGCGAGAATATGATGCCCATCATCAAAAAGTGGCTGTATTCCGATAAAGACATTTTTTTGAGAGAGATCATTTCCAACGGCATCGACGCGATCACCAAGATGAAAAAACTGGTCGAGATGGGCGAAGCAACCGTTGCTCCCGACGAAGAATACGCCGTCAAAGTTTCCGTCGACGAAGCAGCAAAGACGCTGACGGTTGAAGACAACGGCCTGGGCATGACGGAGGAGGAAGTAGAAACCTACATCACGCAAATCGCTTTTTCCGGGGCGGCTGATTTCGTCGCCAAGTATGAAAAGGCAGGCGGAGACGGCATCATCGGACATTTCGGCCTTGGTTTTTATTCCGCCTATATGGTCTCCGAAAACATTGAGATTTATACCAAATCGTACAAGGACTCGCCCGCAGTAAAATGGGAGAGCGACGGCGAATCCACCTATACCATTTCCGAAACAGAGAGAGCCGAACGCGGCACAAAGATCGTGATGCACATCGCCGAAGCGGAAAAGGAATTCTTATCGGAAAGCGAAATCCGCTCTTTGATTCGGAAATATTGTTCGTTCATGCCTTACCCCATCTATCTCAATTATAAGGGAAAGGACGATAAACCTCTGAATACGACGGAACCGCTTTATCTGAAAAATCCCAAAGACTGCACGGAAGAAGAATATAAAAATTTTTACCGCGACACTTTCATGGATTATAACGAGCCACTCTTTTGGGTGCATCTGAATATGGACTATCCGTTCCGACTGAAAGGCATTCTCTATTTCCCGAAAGTGAGAAGAAAGGTTGAGCTCGATCGCGGACAAGTCAAACTTTACTGCAATCAAGTATTCATTGCCGACAACATCAAGGAAGTCATTCCCGAATATCTTATGCTTCTCAACGGTGTAATCGACTGCCCGGACATCCCGCTGAACGTTTCGAGAAGCTTTCTGCAAAACGACAGTCAGGTCAAGAAAATCACGAAACATATCGTGAAAAAAGTGGCTGATAAGCTGACTTCGCTCTACAATACCGACAGAAATCAGTACGAAGCGTGCTGGGAAGATATCGCAAACTTTGTAAAATTCGGTTGCATCAAAGACGAAGAGTTTTATAATAAAGTAAAAGATATCATAATTTATAAAAATCTGGACGGCGTCTATCATCCTATTTCTGAATTTTTCGGCGACAAAGTTTCAGATGAAGAAGCCGAAAAAGGCAAAGAACCGAAAACCGTATATTACGCTTCCGACGTGGTACAACAGGCGCAATATGTAAAAATGTTCAAAGACGCAGGACTGGATGCAATCGTATGCGACACGTTTATCGACCCCCACTTCATCAGCTTTATCGAATACAAGGAAGTGGGAAAAGTCAAATTCATGCGCATTGACGCAGACATCGACGGCGCATTGAAAAACGGAGAGACGTCCGAAGAAGAGGGAAAAGCTTTGACGGAACTGATCAAAAAGGCGCTGATCGATCAGAACGTATCTGTCAAGGCAGAGCGTTTCAAAAACGTAGACGTGCCTGCGATCATCAACGTATCGGAGTTCACTCGCCGCATGAATGAAATGAACTCTTTCTACGGGATGAACGAAGGTCTGCAGGATGTGACTCTCGTCGTCAATCTGGAGAATGAACTGATTCGGTCCATTCCTACCCTCGATGAAGAGAAAAAAGCTCTTATCGTCAATCAGATTTATTACCTTGCGGAGCTTTCCTACAAAAAGCTTTCCCCTGAAGAAATGGATCAATTCTCAAAAAACAACCTGGAGCTTTTAAAAAACTTCGTCAAATAAATACAATCAGACTTTTGTCCGACGCAAACAGGCGTCGGACTTTTTTTGCATAAAAGAAAAGGGCAGAGAATATGATATAACAAATGTTTTCTTATCTTCCTTACCGCATCAGAAACGCCCTTTTAAATTACAACGAAAATCTGCTGTATGAGCTTCGCATTCGCGTCGGAAAGCCGATCGCCGTCAACTATGACGGGAAATACAGGATAATGGGAGAACACGGCAGAGAGGCAGGAAAAGGGCTCATTGCCACGCAAAAAGAAGTAGAAGACATAATCCTTTCCGCAGCGGAATATTCGCTTTATTCGGTAACGGATCAAATAAGAAAAGGGTTCATTACGACGTCCGAAGGGGAGAGAATCGGCATAGCGGGACAAGGCGTCAGCGAAAAAGGCGAAGTTCTGAATGTGAGAAACATTTCTTCTGTCTGCATTCGCATCCCGCACCAAGTACCCGGATGTGCAGATGCCATTGCTCCGTATTGTCTTGAGCCGAAATTGCTTAATACGGCAATTCTGTCTCCGCCCGGTTTCGGAAAAACAACGATATTGCGAGATTCCGCCAGGCTGCTTGGAGAGAAAGGAGAAAAAAATGTGTTGATCATAGATGAACGCGGAGAGTTGTCCGCCTTTGATACAGGAATTATGTCTGACATAATATCATGCATAGACAAGCGCACTGCTATTATGTATGGCATAAGATCTATGCGGCCTGACGTTTTGATCACTGACGAGCTTGCAGAGGAGGATTACGATTCGATCGCGCGCGCAAAGTCGGCAGGCATCAAAGTGATGGCTTCCGTCCACGCTGATTCACCTAAGTCAATACCGGATCTGTTTGAGCGGTACATCGTGCTCGGAGAAAAAATAGGCAAAGTGCTTGCGGTATACGACGCGGCAAAGGAGAGACTTGCTTAAAATCCTCGGATTCTTTCTTCTCGTCGCTTGCAGCGGTTTTTTGGGCTGGCATCTTTCGGGAAAATGGAAAAAGCGAAAGGATTTTTACAAACAGTGGTATCTGTTCAATGAAAGATTTTTTTCCGATCTTTCCTATCTGCGACTTCCGCTGACAGAGTTCCTGAAAAAATATACTTACAAAAGCGAATTTTCAGAGTTTGTTTCCGCCTATGAAAAAAGTTTTCAAACAAAAACCTTGGAGATCGATCTTCGTTTTTTATCGGAGGAAGAACAAAATGCCGCGTTGGAATATTTTCTCGCGCTCGGAAAATCAGACGCGGCGTCGCAGAGCGTCATGCTGCGATCTTATCAGGAACTGTTGGAGCAAAAAAAGAATGAGACGGCAACAGATTATGAGAAACGCTCATCTCTCTATGTAAAGTTAGGCGTCTTATTCGGTTTATTGATCATGGTGCTTTTTGTATGAATATCGGAATTTTATTTAAAATCGCCGCCGTCGGACTGATCGTCACCGTCATTTGCCAAATCCTTAAAAAGTCAGATCGGGACGACATAGCGACGGTAGTCAGTTTGGTGGGACTTGTTATCGTTCTCACCGTCGTCGTACAGATGATCGGCGATCTGTTTGAAGAGATCAACGGTATTTTTCAGATATACGGATGATACAGATCGTTTCCGTCGGCCTGGTCACCGCGATCGCCGCAATGTTGTTGAAATCTTTAAAGCCGGACCTTGCCTTTGCCGTAACTATCTGCGGCGGAATTATCTTGCTGCTTTGCGCAGTGGATCTGCTGAAAGATACCGTTTCGGTATTTTGGGAAATCGCCGATACGACGGGGCTGGACGCTTCTCTGATCAAACTCCTTCTGAAAATGATCGGGATCGGCTATCTGACTGAATTTTCATCGCAACTGATTTCGGAATTCGGCTCGCCATCCGTAGCGGATAAGGTGGTGCTTTGCGGCAAAATCATGATACTGCTCTTATCGGTTCCCATCGTAAAAAGTCTTCTGGAGCTCATTCAATGTTTTCTCGCCTTCGTCTGATTCCGCTCGCGGCGGCAATCGTTCTTCTTTTTTCGATTTCCTTCCCTTCGATAACGGCGCTTGCGGAAGAAGACGGGCTTTCCGATCAACTGGGGTCACTGATCGACGAAGCGGATCTGGACGATCTGGAATCTTATTTTTCATCTCTGAAATTAACGGACTCAAGCGACCTCAAGTCGCTTCTGATCCGCATCGCAACGGGCGATCTCGGAGTGGAGTATCAATCTTTTCCGCAATATTTTTTTGCGGCAGTCTTTTCCGACATCTCCGCGTTTTTACCTTCCTTCGCCGTCATCGCCGCAATTCTTCTTTTATACGGCGTCCTGATGCAACTCAAAGGCTCGCTGCTCTCACAAACGACGACAAACACCATTCACATGGCGTGTTACGGGGCCGTGCTCGTGATATTGCTTTCCGTCGCGTTGAACGTAGTACAGAGTGCCTCGGATACCATATCTTCGCTCAAAACGCAAATGGAAATCACTTTTCCGCTTCTGCTGACCATGATGGCGGCGAGCGGAGGGACCGTTTCCGTTGGAATTTATCAGCCCGCAGTCGCATTCCTTTCTTCGGGAATCATTGATATTATATCTGACATAATATATCCCTGCGCCATTGTTTTGCTTGTTATGTCTGTCATAGGGAACATTTCCGCAGAATTTCGTTTTCGAGGATTTCAAAGCGTACTGCAAAGCCTCAACAAATGGGTGCTCGGCATTTCTCTTGCGTCCTTCAGCATTTTTCTCACCGTACAGGGATTCACTTCCGCACAATACGACGGCATTTCCGTCAAGGCGATCAAGTACGCCATCGGCAATTCCGTCCCCATTGTGGGCGGCTTTTTATCGGGGGGATTCGATCTCGCGATAGCGGGGAGCATCCTTTTGAAAAATTCTTTGGGGAATTTAAGCATTCTGATGATCGTCGCCGTAACGTTTGCGCCCGTCTGCTCTTTGTTTGCCGTAGATCTTTTGCTGAAACTTTTGTCGGGGCTTGCCGAACTGACCGAGACGGGATTGACATCCGTTCTGAAGGAAACGGCGGCAAGCCTCCATTACATTTTGGCAGGGCTTCTTTGCGTCGCTTTCCTGTATTTTTTGACTGTTTTGCTTTTTGTCTGTTCCGGAGGTGTCTTTTGAGCGAATACTTTTTATCCGTCTGCGGCGCGACGCTTCTGTCCGCACTCCTGACGCAAATTCTTCCTTCGGGGAAGACAAACAAATTTTTGATCGGCATCTTGAAACTTTGCTGTTTGGCGGTGTTTGTTGCGCCCGTCGCTTCCTGGCTTCGTCAGTTTCCGCAGACGGAGCCTTCCGATCTGCAGATCGAGCTGGATTCTTCCTACCTCGATCATTGCGATGATCTGGTGTCCCAAGATGTGGCGACCGCAATTGAGCAAGACGCAGAAGAAAGGTTTTCCGTTGTCTGCCGGGTGCGCGTCGAAGTATTTCGCTCTGAACTTCGCAGAATAATTTTTTCTCTGCAAGGCATGAACGATTCTGCCGCGCATATAAATACTATCGATCGCATCAAGGCGTATCTTGAAAATAAGTACGGCGTAGAGGTTTGTTATGAAACATCTCTTTGAGCGAATGCGGAATTGGAAATATTTCCCGGTTCTGCTTGTGCTGTTGCTCTGTCTCGCCATGCTGCTGATCGTCGGCGGCAATGCATTTGGCTCGGAAACGAAAAGCGATCTGGAAAGCAGATTGGAATCGATCATCAAAAGCATTGACGGGGTCGGAGATTTTTCCGTCTTTGTAAGCGAAACGGGCGGCAACGCCATAGGCGCGATCGTGATATGCGAAGGGGCGAACGACATTGGCGTCAGGATCGATATCCTAAATGTGGTATCGACGGCGCTGAACATTCCCCAAAGCAGCATTCAAATTTGTGAAATGAAATAATAAGGAGATAAATTCATGTCAAACAAAAAGAAAATTATCGTAATGTCGTGTCTCGTAGCACTTCTGGCTGTCACGGCGGTGTTCAATTTCGTGCTTGCCGGCGCGGAAGAAAAAGAGGGCGCAACGGTGAGCGCTAACTATTTTACCACTTATCGCTCCGAACGCAGCACTTCCCGCAACGAAGAATTCATGCAGCTTGACAGCGTCATTGCCCTCTATGAGGAGGGAACCGATAAATACAACGAAGCCGTCGCGATGAAGCTGAAAATCGTAAACATGATGGAAAACGAACTGCAACTTGAAACCATGATCAAGTCGTTGGGATTTGCGGATGCCGTTGTCTCTATCGGGTACGACACAGATAACGTCAACGTATTCATCAACGCATCCGAACTGGATTACGACACGGCCCTGTCCATCTACCATCTTTTGAAAGAAGAGACCGGCATCGTCGCGGGAAACATAATAATTATGCCTGTTTACTCGGAAAATATTGAAAAACAGTAGAAATTTCTAAAAAGTTGTGCTATAATAGGGAAGGATAAAAAGTAAGGAGTCATCAATATGGCAATTTTTCGGTATCCTTCCGGTGACGGACAAAACGGCAAAGTATCCTACAATACGGGTATTATCAGCGGCATCGTTGCGCTCGCCATTTCGGAGATCGAGGGCGTAGCGCTCCTGCCGGGAAAAAGAAAGGGCATCCGCCTATATTTTGAAAAGGACGGCGTGTTTGCCGACGTTTCTGTCGTCGTAAATTACGGGTTCAATATTCCCGAACTTGCGTTCCGCATTCAACAGGCGATCAAGCACAATGTCGAATCCATGACCAAGTATCACGTAGCAAAAGTTGACGTACACATTCAGGGCGTACAGTTCCTGAACGAGGAATCGGAAGTTGCGCCTCAGCCAAACGAATAATTTTCCAAAATCCCTCCCCGTTCGTACGGAGGGGTTTTGGCATAAATAAGAAGGAAAAAATACTATGAGAAGCGATGCTCGAGAAGCGGCGTTCAAAATCATTTATTCCATGCAGTTCAATCGGGACTGCACGCCGTCATTCAGACAATCCGTATATAGAAACTATCCATTAAAAGAAGAGGAGGCCGCATACGCGGAACGAATTTTCCGAACGGTCTCCGAACACGAACAGGAACTCCTTGCTCGACTTCAGGAAATCGTAAAAAGTTACACTCTGAGCCGCCTTTTCGCCGCAGACAAAAGCGTTTTACTGATCGCGATGGCGGAAATCCTTTACTTCGATGATGTGCCGAACGTCGTCTCCGTCAACGAGGCGGCAGGCCTTGCGAAAAAATTTTCTTCGGAAACGAGTGCAGACTTTGTCAACGGCGTTCTGGCAACATTGATCAATTGAAAATGAAACTGATAGACGGAAAAGCGCATTCTCAGGCAATGCGCGAAGAATTGAAAGAAAAAATTGCCGCTCAAGCCAAAAAAATCGGGCTTGCCGTAATCCTGGTCGGGGACGATCCCGCTTCGCAGGTGTACGTGCGCAATAAGATCAAGGCATGCGAGGAAGTAGGGATCTTTTCCTTTGCTTACCGTTTGCCGCAGGACGCAAAAGAAAGCGAATTGCTTGAACTGATCGCTTCTCTCAACGAAGACGAAAGAGTGCACGGTATCCTGGTGCAATTGCCTCTCCCCAAACACATTGACACCGATCGCGCACTGAAAGCGATCTTGCCCGAAAAAGACGTGGACGGGTTCGGCGCAGAAAATTTGGGTTTGCTTGCAAAAGGCACTCCCGCGACCGTTTCCTGCACGCCGTTCGGCGTCATGAAACTGCTTGAACGGGAAGGCATATCCGTAGCAGGCAAGCGCGCTGTGGTACTGGGAAGATCAAATATCGTCGGAAAACCGATGGCGATGCTGCTGTTAAACGCAGACGCCACCGTCACTGTATGTCACAGCAAAACAAAGATGCTGAAAGAAATCTGTGCGGAAGCAGACATTTTAATTTCGGCAATCGGAAAGGCTAACTTTGTGACGGAAGATATGATAAAGGAAAATGCGGTCGTCATAGATGTCGGAATCAACAGGAATGAAAACGGCAAACTTTGCGGAGATGTCCATCCTTCCGCAGCCAACAAAGCCTCTTATCTGACCCCGGTTCCGGGCGGCGTCGGTCCCATGACCATCACCATGTTGCTTTGGAATACCTATTATGCAGCCGTTAGGAGAGAAAATGTCATTTCAAGATAATTACACGCGTTATTACAACGATTTTGAAACTGCTTTGAAGCAATATTGCGATGAGCTGCATACGCAACCCACCGTCCTGAAAGAAAGCATGACGTATTCCCTGTTGCTTGGGGGAAAGCGCATCCGCCCCGTGCTGATGCTCGCCGTAAACGAAATGCTCGGAGGGAAGAGAGGGGATATCATGCCTTATGCCATAGCGCTTGAGATGATCCACACCTATACGCTCATCCACGACGATCTCCCCGGAATGGATAACGACGATTATCGCAGAGGCAATCTTTCCAACCATAAAAAATTCGGAGAGGGGAACGCCATTCTGGCGGGAGACGCACTTCTGAACACGGCGTTCGAGATCGTCTTGAAGGAATGTCTGAAAGGCTACAATCAAGTTGAAGCGGCAAGATATCTCGCACATTGCGCAGGCATAAACGGAACGATCGCAGGGCAATCCGCCGATTTGTATTTTTCCGAAAAAGAAGACTATTCCCAGGAAGACCTGGAGTTCATCTACACAAACAAGACAGGAAAGCTGATTTCTGCGGCAATTCTGGCGGCATCCATTCTGTCAGAAGGGAAATACATGCTGGAGTTGGAGCAATTCAGCAGCGTTCTCGGAGATCTGTTTCAGCTGACGGACGATATCTTGGACAGCGAAAGCACTTTTGAAGAATTGGGCAAAAGCATTGGAAAAGACGCAAAACAAAACAAACTGACTGCCGTTAAATTCTATGGCCTTTCCGAATGCAAAGTCCGAGCGGATCTGCTTGCCGCGCAATGCAATCAGATATTGGAGGGCATCCCGAAAGATACCGCATTCCTGCATGAGCTTGTGGATTTTGTTAAAAACAGGCGAAAATAACAAAAAAGCACCTGAAACGAACATACGCCGTTTTCTTGCCTTCTTTTCTTCTTTCATGTTATAATGCGGCAAACGCCTGCGTTTGCGCAAAAGCAGCACGACAATACATCCCGACGCGTTGATTTTTTTAACAAACGCGCGTCATCGGACAAGAAGCGAGCATATTTGCAAACAGTATGCGGCAATTTGCACTTGCCGCGAGGCCATTCTACGATTTTCGTTAAGGAAACACCATGTTTGATCATTTTCAGCCTTCCGACATAAAAAAATACACCCGAGATGAACTCAATGTCCTTTGCGACCACCTTCGGGAAACAATCAAAGATACGGTATTAAATTGCGGCGGTCATCTCGCTTCCAATCTCGGCGTGGTAGAATTGACCGTCGCGTTACATTATTGTTTTGACTTCCCGCAGGATAAGATTGTTTTTGACGTAGGACATCAGTGTTATGCGCATAAAATACTCAGCGGACGTTACGACGCCTTTTCCACTCTGAGACAAAAAGGGGGACTTTCAGGCTTTCCGAAACGAGAGGAAAGCGAATATGACTGTTACAACACGGGTCACGCGGGGACTTCTGTTTCGGCGGCGCTGGGCATCGCAAAAGCTCGGGATTTGAAGAGAGAAAATTATAACGTTATCGCATTGATCGGAGACGGTTCATTCAACAACGGCCTTGTCTACGAAGCACTCAACAGCCTAAAGATACTCAAAACACGCATTTTAATTATTCTGAACGACAACGGCATGTCGATCTCTCCGACGGTCGGCGGCATGCATGCTTTCTTAAGCGACATTAAAAAACAGGCGAGCGTACAGGACGTGCCGCTCTTTGAGCATTTCGGTCTTCGTTATGTGGGGGTACGGGACGCAAACAATCTCGATGAAATGATCGATTCCATGGAGCAAGTCAAAGAACTTCTGAAACGGGAATCCGTGATCTTGCACGTCGTGTCTCAAAAAGGGAGAGGCTATCGTTTTTGTGAGGAACATCCTGCCGATACGCACGGCGTACCTCCCTGCAATTTTATCAAAACGGGAGAATACGGACAAGTTTTGGGAACCGTTCTGTCCGATCTCGCCTCAGAAAGGGAGAATATCGTTGCCGTTACCGCAGCAATGACGGACGGCCTCGGATTGAACGGATTCTTCAGTCAATATCCCGAACGTGCGTTTGACGTAGGCATCTGCGAAGAACACGCCTGTGTTTTGTGCACGTCCCTGGCAGCTTCCGGCATGAAGCCATATTACGTCATCTACTCCACATTCCTGCAGCGCGCTTATGACGAGATCATCGTCGATGCCTGCTCTATGGATCTTCCCGTCGTCTTTTGCATCGACAGAGGCGGAATTTCCGGAGCAGACGGCGAAACACATCAAGGCGTCTTCGATCTCTCCTATCTGAAACCGATTCCCAACCTGACCGTATTTGTTCCGAAAGATCAGGCAGAATTTGTGCTCGCCCTGAAAAAAAGCGTGGATTTTCCGCATCCGCTCGCAATCCGCTACCCGCGCGAAAGCAAAGTAATATTCAATCAAAACGACTTCGCATGGGGGAGTTGGGAAATCCTGGAGCAGGCAGACAGCGACGTTGCCGTTTTGGCCGTCGGAGAGCGCATGCTTTCGCTTGCAAAACATATCTTTGCGCAATTAAAGCAGGGCGGAAAACCTTTCACCATCATCAATGCGCGTTTTGTAAAGCCTCTCGATACTTCCATGCTCGATTCGATCGCCGCCAAAACAATCATAACGCTGGAAGACAACATGTTGCTCGGCGGTTTCGGTGAAAGCGTAGCCGCATACTACTGCAATACAGAAAAAAAAGTTTATCCGTTCGCTTATCAGGATCGGTTCATCCCGCAAGGCTCCGTTGCCGCATTGATGAAGGAGAACGGCGTCGATGAAGAGGAGATACGCAGTTTGATCGTAGACTGCTCAGAACGAAATGAGTGAACGCGCAGATAAATTTTTCGCAACACATTTTGGCTCACGCAGCAAAGCCGCCCAAGCGCTAGCCCGCGGTCTTGTTTTAAAAAACGGGAAAGCGCTATCTCCGTCCGATCCCGTCAACGGGGACGAAACGTTTATTTTTTTGCAGGAAGAAACGCATTTCGTCTCAAACGGAGGATATAAACTCCATCGTTTATTGACAAAATATCCCATATCTTTGAAGGGAAAAACCGTTGCCGACATCGGGGCCAGCACGGGAGGATTTACCGATTGCCTCTTACAGAACGGCGTCCGAAAAGTTTATGCGATCGATGTCGGCGAAAGCCTGCTCGACAAAACGTTGCAAAACGATCCGCGAATCGTGCGGATGGAAAATACCAATGCGCGGTATTTAACGAGAGACGACTTTCCGGACGCGCTCGACGCCGTTTCGGTAGACGTCAGTTTTATTTCTCTGACTCATCTTTTGCCCGTCGTCTCCCTGCTTTTACCGAAAGACGGAGAAGCTTATGCGCTCATCAAGCCGCAGTTCGAATGCGGCAGAGAGATCGGAAAAGGCGGTATTTTAAAAGACTCCAGGAAACGGATAAAGATCGTTGAAGACATTTGCGCGTTTGCGACCGAACAAGGACTCATACCGCAAGGGCTTGTCAATGCTCCGCTGACAGAAAAAAAGAACGTCGAATATATGGTTTGGCTCAAAAAAGAGGCACAACAGGGGATGACATCCTATCAGATTTCGGAAGTGGCAAAAAATCTCATATGAGTGCCACTTTTTTTTATTTCCTTATTGCATAATTATACAATATGTTGTATAATATGTGGGATGAAACTCGGAATATATTACTATAAAACAGTGCCTGAAAGCCAAAAAATGGCTCTCATCTTATCGGAAGCATTAAAATCAGACGGATTCGAAGTCACGACCATTACCAGCGTCAACGCGATCAAGGGCGTAGACGTTCTGGTCGTCTTGGGCGGAGACGGGACCATGCTTTCCGCCGCGATCGCATGCGGACAACGAGGCATCCGCATTGTAGGGGTGAATTATGGGCATTTGGGTTTTCTGACCGAATTCGAATGCGGGGAGTGGAGAGAAGTCATTCACTTTCTTTCTTCCGGCGCGCTGAAAACAGACAAACGCAGCGCCATGAAGATCTCGTTGGATAACAAAGACTTTTATGCCCTCAATGAAGTGGTCATCCAAAGAAGGCACGATGACACGGTACATCGACAGATCATAGCTTTGCGGGCGGAGATCGACGGGAAGCTTTTAGATCGCTATGCCGCAGACGGATTGATCGTATGCACGCCAACAGGTTCGACCGCTTACGCCCTTTCCGCCGGAGGAGCGATTTTATCGCCGGATATGGACGCTTTCATGGCAACTCCGATATGCGCGCATACGCTCAAAAGTCGTCCGATCGTCTACAACGACAAACGCGAGTTGACCATTTCGCTTTCAAGCGGCTATACGGCAGACGTCTATTGCGACGGAAAAAGAGCGGGAACAATGACAGATCAAACGCAACTAACCGTCACGAAAGCAGATTTCACGGTCGACTTCCTAACGCGGGAAGAAAAAAATTTCTATGACAAACTATTCTATAAAATGAGTCAGTGGGGAGGAGGTACGGAACTGTGACTCGAAACGAGCGACAAGAGCTCATATTGAAGTTAATTGCAGAAAATGAGATCGATACGCAAGAGGAGCTGCGCCAAACGTTGGAGGATCGCGGCATTCCCGTAACACAGGCAACCATTTCCCGAGACATGCGCGAACTCGATCTGATCAAGGTCGGCGGAATACAAAAGAAATATCGCTATGCTGAAGCGCGAACCAATTCGGTTTCTCCGAAAATGCAAAATTTATTTCGCGAATGCGTCGTCGAAATCAGAGCGGTCAACAACTTATTGCTGGTAAAAACGCTCGGAGGAAACGCATCCAATGCAGGCATGGTCGTCGACCAACTGGAATTAAAAGAGATTGCGGGAACGGTCGCTGGAGACGATACTCTGCTCGTCGTATGTGAAACCAGAGAGGACGCCGTAAAACTCGCCGAAAAATTAAGGGATATGGCAAAACCCATATGATTGAAAAACTGATCATCAAAAACGTTGCACTGATAGACCATGCTGAAATAGATTTCTCTTCCGGACTGAATGTCCTTTCCGGCGAAACCGGTGCGGGAAAATCCGTCATTCTGGATTCCATCAACTTTGTGCTCGGCGCGAAAGCCGATAAAAGCATGATCCGCTACGGAGAGACGGAATGCAGCGTACAGGCGGTCTTTTCGATCGGCGATCAAAGAGAAGTCAAAGAGGAACTCAACAAACTCGACGTAGAATACGACGATACGATCATCATATCGAGAAAATTTTCCGAAAGCGGAAAAAGCTCCATTAAGCTGAACGGCATGCCTGTCAATGCCGCCATGTTGCGAAAAATCACATCGTATCTCGTCGACGTACACGGGCAGAGCGAACATTTTTTCCTCCTGAAAGAGGCAAATCAGCTAAAAGTTCTCGACCGACTTCTCGGCGAAGAAGGGCATATGTTGAAAGAACAACTTCGGACGCATCGGGAGGCCTACCGCAATTGTCTGAAGTCTATCTCAGCTCTGGGAGGAGACAGCGGAGAGCGCGAACGAAAAATAGACGTTCTCCGTTTTCAGATCGAAGAAATCGAATCGGCATCACTGCAAGAAGGGGAAGAAGAAGAACTTCTGGCGCAGCGAGATAAAATGAACCACGCCGAAAAAATCATCGAAGCTTTCCGTGCCGCAACAGAGGCTTTTTCGGAAGAAAACGGGATCATCGATCGGGCCGTCTTCGCCGTCAGAAACCTCTCTTCTGTCTCAAAATACGACGAACAATACGAGAAACTGTCCGATCGCCTGGAAAGTTTTCGACTCGAAGCGGAGGACCTGGAAGCGACTCTGTCCGACATCAGTTCGGAACTGTACTTCGATCAGGGAGAAGCGAATCGCATCGAAGAGAGATTGGATCTAATCAAGCTCTTGAAAAGAAAATACGGAAGCGACGTAGCCTCCATTCTTTCTTTCCTGGAAAACGCAAAAGATGAAAGCGAAAAATTGCTGCATTGCGACGAAGAATTGCAGAAACTGGAAAAACTGCGCTCGGCAGAAGAACAGGAAATTTTTTCCGTTTGCAAAAAACTGACGCAAAAAAGAAAAGCCGCGGCTGCCGCTTTGGAAACAAAAGTCATTCAGGAACTGAAAACGCTCAATATCAGAAACGCCTCCTTCGTCATCCGTTTCGAGCAAACGAAGTGCGACGCATCCGAAATCGGAGCGGAAGGTGCCAACGGTATCTGTTTCCTGTTTTCAGCGAATGCCGGAGAACCGCTCAAAGAGCTCGGAAAAATCATAAGCGGCGGAGAAATGAGCCGTTTTATGCTGGCTCTCAAGACACAATTTGCCGACATCAACGGGATCGAAACATATATTTTCGATGAGATCGATGCAGGAATCAGCGGCATAACAGCAACGGTAGTCGCACAAAAATTTGCTCAGATATCCCGCAAGACGCAAATTATTGCGGTTTCACACCTTGCGCAAATTGCCTCCATGAGCGACCGCGAATTTCTTATCAAAAAAATAGAAACGGACGGAAAAACGCACACGGAAGTATGCGAACTGAACGAGAAAAACCGAATCGATGAGATAGTACGCCTCATCGGAGGCAACGTCAATAGTGCGTCTGCGCGTGCACATGCGGAAGAATTGCTGCAGGAAAGCAAAAAATATAAGCAGAACTTGCTATGATTATGGGAGATAAAGTACTATGACAGACGTAATTATAATTGGGTCGGGCCCCGCCGGGATCTCAGCCGCGCTGACATTGCAGGCAAACAATAAAAATTTTATCTGGTTTGGGAAAAAAGAACTAAGCGCAAAAATCCGAAAAGCCGAAAAAATTCACAATTATCCGGGGCTTTCCGACGTTTCGGGAGAAGATTTTTGTAATATGCTCCGACAGCAACTTTCTGCGGCAGGTCTTTCGCCGATCGAAAAGACGGTTACGGGAGTTTATGCAATGGATGACAGTTTTTCCGTACTGTGCAACGACGAGATGTTTGAATCCCGCATCGTGATCGTAGCGACGGGAGTCGAGACGCTGAAAACAGTTGAAGGCGAGGCTGATTTTATCGGACGCGGGGTAAGCTATTGTGCCACCTGCGACGGTTTGCTGTATCGCGGAAAAGATATCGCCATTTTATGCACTGCAAAAGATCTGGAACATGAAATCGATTATCTGGCTTCCTTGGCGCGCACCGTTCATCTGTTCCCGCTCTATCCTGCTCCGAAGCAATTTGCAGGCAATGTTATTTTGCACAAAGGAATGCCGGAGCGGCTCCTCGGCTCTTTGAGATTGGAAAAATTGAAGGCTGGCGGACAGGAGATCCCCGTTGACGGCATGTTCTTTTTGAAGAACAGCGTTTCGCCTTCCGTCTTAATCGGAGGCATTCAAATGGATGGAGCGCATGTGCATGTCGACAGATCTCAGGCCACCTCGCTCAGCGGGTGTTTTGCCTGCGGTGACTGTACGGGAAGACCTTATCAATACGCAAAAGCCGTCGGAGAAGGCAACGTAGCCGCGCACAGCGCCATCGCTTTTTTGGCAAAACATTGATTTATCTGTTTCCTCACATGACACATACAAAGTTAAAAATTCCCTGTGCCTCGAGGGCATAGGGAATTTCTTTTTGCACATAGTATGGGCATGAGGGGTTTATGCAAAAAATTCGAACGTGGATTGTAGTTTTTTTACTCTTATTTTCGGTATTCTTCGTTCCTAAAACTCAGGTTTACGCCGCAGAGCGTGAAGTTTACGTAGGGGGCATGCCGGCAGGTTTTCTGATGCGGCTCGACGGAGTACAGGTGGTGGGATTTTCCGGCGTCGTCTCGCAAGACGGTTCCGTTTCTCCTTCCGAAGAAGCGGGGTTGAAAATCGGAGATGTCATCGTCTCCTTCGACGGAGAGAAAGTCAATTCTTCCGACGATCTGGAACACGCGCTTGCCGCAAGCGACGGGGGCGCTGCCATCGTATCTTGTCGAAGAGGAAAGGAACGTTTTTCAACACAGATCTGTCCCGTCAAGGAGCGCGCTTCCGGTACTTATAAAATAGGCGTTCTGATCCGCGATACCGTATCGGGAATTGGAACGGTAACCTGCGTCGACAAAGAAAGCGGACGCTTCGGAGCGCTCGGACATGCCGTACTTGGCGAAGACGGAGAATTGCTTCAGGTCGCGAACGGCAAAATGTACCCCTGTTCGATTGTAAACGTCAACCGCGGAGAAAGGGGGAAAGCCGGAGAATTAAAGGGAATCTTTTTTAATATGACTTCTCTCGGTACCACCGACAGCAGCGGAAAGACAGGCATATTCGGGTCATTTGACATGGACATAGCACAAAAGATGCCGCTTGCGAAGACAGCATCATTGAACGATGCAAAGCCGGGAAAAGCGGAAATTTATACAACGGTGGACGGCATATTGCCTCAAAAATATTCGATCAATATTGTCAAAGTAGATAAATCCAACAAAGAAAATAAAAACTTTGTCATCAAGATCACCGACGATCGTCTGTTAGAGGTCAGCGGGGGAATCGTGCAGGGAATGAGCGGAAGTCCGATTTTGCAAAACGGGAAACTGATCGGAGCCGTGACCCATGTATTTTTGAACGATCCCACGCGAGGATACGGAATAGGAATAGAACAGATGTTCGCCTCATAACTGCACAGGAAGCCGCATAAATTGAATTATGCGGCTGTTTTCTGTTTTTTCGGAACTGGCAGAACTCGTTTGGCAGAAGAAGACGATCACGCTAATTCTCTTCGCTTTGGGATTGATCGGATTTCTCTGCGGCATTTTTATTCCGCAAAAAACTGTTGTAGAACATTATTTTATCGCCTCGGGACAAAATTATATCGTTCTGATTTTTTCCTCATCCTGCAGTTTGCTTCGGTTGTTTTTCCGTCGCGCATTTTCCCTTTTCTTCTTCTTTGCGTCAGGTCTCCTTGTCAGCCTATCGGGAAAGCTTTTTCCCGTGCATGCTTTTTTCCTGTTGCTCAAAAGTTATTTCTTCGGCTGCCTGTTTTCCGCGATCTGCAAAGAATATTCGTTCCACGGCTTTTTTGTGCTCATCCTTTCCGCCGTTCCATCTGAACTCCTGTTCGGTGTTTTTTTTGTCGCCAGAGGGGTTTCCTGCCTCTATGACCGCTTTTCTTTCTCAAGGAGCGCCTTGACTCTCGGAATCCCGCTGATCGCTTCTGCTCTTTGGGAAACTCTGATCGCCGCACTCCTGTTTCGCCCCTTAAATTTTATCGGCTGACGGATAATTTGAAACAAACCGCAAACACTGCTAGTATGAAAAAGTTTTTGGCAGTGATTTCGGCATTTCTTTTATCAATCGCAATTTTACCCGTTCGCTTTTGCCGCGCAGAGACGCTCAACTCTCTGCCGTGCAAAGCGGCATATCTCATCGACTATGATTCCGGCACCGTTTTGTTTGAGAAAAATGCGACCACTCGCCTGCCGATCGCAAGCATGTGCAAAATCATGACGCTTCTTCTGTGTTTTGAATCCATCGACGCAGGAGAACATACCTTAAACGAACAGGTGACCGTAAGCCAGACGGCTGCGGGGATGGGAGGCTCACAAGTTTACCTCGAAGCCAACGGCAGCTACGAGATAAGCAACTTGCTGAAAAGCATCATCGTTTGTTCCGCAAACGACAGCTGCGTCGCCATGGCGGAAACGATAGCAGGAAGCGAAAATGCCTTCGTAGAGAGAATGAACGAAAGAGCAAAAGAGCTGGGCGCCAACGACACGCTGTTCGCAAACTGCACCGGTCTGCCGAAGGAACCGCAATATTCCTGCGCAAAGGACGTTTCCGTCATGCTGCAAGCTTTACTGCATCACCCTCAATATTTTGAATACAGCAAAATCCGCAACGAAGAATTCCGACACCCGAAAGACCGCGTCACGCAAATGACGAATACCAATCGCCTGCTCCGCTCATACGAAGGATGCGACAGCGGCAAAACCGGATTTACAAATCAGGCGGGATTCTGCCTCGCCGCGTCGGCAAAACGAGGAAACATGCGGATCATTTCCGTCACGATCGGCTCATCGGACAGCACTTCCAGATTCGATTGTCACAAAAACATGTTGAATTATGCATTTGCAAATTTTACCAATAAAGTGATCGTGGACGCTGACGTACCTTTGAACGAGCGCGCAGAAGTCAGAGGCGGCAAACAAGATTATGTCAAAGCGAAAGCAAAGCGGAACATTCTCTTATTTTCCAAAAAAGGAACGCAAGACAACATTACGGAAGAAGTCGTGTTCAACGGCATCAAGGCGCCCGTCAGAAACGGCGACGTGATCGGAAAAATCGTCGTGTACAAAAACAATGTAGAAGCAGACTCCGTTGAACTCCTTGCATGCGAGGACATAGCAAAAGCGACTGTCTGGGACAACTACAAAGAAGCCGCAGACAACTGGTCATGGTGAGAAAAAAATCACGGCAGCCCCGTGATTTTTTTATCGCTTGCATGTTTTGTAAATTTGTGGTATAATCTCCTGAAAAAGGAGTGACCATGCCGCAAAACGTATCCCACGACACAACGGAACAATCCGATCGGACGCCCAACAGTAAGCAGCTCGACTTTATCGAAAATTTTCAGCGAGACATTGTTCTCTTTGCCGGCGCGGGGACAGGCAAAACGTTTTCCGTGGCGCAAAAATGCAAGAAGGCGATCGAACTCGGCTATGATCCCGGGGAAATCCTTTGTCTTACCTTTACCGAAAAGGGCAAAGAAGAGATGAAAAGAGACATTTGCGCCCATCTCGGTCGTCCCTTCGAAAACGTATATACCATTCACGGTTATTGTCTGCGCTTTCTTCGCGAGGAAGCGAAACGCTCGGGTGCGGTCTATGCAGAACACAGCGTCAAAGACGAAGAGGACTGCCGCGAACTCATACGCTTCGCCGTTTTACCGGAATTTACGGAAACGATCGCCGAGGACAAATTGCAGGAAAAGTTCGGGAAGGGATTGCATTATTTCCGAACTCTGCCGCCCGTTTATGCGGGCGAAACACTCATCTGGAACGACGGCGGAAAATATTTCGACTATTTCGGAAGTGAATGTTCTCCGGAGAGCGTAGCGGCGCAAATACAGCACTTCGTTTGCCCCGTATGCCGTCAGAGAAGCGCATTGACGGACGGACATTGCGATCAATGCGGCGCCGATTTCAAAAATTACAGACCCGCATTGTTCGATTACGATTATTATGCGTTTGTGAGCGCCGTAAGACACAAGCTCGCGCTGTGGAATATTTCCTCGGGAAATCGGGAAAATGACTTGCAGAAAACCATAGACAGAATGCAGAGCGAATGCGGCGAGGAGTTTCGCGCGCTGATGTTCCAAAAAGACGAAAACGGCAAACTGTCCTTCGATCAGGACTTTTTTGATCTGATCCGAAAGTACGGGGCCCGCCTCATCGAATCCTATTTAGTCAGATTAGAAGAGTCCAACGCCTACGATTTCGACTCGCTGATTTTGCAAACTCTTTCGTATTTTCGAAGCGGAATCACGCGTCGCTATCGGCTGATCGTAATCGACGAGGTACAGGACACGAGCGAAGCGGAATATTTACTGCTTTCTTTTCTCTTCCCCGGCGCACAGGTCGTATTGTGCGGCGATCTCTTTCAATCCATCTATGAATGGCGCGGTGCAAGACCTGATCTGTTTTTAAACAAGTTTTGCGCCGAACGCTCTCCGTCCGTATCTGTTTTTACAGAAAATTATCGTTCTTCTCCGCTTCTCGTCAAAGCAGGCACGGAATATCTCAGAGCCGCCTTCCCGCAAAGCGATATCATTCCCGCCGTTCCCGTCAGAGAGCTCGACGGAAAAATTTCCTGCATTCGATTTGATTCTCCGCAGCTGCAAGCTTACGGCATTTTCCAAAGATTAAAACACCTCAACGGAACGACATGTCTCATCTCGCGCAGCAATCAGGCGACGAATGATCTATATGTTCATATGCAGCGCATCAACGCAGCGCTTCCAAAATCCGAAAGAATTTCCTTCTATACGGCGGAACAGGAACTGAAATTCTACAAGCATCCCGCGATCAAAGATCTAATTGCCTTTCTCTCCGTGCTCGTCAATCCCGCCGATTTGCTCGCCTGTGAACGCGTTGCGGAGCGCTACATTGCCGGAGTGGGAAAGACGACGTTGCGCCGCTTTCGGGAAGAAACGGTCTGTAACCTTTCCTCGTTTTTAAGCGACGAGACATACGATGAGGGAGACGATTGCGCCTTGCTTACAAAAGAAGCCACCGTCTTCGTCGTTTACGATCTGGAAACAACCGGACTATCCAAGGAAAAAGACGAAATGATTCAGTTGGCTGCGATCAAATTCGACGCGGAGGGGAGAGAGCTCGACAGAATGAATGAGCTTATCATCCCGCAAACGGAGATCTCGGACGGCGCTCTCGCCACACACAAAAAGTCGCTCGCCGAGCTGCTCGCAAAAGGGACAAGCGATGTTTGCGGCGTTCTGCGACAGTTTTGCCGCTTCGTACAAGGTTGCTATCTGATCGGGCACAACAGCACCGCATTCGACCGCGCAATATTGCGAAGACAACTGCGAGAATGCCATCTGCCTTATCCGCAAATCATAGGCGAAGGAGACACGCTCTTGCTCGCGAAACGCTATTTGCCGAGATTGGAGCGGTATAAGCTGGAAACCTTATGTTCTTTTTTTTCAGTCACCAACGAATTTGCGCACGACGCGTTTTCAGACGTGAATGCGACGATGCAGATTTTTTTAAAGCTCAAAGAGCGCTTTATTGTCCCGCAAGCAGACCAAAGAAGGAAAATCCTATTGCAGTATCGCAAAAAATTTGAAAAATTTCACGCGGAATTTCATAGACTCAAACAACTGCTGGACGAAGAAAACACGGAGGCTTGCCTCTCCCGCATCCTGGGGTTTATCCGAACAAAGAAGAGATATCGAGAGGATGTCGTAGCGCAGACAAGACTGCAGCTTGCGGAAACCTTTTTATTGCGCAGTTGTCGGCAAGGGGAAACGGCTTTGTTTGCCTTTCTGGAAGACGCAGGGCGAGGGATCGCGCGCGCGTTCGACGATGAAAAACGCACCGCCGTTCCCATCGTTACGGTGCATCAGACAAAAGGATGTGAATTTGACAATGTGTTTATTTTCAATGCGGACGAAAAAAATTTCCCCGCGACGGCATGGAGAAACGGAATCCGAATCGAAGAGGAAAAGAGGATTTTCTATGTCGCCATGACGAGAGCCAAACGACAATTGTTCTTTACGTATTGTCCTTCCGTAAATTATTTCGGCTGTCGCAGCAAGCGAAGTCCGCTCATCGATCTGATCCCGCAAGATCTGATCGAAGAAATTGAAGACTGACTTTTACGCGAACGGCTGCGCTTCCCGTCTGAATCAAAAAATTGTATCATAAAATTAACGCAGTTTTCTTGCATTTTTCATGATTGCATGTTATAATGTAATAAAAACATATGATATTTTCTTTGGAGGAATCATGAAAATTGCAATTATCTGCGACGTATTGGGGAAAGCCAACAACGGGACGAGCATAGCCGCGATGAATTTAATCCGCTATATGCAGAATGCAGGACATGATGTGCGCGTGGTTTGCTGTGACAAAGATAAAGAAAACATGCCCGGTTATTATATTGTACCTGTATGCGATCTCGGAGTCGTCTGCAATAAAATTCTGGAAAATAACGGCGTCTCCGTCGCCAAAAGGGACGAAAAAGTATTGCGCGAAGCCATCCGCGAAGTAGACGTAGTGCAAATTGAAACGCCGTTTTCCTTGGGACTTGCCGCGGCAAAAATTGCGATGGAATACAACATTCCCATCTCGGCAAGTTTTCATTGCCAGGCGGAAAACATCACGTCACACATCGGGCTGATGAATTTTCATCCGGTGAATCACCTGATCTATAAATATTTTTATCAAAAACTCTATCGCCACTGCGCTACCGTCCATTATCCGACACAATTTATCCGCGATGTGTTTGAGACGGAAGTCAATCAAAAAACAAACGGATACGTCATATCAAACGGCGTCAATCGTGAATTTTTTGACCCGACGGAGAAAAACCGTTCGTCAGGAAAATTTACGGTCGTCTGTTCGGGGCGGTACAGCAAAGAAAAGGCACAGCACATTGTGATCAAAGCGGTAGGGCAGTCAAAATATAAGGATAAAATTCGTCTGATCCTCGCAGGAGAAGGTCCGAAAAAGAAACGCCTGATGCGTCTTGCGAAGCGACTCGGCGTCGATGCGCATTTTGAATTCTTCAACCGCAGAGATCTTATCCGCACCCTTCGCTCGGCAGACCTGTATGTGCATACTTCTGTAGCGGAAATTGAAGCGATCTCTTGCACCGAAGCGATCGTCTGCGGACTGATACCCGTTATTTCGGATTCGAAAATGAGTGCGACAAAAGCCTTTGCGCTCGACGAAAAAAATTTATTTACCAAAAACGACGTGAAAGACCTCACTCGCGCCGTTGAATTTTGGTACGAACATCCCAACCTCAGAGAGGCGTATCGCCTGCAGTACAAGACGAAGTTATCCTGTTTCGATCAGGAAGACTGCATGCGCCGCATGGAAAAAATGTTAGAAACCGCGGCGGGGTCCAAACTATGAAACAACAAAGAGTCATCTACTATTCGGATTTGCTGAACGACGATTTTGCAAATACGAATATCAAGACGAAACCGCCTTCCAAGCGCTTCGAATATCTCCCCAAAAATCCGCTTTGGAGATTCTGTTCTTTTCTGTTCTATCGGTTGATCGCCACGCCGCTGTCTCTTTTGTACGGAAAAATATTTTACCGCACAAAAATTGTAAACAGAAAGGCGCTTCGCCAGGCAAAAAAAGAGGGGTGTTTTTGCTACGGAAACCATACGGGGACCGCATACGACGCGCTGCATCCGACTCTCATATCTTTTCCCAAGCGAGCGTATTTGCTGACGCATCCGGACTCTGTTTCGATCACAGGACTGGGGACGATCGTTCATATGTTGGGCTCTCTTCCGCTCTATCCCGATTACGCGCACACCAAGCAATGCCTGGAAGCGATTTCTGCTCTGATCCAGAAAAAAGAATGCGTCTATATCTACCCGGAAGCGCATATCTGGCCGTATTGCACCTTCATTCGTCCGTTTGACGACCGATCGTTCCGCTACCCCGTAAAAGAAAACGCGCCCGTCTATGCATGTACGACGACGTTTTCACGCAAAAAATTTTCTCTGCTCAGGCAATTGCCGAAAATAACGATTTATGTGGACGGACCATTCTATCCCGATCAGAATCTGCCCGCAAGGGAACGTCAGAAAAAATTGCGCGACGAGGTATATCAAGCCATGGTCGAGCGGAGCAAAAATAATTCCGCGGAACTCGTAAAATACATCGAAAAAAAGGCTGCATGACTTCTCTTTCTTGCGTATGTTTTTTCAAAATAGGACATACTACCAACGAGGAGGAATTGAAACCATGGTCATAGCAAATTTCATTGCTTTTGTCATCCTGCTGATCGGCGGTCTGAACTGGGGTCTCGTCGGCATATTCCGCTGGAATCTTGTCGAGGCCATCTTCGGCGGTTTCGGCGTGGTGCCTGCCATCATTTATATTTTGGTGATGCTCTCTGCGATCTGGCTGCTCATCTCTGCGATCATTCGGCACTCGATCTATTTGCGTTCTGACGAAGCATAACAAAAAATGTTGAAGGGAAACCTTCAACATTTTTTCTTTCTCGGCAATGCAAAGTTGCTTTTTTCCGACGAGTATGCTATACTGTCTGCATGGAAAAAGTATTGGAATATGTGGCTATCTTTCTCGCCGTCATCATCATTCTTACGCTGCACGAGTGGGCACATTCGTTTGCTGCAGTCAGGTGCGGCGACAACACGCCGAAATACAGCGGAAGGCTTTCCGTCAATCCGCTTCGGCATTTTGACATAATCGGACTTCTTGCATTTGTCTTTGTCGGCTTCGGTTGGGCAAAACCCGTACCGATCAATCCCTATAATTTTAAAAAATATCGCAGCGGGCTTGCTCTGACCGCGAGCGCCGGCGTGATCATGAACTATCTGCTGGCGTTTATCGGTTATCCGCTTTTCGTTTTGTTTTTAAGATACGTTTTCGTCTCGTTCAGCGACAATGCATTTTTCTATCTGCTTTATTGCTTTCTTTTTTATCTCGTTCGCTACAATCTATCTTTCTGCGCCTTTAATCTGATTCCGCTACCGCCGCTGGACGGCTTTCGTCTGGTGGATGCCGTGAACAGGCGTAAAGGGCGCGTCTTTCAGTTTTTCCGTCAATACGGTTATTACATTCTGCTCGGACTCATTCTCTTGAATTTAATTTGTGAGTACATTCCTGCGCTTTCCGTGATCAATGTGCTCGGTTACCTGATGACTTTTGCACAAAACATTCTGGGTGCGCCTATTACTTTCTTTTGGGATCGGATATTCGGTTTGATCTATGACTAAAAACATCGCTGACAATTTTGAATCCGTCGTCGATTATACGACGGTATTGGACGGATTTGAAGGTCCGCTCGATTTGCTCTTATTTCTCATCAACAAAGAGGAGATCGCAATCAAAGATGTCTTTGTCTCAAAGGTGACCGAACAGTTTCTCGATTATATGAAGGGACTGCAGTACATTGACGTAGACAAAGCGAGCGAATATCTGAACATTGTAGCGACGATCCTTGCGATCAAGGCGAAAAGTTTGGTGCCTCAGGAAGACCTTTACGAGGAGCCGGAAGACGCCGTCGATGACGAGGCGGAACTCATACGGGCTCTGGAAGAATACAAACTGCTCAAAGAGGAGAGCGAAAAGCTGAAGAAATTGGAGACGATCGGATACTTTTTCAAAGCGCCTGACAAAACGGTGGGCAAGGTAAACGTCGTCTATAAGGATTTTACTTTGGACGGACTCATCGACGCCTTTACGCGGCTCATGCTGAAAAACGAAGTGGAAGCGCGCGAAAAATCCAAAGTAAGAGAAATTCCGAAAGACGTCTATACCGTAGCGGAAAAAGTTACATTCATCAGAGAGTCCCTCGAAGAAAAAAAGCAGATCGAATTTGAAGATCTGTTCACGGGCTACTCTAAAAATGAGGTGATCACGACGTTTCAGGCGATGCTGGAGCTCTTAAAATACCAATATCTGTGCGTGACGCAGGAAAACAATTTCGATAAAATCATCATTACGCTCAATCCTGAACGGACGGAGGTAGATCTTGAACAACTTGACGAATATAATTGAGGCGATCTTATTTGCTTCCGGCAACGCCGTACCGCTGTCCTTGATCGCAGAGAAACTCGGCGTATCCAAAAAAGAAGTAGATGCCGCCGTAGAAGAATTGAAGAAAAAGCACGGAGACGAATCAGGGCAGCTTCTGCTATTATTTAACGGCAAAGCGCAATTTTCCACCAACCCGATCTACAAAGATTACGTCTCCGCCGTTTTAAATCCGATCAAAGAGAAAGAATTTACCAAGACCATTCTCGAGTGTGCGGCGATCATCGCCTACAAACAACCGATCACGAGGACGGAATTGGAAGCGATCAGAGGCGTCAGCAGCGATTACGCGATCAGGACGTTGCTCGAATTGCAGATGATCGAACCGTGCGGCAGAAAAGATGCCGTCGGAAAACCCGTTTTATACGCGACAACGGACAACTTTCTCAAACGTTTCCGATTAAATTCTTTGAACGATTTACCGGATTACGACACGCTGATGCAATCCATTCGCCTCGAAGAGGACGAAGATTCCTATCTCTACGCCAAAGAAGATTATGTCCCCGAACAAACGGAAGAAATTCCTGATTTTCTGAAAGACCTGGGCGCCGACGATCTGATCAAAATAGACGGAGAATAATTTTACATAACCTGCAAATATTAGGACTGTGAATATCGTTCCGATGTCCGTATTTGCAGGTTTTTTCTTGCTGTTTTTTCCTCTCTCGGTGACGCTCGACTTTTACGGAGACATCTTACAAAATAAATTTTGTTTTGCCGTCAGGCTGTTTGATTTCTTGCTCAAGTCCGGTTATGCGAGAGCGGGGAGGAAGGGAGTTACCGTCTGTCTCAAGAAACACAAAGAACATTTTTTCCCTTATCAGAATTACAAGGACACCGAAAAAATGCTCTCTGCGTTTCCGTCCGTACAGCCGCGCTCCTTTTTTCAGGTCATTGAAATCGGCAGCGGCGAAAATCTGTTTCCCGCCATCGGATTGTGCGCTTTTTTCAATATCGCCGCAAACGAGGTCTTTGCGCTCTATCACAGAAATCGTTCGTTTCTGAGACTTCGACACAATTGCGTGCTCGTTTCCGACGAAACAAGATTTCGCATTCTGTTTCGCCTAACGCTCGTGAGCAATCTGCTTTCGTTCCTTATTGCGATCGCAAAAAATTTAGGAGGTTTTTTATGGCAGAAAATAAAAAAATAGACAAAATGATCGAAAATTCCGTGCGGCAGGTCACTGACCTGGTAGACGTCAATACCATCATCGGAAAGCCGATCAAAACTCCGAACGGATTTCACCTCATTCCCATTTCCAAAGTCAGTATGGGATTTTTGTCGGGCGGGGGAGAATACGGAGAGGTCAAGACGCTCAAAGACGATCACACGTTTGCCGGCGCTTCCGGCGCTGTGGTCAACCTCAAACCTTGCGCCTTTTTGGTAGACGACGGCAAAGAATGCCGACTGCTCCGCGTCTCGGACGATGCTGTGGACGAATTGGTCGGAAAAGCGAGCGATCTCCTGCAACAATTCATCTCACCGTAAAACAATCGGCTCTCTTTCATTCGCTACATCTTTCTTGCATAGTTTTTTTCCGTTTAACCTTCCTTCGACGTCTTTTCCGTCGCAGCGCAAGTTGTGTCGGAAAAAACAAATGCCTTTTCTCTAATTTTAAAACAAGTTGAACAAACAGTTGATTTTTTTCGCGTTTTGGGGTACTATGTAGAAAAGGAACGCAAAAAATGAGAATCAACAAATATTTGGCGCAATGCGGGGTCGCCTCCCGCCGCAAATGCGATGAAATCATAGCCGAAGGACACGTGACGCTCAACGGCAAAGCCGCAAAAGCAGGAGATGAAGTCAACGAAGACAAAGACACCGTTTGTCTGGACGGCAAGCAGATTTCTTTGAAGAGGGAATACGCTTACTACCTTATGAACAAACCGAAAGGCTATGTCTGTACGGTGAGCGACGACAAAGGGAGAAAAACCGTCATGGATCTTTTGCCCGCAGATGCGGGAAGGGTGTTCCCGATCGGAAGACTGGACTACGACACGGAAGGGCTACTTTTGCTGACGGACGACGGCGACCTGGCTTTTCGGCTCACACACCCGAGCAACGAAATTCCGAAAACCTACACGGCACGCATAGAGGGGACTTTGACGGAACAAGACCTGAACCCCATCCGCTCAGGCATCGAGATCGAAAAGGGTGTACTGACAAAAAAGTGCAAAGCGCACATCGTGGAGACTAACAAGGCTTACACCAAAGTATCTCTGACCATCACGGAAGGCAAAAACAGGGAAATACGCAAAATGTTTGAAGCCATCGGCAAAAACGTCGATTTCCTGAAACGGGTAAAAGTTGGGGAGCTGACCTTGCGCGGGCTCGACCGAGGTTCGGTAAGAAAACTGACCAACGAAGAAATTCTCTATTTGAAAACCTTGTGACGCATGAAAAAAATGCTCGGCTGTTCCGACGAACATACCGAGCATTTCTGTCATAAAATTTCAGGTTCGGAAACTGCGCATAAGTCCTACGACTTTGCCGAGTATCTTGACATCGTCAAAAATCATGTCCGACATCGTCTCGTTTTCGGGATGCAGGATCACTTTTCCGTCCCGACGGAACAGGCGTTTGACGGTTGCGCTGTCATCCACCAGCGCGACGACGATCTCTCCGTCGTTTGCGTTTTCCTGGCGATGCACGATAATTTTATCTCCGTTCAGAATTCCTGCTTCGATCATGCTCGAACCGCTCACGCGAAGCATAAAAAGATCGTCCCCGCCGAATTCTTCCGACGGAAGCGAATAATAATCCTCGTAATTTTCATAGGCAAAAATCGGCTGTCCCGCCGTGACGGTACCGATCAGAGGAATGTTTACGGCATTTGATTTAAGAGATACCGCCCGCTTTTTGTTATCTGCCTTGTTCAAAAAGCCCTTATCTCGCAGAGCGGAAATGTAAGTATAGACGGTAGCGGTGGATTTGATGCCTACGCTCTTTCCCACTTCGCGCACCGAAGGCGGATATCCGTTTTCAGCAACATAATGCTGAATGTATTCCAAAACCTGCCTTAGCTTTTCTTCTTTCTGACGTGCCATAACGGACTCCTTTGCGCGTAGCTTTTCTATCATTATAGCACAAGTGTTTCAAAAACGCAAACAAATGTTTATAAAAAATCAAAAAAAGTTTAAAAATTGTGACGACGGTTTCACAGATCAACGAAATAAGAGGTGTTTACATGGAAAGAAAAGAATGTGTCTTATATGACAGAGAATGTATCGGGTGCATGGAATGCGAGCTTTGCGACTTGGATCCGAAAAAAATTTGCGACAATTGCGGCAAATGCCTGGATATCAAGGACGTTGCGAGCATTCAGATCACCGGCATTGAAAAGGAAGAGAAATGACGCTCCATTTTATTGTTTGAATCATCTTTCAAATTCAGAATAGTTTACATACAAAACGAGACCTGACGCGGTCTCGTTTTTGTTCTTATTTCCGCTGACTGCGATCCGACTTATGGTCTCCGTCCTTTCGTTGCAACGCGATCAGCGCGCAGACGGCGTTACCGATCAATCCGATCACGATCGCTCCGCATGTAATGCAGAGAGGGAGAAGGTGCGTGATCTCGTCAAATGCAAACAAAACAGTCAACCCGATCGCTCCGATGATGCAGAGAAATAAAAACAATATGCGTAAAAAAGCAAACAGCTTCATGCGTTACCTCAAATAACTGCGGAATTGTTCCAGATAGACGGAGGGGATGACGGCTTGCACGATCTGCCCATCCTCACTGTATGCGATCTTGCGTTCAACGATCCATTTTTTCTTTTTTGCATACGCAGAAAGTTGCGCATAAGGGACAAAGAGGGTAACGTCCGCATAATCCTGCGAAAAAGCCGCTCGAATTGCCGCGCGCAGGGTATCAAGTCCGAGACCTTCCTTGGCCGAAATGAACAAACTTTCCGGCGGGAATCCGTTTGCGTCGACAATTCCTTCGCTCTTGTTCATGACAAGAAGTTTTTTCCCTTCAAAGCCCATGGCGTCCAGGGTCTCTGTCGTCGTTTTTAACTGCATTTCATAGTTCCCTTTGGCGTCACACACAATCAGCGCCAAATCCGCATTCAGGGCGCTTTCCAGCGTCGATTTAAAGGCTTCGATCAAATGATGGGGCAATTCTTGCAAAAAACCGACCGTATCGATCAGCAAAAAGTCGATTCCGTCAATGTTGAGTTTGCGCGCGGTCGGATCGAGAGTCGCAAACAATGCGTCCTTGACGTAGACGTCCGATCTCGTCATTGCGTTGAGCAAGGTGGATTTGCCCGTATTCGTATAGCCGACGAGCGCGATCGTTCTGACTTCATTTTTCTTTCTGCGTTCTGTCTGCAACGACCTGCGCTGCTCGGTTTCCGCCATTTTTTCACGCAAATAGCCAATGCGTCTGCGAATGTGCCGCCTGTCCGTCTCCAGCTGGGTTTCGCCGGGGCCGCGCGTACCGATGCCGCCTCCGAGCCTGGAAAGAGCCGCGCCTTTGCCCCTCAGGCGCGGATACAAATAGCTGAGCTGTGCAAGCTCAACTTGCATTTTTCCCTCGGAGGTTTTTGCATTTTGCGCAAAGATATCGAGAATAAGCGTCGTTCTGTCGATCACCTTTTTTTCATCCAGAGCTGCGGATAAATTCAATGTCTGCGAAGGGGAGAGCTCCCCGTTAAAAACGACCGTGACATCGAGGTCCTGCAGACGCTGACGCAGAGCCTCAGCCTTTCCCGCTCCGATAAAGGTAGCAGGGTTGACCTCTCGGATGACCTGATAGATCGTGCCGCAATACGCCGCTCCCGCGCTCTCGATCAGAGAGATGATCTCTTCGTGAAGTTCCTTATAGTTGTCTCCCTGAATGGGCTGAATGACATAAACATTTTCCATCAATCATCGTCCTTTTTGCGAAGCTGTACTTTGGTGGAAGCTTCACGGCGAATTTTATCGCTGATGTTGGCATAATGGCGTTTTGTAGTATTTACATCGCGATGACCCAAAACATCCGCTACGACATAAATATCCCTGGTTTCGTCATATAAATTGGTGCCGAACGTGCTGCGCAGTTTGTGCGGTGAAATCTTTTTGAGAGGCGTTACGATCTTAGCATACTTCTCTACAAGACATTCCACCGCGCGCACGCTGATCCTTCTGCCGTTGGAAGAAAGGAAGAGGGCGTTCTCATCGTATTTTTTAAGGGGATTTACCGTCTTTTTGCTCTCTTTTTCATAGTATTCCCGAATCATTGCCTCTTTTTGTTCCAAATAATCCGCGATTGCGGCTGCCACCTCATCTGAAAAATAGAGGACCATCTGATTGCCGCCTTTTCGCGTTACCCGAAATGACAGATTGGCAAGATCGACGTCGTGGTTGTCCAACCCGACCAATTCGCTGATTCTTATACCCGTTCCCAAAAATAAAGTAAGGATCGCCGTATCGCGTAATTTTGTTCTTTCGTGAAACGCCTGCTGACGCTTGGAAAGCCCATATCCGTTTTCGGAGATCTTCAAGATTTCATCGACTTCATCCGAGTCCAAGCGCACGATCGCCTTCTCGTGCAACTTAGGAGAGGAGACTTTTGCAGAATTGTCCACAGAAATTTTATCTTTGTTAAAAAAATACTTGAAAAGGGATTTCACGGCAGAAAGCTTGCGCGCCTTTGCTTTTTCGTTGCAAGTTTCAACGGAACCGTCCTCTCTTGTATAACAAGAGAGGTAACTCAGATAACCTTCAATGTCAGACGCCGTGATTTTTTCCAAATCTTTGAGCGTCATTTTGCGACAAGGGATGTCGGGAAACACATAGCGCTCGACATAGCGGAAAAACATTCTCAGATCATAAGCATAATTTAAGCGCGAAAGAGGCGCAGTTCTGCTTTCGATTCCGATAAAATATTCTCTGCAAAACGGAGGAAGCGAAATCAGAATTTCCTCGATCTTCTTAATATTTTTGATTTGACGTTCGGTAAAATAATCTTCTGACATGATGCGCCTCGCTTTTAGAACAATAAAAATCAGGGGGGAGAATATAATTTAATTTATGCGTAAAACACAGGTTTTACGAAAAAATAGTATATTTTAAGGATATCACAAAGCAACAGAATTGTCAATTGATCTCAAGCAAAAAAAGAAAACTTTTCAGAGAAAATGATTCTTTTATTGCAACCGAACCATCTTATCTAAATCTCAGATCTTAAGAATATTTTTCCGCATAAATTGTCTCAATAACGATTCCCGCTCAGATTTTCTGAGCGGGAAATAATACTATGTCAGACAAAATTTGCCAATTATATCACACATAATATATAAAAATCGAAGGATGCCTCCTTCGATTTTTACCAGTCAGACTCACTTTTTGACTTTTTTCAAATTCCAAATTTTTTCTGCATATTCCTTTACGCTCCGATCTGCTGAGAAGTAACCGGAAGCAGCAATATTGCAGAGAGATTTTTGGTTCCATGCGCGCTTGTCAGTGCGGTACAGAGCGGAAAGCGTCTTCTGCGTGGCATGATAAGATTCAAAATCTGCAAAACACATATACGGATCCGCAACGGGAGAACCAGAAATCAGATAATTCGCGATATCTCCAAAAGATTGCCCGTTGAATCCGACGATCAACGCTTCTACCACTCTGCGCAACCGAACGTTTTGGTTATAGTAAACGCTCGAGCTGTATCCGCCATTCCAGATTTCATCGACCTCGTTGGCGCGAAGACCGAAAATAAAGATATTGTCTTCTCCGACGCATTCTGTCATTTCCACGTTCGCACCGTCTAAAGTCCCGATCGTCAATGCGCCATTGATCATGAATTTCATGTTTCCTGTGCCGCTCGCTTCTTTGCCTGCAAGTGAGATCTGCTCACTGATTTCGGAAGCAGGCATAAGCCTCTCGGACATTGACACATTGTAATCTTCCATATAAATTACAGTTAACTTCTCTGCAATTTTCGGATTTTTACGGATATCTTCGGCGAGGAAACAAATGAGTTTAATGATTAATTTCGCCATGTAATATCCGGGAGCAGCCTTCGCCGCAAAAATATAGGTTTTCGGCTGAACGTCAAGGTCAGGATTCTCTTTCAGATCGAGATATTCCGAAATAATATTCAATACGTTCAGAAGCTGTCTCTTATACTCATGCAAGCGCTTTGCCTGTACGTCAAACAAAGTTGCGGGATCGATGACAAGACCTTGTTTGCGGCGTGCATATTCGGCAAATTGACGTTTTTTGATTGCCTTGATTTCATCCAGTCTCTTTAATACGCTGTCATCGTCTTTGAATTGCAGAAACTTATGCAATGCACCTGCATCTTTCACATAATCGGTTCCGATGCATTCGTCAAGCAAGGAACAAAGTTCAGGATTTGACTGATTGAGCCATCTTCGGTGTGCGATCCCGTTCGTTACATTCGTAAATTTTTCAGGCGTAAAATCATTGAAATCGCTGAAAATCGAATTTTTGATGATATCGCTGTGCAATTTAGATACGCCGTTTACGCTGTGAGATCCGACAACGGAAAGATTTGCCATCTTTACGAGGTGATGGGAAATGATCGCCATTCTGGATATCCTATCCCAATCGCCCGGGAAACGCTCCCAAAGCGCTTCGCAAAATCTCCTGTTGATTTCCTTTAAAATGTTGTAAATTCTGGGAAGTCTTCTTGCAATCAGATCTTCATCCCACTTTTCAAGCGCCTCGGCAAGAACCGTATGATTCGTATAGGCACATGTCGCCGTGGTGATCGCCCAGGCTTCGTCCCAACCGTAGAATTCTTCATCGATCAGTATGCGCATCAATTCAGGGATGGAAAGCGCAGGATGCGTATCGTTGATATGGATCGCCGCCATATCGGGAAGCTTCTTCAAAGATCCGTACCGACGTTTGTGCGTCGAGATAATATCCTGAATCGATGCGGAAACAAGGAAATACTGTTGTTTCAGGCGAAGCGATTTGCCTTCTGCGTGATTGTCGTTCGGATAAAGCACCTTAGAAATCAACTCAGCTTCGTTATCCGCCTGCATGACTGCGCTATACTCACCTTGCGAGAAAAGCTTCATGTCAAAGGCTTTCCGCTTCGCTTGCGCGCGCCAAAGCCTCAGAACGGAAACAGCTTCGCTGTCTTTTCCCGAAACCATCATATCATACGCGACAGCTTCGATCTCTTTCTGATCGTGGTAGACAATCTCCAATCCGTGCTCCGTCCATTCTTCGGTCGTATATCCGTCGAAACGTATCGTATAAACTTTATCGCTTCTCTGCGTCAGCCAAACCTCGCCTCCGGGAAGCCAGACGTCAGGCAATTCTGTCTGCCATCCGTCTACAATGCGCTGTTTGAACAGACCAAACTCATAGCGAATAGAATATCCCATCGCGGGATAATCCCCGGTCGCAAGACCGTCAAGGAAGCAAGCGGCAAGCCTGCCGAGCCCTCCGTTGCCCAGCCCTGCGTCCGGTTCGTTTTCATAAAGATCTTCCAAGCACACCTGGTACGGTTGCAACGCATCCGAAACAGCTTTCTCAATACTGAGGTTATATATGCTGTTCTTCAAAGAGCGTCCCATCAAAAATTCCATGCACAAATAGTATACGCGTTTAGCACGTTGTGCCTTTGTTTTGATGTGAAATTGCTGCCTCTTTTCCAGCATAAGATCCCTTACGCACATGACAACAGCTTTATAAAGTTGTTCCCTTGTCGCTTCCTGCGGTGTGATACCGTAATAGCGCGACAATTTACTTTTGATCAATTGCTGTATTTCTTTCGCCGTAATCGGATTTTCCATAAGTCACTCGTTTTTACTGATTCAATACGCTGCAGTACATAGCTTTGTACTCTGTCGCAGATTTATCCCAAGAGAAGTCTGTGGAAATGGCACGATGCATCAATTCATTCCAATACTCTTTATTGCGATAACATTCAAGCGCGGTCCTGATGACATAAAGCATATCGTATGCATTGTACGAAGCAAAGGTGAACCCGTTTCCGCCGTTGCCCTCCGGTTTGATGCTGTCATAAAGACCTCCCGTCTCCCTTACGATGGGAACGGTCGCATACCTCGAAGCGATCATCTGAGAGAGTCCGCAAGGTTCGGATTTGGAAGGCATCAGGAACATATCGGAACCCGAATAAATTTTCCTCGCCAAATCGGAATTAAAGCTGATGACCGCTTCCATTTTTCCGATGTAGCGGCTCGCAATGTTTCTAAAGAAATTCTCATACTCAGAGTCGCCTGTACCCAAAATGACGATCTGAACGTCTTCCTGAAGCAGGTCTTCGATTACTGCCTTAACGAGATCGAGCCCCTTGTGAGAAACAAGGCGGGAAATCATGGAAATCATCGGCACATCTGCTTTTACGGGAAGATTGAGCATCTTTTGCAGTTCTTCTTTGCAAATTACCTTCTTCTCGAGAGAGTCTGCGTTGTAATTCGCAAACAAAGCCTTATCCGTTTCCGGATTGTAAGAATCGACATCAATGCCGTTTAAGATACCGCAGAGCTTAAATTCGTTTCTCTGAATGATGCTCTCCAATCCATGGGCATAGTACGGATCCTTGATCTCTTCCGCATACTTGGGGCTGACCGTAGAGAATTTTTCGGAAACTTCGATCGCTCCTTTCATCAGATTGATGCAGCCGTCAAATTCCACATAATTCCTGTAATAATTGGGAATATCAAACAAGTCTTCCAAAATATCCAGAGAATACTTGCCCTGATATTCAATGTTATGGATCGTAAATACGGAACGAATAAACTGATATTCGGGACGGAAGCAATATTTTGTCTTCAGATAGAGAGCCGCAAGTGCAGCCTGCCAATCATGGCAATGCATGATATCGGGATAGAACTGGATGAAATTCATCACTTCCATGACAGAACGCGAGAAGAAAGCGAACCTCTCTCCGTCATCATAATATCCATAGCAGCCGGGACGTTTGAAGTAATATTCGTTGTCGATGAAATAGAATTTGACGTTATTTTCTTCATACAGAAATACGCCGCAATATTGACTTCTCCAGGCAAGAGGAATATAGATGTTTCCGATAAACTGGAATAAAACGCGATACTTCGCTTTGATATCGGAATAGAGCGGAATCATAACTCTTACATCGTAAGAATCATCCTTTGCCAACGTTTTGGAAAGAGAGCCGATGACTTCTGCAAGTCCGCCCGTAGCGATAAACGGTGTGCACTCGGAAGCAACAAACAGGATTTTTTTCTTGGGTTGATCGTTCATAACGGGGACCTCCTTTTCAGCGACAGTCGCTGTATCTGCTTTCTCTGCGGTCAGAACCGCTTCCTCTTTTACCGCACCTGTCTTTTTGACAGAAGAAGTTGTTTTTCTCGTTCTCGTCGCCTTAACAGCGGTTTCAGATTTCTCCGCGGTTTTTGCGGTTGCGGCTTTCGTCGTCTTTGCTGAACTCGCTGATTTAGTTGAACCCGCTGTTTTCTTCGTCGATTTCGATGCGGTGCTTTTTCCGCTCGTCACAGTTTTATCCTGAGTCTCTTTTTTGAGCTCTTCTTTTTGTTCGGTCTCGCCGGTTTCCGGCGTCTTCTTTGTCGTTGTAGCCATTTAGACCTCCTAGTCTGTATCCCCTATTATGTTTTCCCGTCAGCCGTAAACGGCTGGCGGGAAAACACCGTTGTTATATCGTTTTATACCATTGCTCCCTTGGGAATGAAGAACGGATATTCAGCGCAGCCGGAAAGCGTCCTTCTGTCGCGGATCACTACGTTTTTATCCGTAATGACAGCGTTGAGTTGCGCCTCTTTTCCGATCACGTTGTCCTGCATGATGATGCTGTTTTTAACGACAGCGCCCTTTTCGACTTTAACGCCACGGAACAAGATGGAGTTTTCTACCGTACCTTCGATGACGCAACCATCGGAAATCAAAGAGTTCTTAACGACTGCGGTTTCGCTGTATTTGGACGGAGCGGAATCCTTTACCTTCGTGTAGATGTCCCTTGCGCCGAACAGCTGGTTCCTGACCTGCTGATCGAGCATCTCGAGATTATGCGCGTAATATGTCTGCAAAGAATCGATGCCCGCATAGTAATCTTTCAGCTCATAACCGTAAAGCTTGAGACAATCGACGTTCTTTGCGAGAATGTCCCGTCCGAAGCTGTTCGCGCCGTGTACGATCGCATTATTGATGATGCTGATCAGATACTGGCGATTGAGAACCATAATATTGATATATACGTTGGCAATGCCGTCAATGTTGGGATTGATCTGGAAATCGGTCAATCTGCCATTTTCGTCCGTATCGAGACATGCATAATAAGGCGACTTAACGACTTTTTCGTTGTGATATACGAGCGTAATGTCGGCTTGCTTTTCCTCGTGATACGCGATGACATCAGAAAAATCTATCTTGCAGATGCCGTCGCAATCGGAAAGCACCACATAATCTTCCGTACGCTTGTTCAAAAAACCGATGATGCCCTTCAACGCCTCCAGGCGATTGTGGTAGAGGGATTCGTACTCATCGTTGTAAGGAGGAAGCAGAATCAAACCGCCGTCCTTTCTCGCAAGATCCCAATCCTTTCCGCTGCCCAAATGGTCCATCAAGGACTGATAATTGTTTTTCGTGATGACACCAACCGTGGTGATGCCCGAATTTACCATGTTGGAAAGGGCAAAATCGATCAAGCGATAACGTCCGCCGAACGGAATGGAACCCATCGTTCTCTGGCGGGACAGCTCAGGCACGTTTTCGTCATGAATATTGGAAAAAATAACGCCTACTGCAGACATAATCAAACCTCCCCTTCTACATCTTTATCAACGATCTCGCCGGCGGCAACCGCAGCGTTTTTGCCGACTTTAATGCCCTTACCGAGCACCGCGATGCCGACGCCTTCGCCCTTCTCCGCACCGACTTTTGCACCGGACTCCACGACGACATCCTCATCGATGATCGAATAGTTGACTTCCGCTCCTGCCTTAACGACAGTGCCGCTCATGATCACGCTGTCTTTAACGACAGCCCCCTCTTCAACCACGACATTGCTCGAAAGAACAGAGTTGACAATGGTGCCGTTGATTTCGCAACCCAAAGCGATCATGGAATTCTGTACGGTAGCGTTCGGGCCGATGTACTCAGGAGGCGCCAGGGGATTGCGGGAATGGATCTTCCACTTGCTGTCAGAAACGTCAAAATTGGGCGTCTCGCCGAGAAGATCCATGTTTGCCTCATGCAGAGAAGCGATCGTTCCGACGTCCTTCCAATATCCCTGGAATTCATAAGACATCATCTTTTCGCCTGCGTTGAGCATAGCGGGAAGCACGTCTTTGCCGAAGTCTTTCGAAGAGTTCGGGTTCTTGTCGTCTTCTTCCAGATAATGGAAGAGCTTCGAAGCCGTGAAGATATAGATACCCATCGACGCCAGAGTGCTCTTGGGAACCTTAGGTTTTTCTTCGAACTGATAAATCGTTCCGTCTTCCTTGATATTAAGGATACCGAAACGGGATGCCTCTTTCAAAGGAACGTTCAGCGCTGCGATCGTGCAGTCTGCTCCCTTTTCAATGTGCGCCTTGAGCATAGCGGCATAATCCATTTTATAAATGTGATCGCCCGAAAGAATGAGTATGTACTCAGGATTGTACATCTTCATGAAATGCATGTTCTGATAAATCGCGTTAGCGGTACCCTCATACCAGCTCGAACGCTTTTTCGCCTGATACGGCGACAAAACATGAACTCCTCCGAACGAACGGTCGAGATCCCACGGCTGACCGTTGCCGATATACTCGTTAAGCTCGAGCGGCTCGTACTGTGTCAGCACACCAACCGTGTCAATACCGGAATTGACGCAGTTGGAAAGCGGAAAATCAATGATTCTGTACTTTGCTCCGAACGGCACCGCAGGCTTTGCGATGGTATTCGTCAAAGCATAGAGACGACTTCCCTGACCACCTGCGAGGAGCATTGCTACACATTGCTTTTTTCTCTGCATAAATTACCCCCAACTAATTTTTAACTTTAATTAAATACAAGCAAGTCATTTTCGGAATTTCGATCTTGATCGAATTTTCCTTTCCGTGACTTGGTACTTTCACTGTCGTATAAGTGAACTTATGAATGGCACCTTTTCCGCCAAACTTCGGCGCATCGGAATTGAAAATCACCTTGTATTTTCCCTTCGGAAGCCCCAGTCTGTACGTCTGCTTTTCTGCGCCGTCGAAGCTGACGACAACAATGACTTCGTTGCCCTGTTTGTCTCTTCTCAGGAAGGAAAGCACATTCTGATCTCTGTCATCGGGCGCAAGCCATTCGAATCCGTCCCAAGAGTCTTCGATCTCGTAGAACGCGGGCGTAGACTTATAAAATTCATTCAGTGCTTTGGTATAGTCGGACATCTTCGCGTGAAGCGGATAGTCTTTCAAGAAGAACTCCAACCCCTCTTTGAACGCCCATTCTTTGAACTGCCCGAACTCCGCGCCCATGAAATTGAGCTTCTTCCCGGGATGCGCCATCATGTACCCCCAGAAAGAGCGGAGACCTGCAAATTTGTCTTCGTAATCTCCCGGCATTTTGTTGACGAGAGAGCCCTTGCCGTGCACAACTTCATCGTGAGAAATGGGAAGAATGTAGTTCTCGGAAAAAGCATACATCATGGAAAACGTCAGCTTGTTGTGATTGTAATGGCGGAAGAAAGGATCTGTTTTCAGATACGAAAGCACATCGTTCATCCATCCCATGTTCCACTTGAAGCTGAATCCGAGTCCGCCCACATCCACGGGTTTCGTCACCATCGGGAACGCAGTAGACTCTTCCGCGATCATCATGGCATACGGGAACTCCTTGAAAATTTCGGTGTTCAGCTTGCCAAGGAAGGCGATGGCTTCCAGATTTTTATTGTCTCCGTAAATGTTCGGCATCCATTCGCCGGGGCGTCTGTCATAATCGAGGTAAAGCATGGAAGCGACCGCGTCCACCCGAATCCCGTCGATATGATAGTATTTAAAGAAAAATTCCGCCGAAGAGATCAGGAAGGAAACGACTTCGTTCTTGCCGTAATCAAAGATGCGCGTCCCCCATGCGAGATGTTCCTTTCTTCCGAGCATGGGACATTCGTAAAGACATTCGCCGTCGAACTCGTAAAGCCCGAACGCGTCTTTGGGGAAGTGGGCGGGAACCCAATCCAAAATGACGCCGATGCCTGCCGCATGGAAGCTGTCCACGAGCTTCATGAAATCGTGCGGCGTGCCGAGACGCGAGGTCACGGCATAATATCCCGTCGCCTGATACCCCCAGGAACCGTCATACGGATACTCGGTGATCGGCATTAGTTCAACGTGCGTATAGCCCATCTCTTTGACGTAGGGCACGAGTTCTTCCGCAAGTTCCGCATACGTCAAATAACTGCCGTCTTCATGCTTCTTCCAAGAAAGAAGGTTGACCTCGTAAATATTGACCGGCTGGCTGAAAATCTTCTTTTGGGACAATTGTTTGAAATATGCCTTGTCCTGCCACTTGTACTTTGAGAGATCGTACGCTTTGGAAGCGTTAGAAGAATCCGTCCCCGGAGTTTCCGTATGAAACGCATACGGATCGGCCTTGTAGATCTTCTGACCGGAATGCGTCTCTATGCAATATTTATAGAGATCGTATTGCTTGATCCCGGGAATAAAAAGCTCAAAGCTCTCGTTGTCGATCATGTGTTGCATCACATGCGACTGCGTGTCCCAATCGTTGAATTCTCCCACAACGGAAACGCTCTTTGCATGCGGCGCCCACACGCGGAACACATAACCGGATTTACCGTTTTGTTTCGCGGGATGCGCCCCGTAAAGCTCGTATGCTTTGAAATTTACTCCCTGATGATAGTAATACAAAGCGACGTCAGTCATATTGGATCCCCCTCGTAAAATGCTAGTCTAAACTACTAAAACATTATACTATATCTGTCTTTTTTTTTCAATAGCAAATCAAAAAAACTTTCCTGTTTTTTAAAAAAAATTCTGTGAAATTGCCTTTTCACAGAATTTTTTTAAGATCCGACAAAATCTGTCCTCCGCATCCTTCTTAAAAATCGATGCGGAAGCAGCTCCCTTCTCCGATTTTGCTCTCGAGCGAAAGTTTCCACCCGGAATTTTCGCAGATCCTTTTCACGAGCGAGAGCCCCAGACCGAATCCGCCGTTTTTCCCGTTGTGCGATTTATCTACGGTAAAGAAACGATGAAAGACTTTTGCCTGATCTTCTTCCGCGATGCCGATGCCCGTATCCCGGACGGAAAGGGATGAAGCGTCGACCTCAACAAAGATTTCGCCGTTCTCCTTGTTGTATCGTATCGCATTGCGCAAAAGATTGGAGATCACCGCCGAAACGCGCTCCCTTCTGCCCTGCACCGAAACATTTTCGGCGACGGATGCGTGCAAGGTAAGATTTTTCTCTTCCAGCTCGGGACGGATGACCTCGATAACTTCCTCGCAAACTTCGGAAAGATTGACCGAATAAGCCGGAAGATCATCGCTCGTCAGCTCCGAATAATTGATGATCCCTGAAATCAGATTCGAGAGCCGCACGCTCTGTTCGTAAATGATATTGCTCGCATTGACGACCTGCGCTTCGTTCAGGGAGCCGCTCTTCAGCCATTCCGCGTAGCCTCGTATTCCCGTCAGAGGCGTATTCATCTCATGCGTGACGTTCGCGATGAATTCGTCTTTCGTCTTTTGCGCCTCCACTACCAGCTCCTTGTCCCTTTTGATCTCCGCCATGCTGGAAGCTATGTCCTCATTCATTCGGTTCATCAGGCTTGCGATCGTCTTTAATTCGGGATAAGGCACCCTTTCGATTCTGCAACGAAGCGCAGCCTTTTGCGTCAATTTTTCAATGGGTTGCAAAATCAACACTGCCGCAAGATAGGTAAAGACAAGGCAGCAAACAATATCAAGCAGCAGGAAACCGCCTATGTTGGGAAGATCGGTCAGAAAAATCTGAAATTCCGAAGAAGTCGTGACCGCAATGCGCACCAGAAATCCGTCGAACTGCCGACAATAATACACCATACGGCGGTTGACGCTCTCACTCCCGCGGACAGCAAACCCCTCGCCCGACAACATGGCTTGGCTGACTTCCTCTCTGTCCGAATGGTTGGGAAGCCCGCTCTCCTCGCTGTCTCCGAGTACGCTTCCGTCTAAAGCAATGATGGTCACGCGAGCCCCGTTCAGCGCTTCCGAAAAAGACTTCGCTCCCGCTTCGTCAAGCGAATAGCCGACAAAAGCGTTCATGTATACTTGCAAATGCCGTTTTGCGTCTTCCGTCTGAGAGCGGTAATACGTACTCGCGGAAACTGCGGAAAACAGGATCAGACTGATCACCGAAATAAGTGCGGTAGCGAGAAAAATACTTTTTTTCATAAATTTTCTATACTCTCAATTTATAACCCACCCCGAAGACCGTCTCTATATTTTCGACGCCGAGCTTGCGCAACCTTGCAATGTGATTGTCAAGCGTGCGTGTCTCGCCGCCGTCATAGCCCCAAACGTCGTTCAGAAGTGCCTCTCGTGTCAGAACTTTGCCTGCGTTTTCCATCAGATAAGAAAGAAGCTGATACTCTTTGTTGTTCAGGTCGAGAACTTTTCCCGACAACGTAATCGTCATGGAATCTGGATCGAGTGCGAGCTCTCCCCTCGTCAAAGTTCCTTTTTTGCTCTTGCGCAAGGCGACGTTCACCCTGGCGCAAAGTTCCAATACGCCGAACGGTTTTGCTATGTAATCGTCAGCGCCTGCGTTCAGGCCTTTTACTTTATCGATCTCTTGCCCGAGTGCACTTAAAAGAATACAGAATACGTTCGGATATTTCGCCTTCACGCGACAAAGAACATCTATCCCGTTTGCGTCCGGCAACATAATGTCGATCAGCGCCGCCGGCGGCTGCTCCGTTTCCAGCGCGGCAAAAAAATCAGCCGCGTTTGCAAAACTTCTGCACTCTATCCCGTTCATATCAAGCGTAAATCCGACGAGATCGCGGACGCTGGCATCGTCGTCCAGCAAATAGACTAACTGCTTCATGCATTCATTGTACCATTCTTTTTACGTTTTCGCAAGAGATTGAAGGCACTCAATTCGCTTTGACGTGAACGCCGGTGATGGCATACATCGTCCATTCCGCTATATTTGTGGCATGATCTCCCACGCGCTCAAGATATTTTGCCACCATCATGAGATCGAGCGCCGCATCCCCTGCGGCGGGATTGTGCTGAATGAGAGACAAAAGCGCTAGTTTCATCGCATGGAAAGAACGATCCACTTTGTCGTCCCATTTGCATACCTTTTCCGCAAGCGAGTAGTCCTGATTGATAAATGCCCTGACGCAATCGCTGACCATTCCGACGCAATCGTTCGTCATCTCTGAAATATAACCGTAATCGAGATTGACCTCATCATTTTCCTGTTCGAGCACGATTTCGGCAATATCGGAAGCAAAATCTCCGATCCGTTCAAAATCGGTGATCATTTTAAGCGCCGAAGACACGTTTCGCAAATCCCTGGCGACGGGCTGCTCCATCAAAAGCAGCTTAAGGCACTGGGTTTCGATCGTCTTTTCAAGCTGATCGATGGTTCCGTCGTTCTGAACGATCGTCTCGGCAAGTTTTTTGTCCCGCTCTTTCAGCGCCACAGAAACGTTTTTGATCGCGTCTATGACATTGTTGCCGATCGCAGCGATCTGCGCATGCAATAATTTTAACTGCTCGTCGTAACCGATCCGCATATCAACCGAACCTCCCCGTGATGTAATCTTCCGTTCGCTTATCGCGCGGCGTTGAAAAAATTTGTTCCGTTTCTCCCATCTCCACCATCTCTCCGAGCAGGAAAAATGCCGTATAATCTGAAATGCGCGTCGCCTGCTGCATGTTGTGCGTGACGATGATGATGGTAATTTCTTTTTTCAGCTCTTCGCACAGATCTTCAATTTTTCCCGTAGAAATGGGATCCAACGCCGAAGTCGGTTCGTCCATGAGCAAAATCTGCGGCTCTACCGCAAGCGCCCGCGCGATGCACAGGCGCTGTTGCTGACCTCCGGAAAGTCCCAGAGCCGATTTGCCGAGCCGATCTTTGAGTTCATCCCACATCGCCGCACCCTTGAGCGAGCGTTCGACGATTTCGTCAAGATCTGCCTTTTTCCGAATGCCGAATGTCCTCGGACCGTATGCAATGTTGTCATATACGCTCATTGCGAAGGGATTCGGTCTTTGAAACACCATACCTACGTTCTTGCGAAGAGCCGCAAGATCGACGTTTCTCTCGTAAATGTTCTTGTCTCCGATCCTGATCAGCCCTTCGATGCGGCAACCTTCCACCAGATCGTTCATACGATTGAGCGATTTTAACAGCGTGGATTTTCCGCACCCGGAAGGTCCGATCATTGCCGTGATCTTTTTCTCAGGCATTTCCATGTCGATCGATTTCAACGCATGAAAATTCCCGTAATACAGTTGCATGTCCTTCACTTCTACGGCAATGCCGTCTTTCATTTCAAATGGTTCTATCTTTTTCATAATGACCTCTATGCCCGTTCCGCCGCTGGCGCCGCCTTGCTCTCTTGTTTCAGGCGCACGCTTTCCTTTTTCGGTTTCTTTTCTTTCCCGCCCTTCCCGAGATTTTTTTGCAACGCCGTAACCAAAATATTGAGGCAAAGCACGATCCCAAGCAAGACGACCGCAGTGGCGTACATTGCATTGACGCCAAGCCCGGGAACGGGTTCTACCTGGAAGCGATACATCAGAACGGCAAACGTCGAACCTGTGCTGCCGTAACCGTTTGGCATCCGAATGGTTGAACCGGACGTATAGATGAGTGCGGCGGATTCTCCGACGATGCGCCCGATGCTCAAAACGACAGAAGTCGCTATGCCGCGAATGGCAAGGGGCAATACGATCTTGAAGATCGTTCTGACCTTAGACGACCCGAGCGCAAGGGCGCCTTCGCGCATGGCGTCAGGCACTTCCCGCAGGCTCTCCTCCGTCGAGCGGATGATCGTCGGCAGAATGATGAGCACCATCGTAAACGAACCTGCCGCGATGCTGTAATTGAGATTGCAGATGCCGCAGAAAAAAATCATGCCGAACAAACCGAATACGATGGACGGAACGCCCGCCAAAGTATCGATGAAAAGGCGGATGGTCTTGACGAATTTGCTCCCTTTTTTGGAATATTCGTTGAGGAATATCGCCGCGCCGATGCCGAGCGGCAGAGCGATCAGAAGCGTCAACGCGATAATCATGCCCGTCGTGACAAAAGCCGGCGCAAGCGTCACATTGGCGTTCGAACTCTCTCCGAATAAAAACTGTGGCGTGAGGTAAGGGATCCCCTTTACGGCGATGAATACGACGAGGTAACCGAGGGCAAACAGAATGATAAACGCAAAGGCAATGCTGACAGCGCGCAGAATGCTTTGGCCGATTCCCGTCTGACGATAGGTGTATCCGACCGCACGCGGCGCAGAAGCTTTCAGATTTCTGGAAAACAGGCTGTTGCCGCCCACCTTATCCTTTTTGATAAAATTCAACAGCAAATTGATGAGCAACACAAAGACCAAAAGCACAAAGCCCGATGCGATCAAAGCACTCTTATGAATGCTTCCGTCCGACGCATACCCCATTTCCTGCACGATCGTGACCGTCAGCGAAGATACAGGCTTAAACAGGCTGTCTGGAAATTTCCCGGGAGTGCCGCCGATCACAAAATAAACCGCCATCGCTTCTCCCACCGCGCGCCCGATCCCGAGGATGAGCGCAGACAAAATACCTGATTTTGCCGCAGGCACCATCGTACGGAACACCGTCTGATCTTTGGTATTGCCGAGCCCCAGAGAGCCCTCGTAGTACTCTTTGGGAACGGCTTCCAGGCTGTTTTGTGACAGCGAAGACACGGTCGGAACGATCATGAGAGAGAGCACGATAACGGCGGAAAGCACGCCCGTGCCGTTCTGATTGGGCGACATGTCCCGAATGAGCGGCACGATGACGACCAGTCCGAAAAATCCGATCACGATGGAAGGAATGCTCGCAAGCAAATTGATGACCTGCCTGAAAAAGCCTTTGAGCGGAAAATTTCGCAGGAGAGGGATCCTGCTGAACACATGCAGTTTCCCGAGCTTTTCCGGACAATAATACGCCATAAATACCGCCGTAAAGACACCAAACAAACCGCCCAACAGAACGGCGCCGAAGGTGAGCACCAGCGAAGTGATGATCATGGGCGCAATGCCGAAGATCTGACTGTATTCCGCCCCGCCCTCGGGAACTCTGTCTTCCCAACCGGGGAGCCAGGTGCTTCCGAACAGGAAATTCAATACACCTACCGCGCGGAATGCGGGAATGCTTTGATACAGCACAAATAAGATGATCGCAAAAACTGCGAATATGGAAAAAGCCGCACAGATCCCGAAGATGATTTTAGCGGCGTTTTCTTTGGATAAAATGCTTACAGATTTCATCTGTCCGATCCTTTGTCTCAACATATTTTTTATGCAATCACAAGTGAGAGCAATGCCGAGAGCGGCACCGCGGCAGCCCCGAAAGCAAATTTACCTTCGCTTCAAGACGACCGCGATCCCGCCTTCGGATCATTGAATTAAATTTTGATGTAACCGTTTTGCTCGACGATCGTCTGTCCCTCTTCCGAGAAGATATAGTCGTAGAACATCTGCGCGGCTTCGCTCAATTCTGCCCCTTCTTTGACCACGATGACGAAGGGACGGGAGAGAGAATAGTTCCCCGCGACGACATTTTCGACCGTCGCTTCCACGCCGTTGTACTTGAGCACTTTCACCGTGTCGTCCACCGATCCCATGGAAATATAGCCCAGAAGGTTGGTATTGCCCTTCGTAGCGATCTGCGTCATGACGTTTCCCGTGGAATTTTGCGTCTGCACGCAATCGGCAAACCCCGTCAGGTCCACGAGCGCATCTCCCGCCTCGTTGACCACGAGCTCGTCAAAAGCACCTCTCGTACCTGAACCGCTTTCGCGGGAGATTGCCGCCGTAAGCACGCCGCCGATGGCAGTACCGTCTGCATAGAGATGATACACTTCGTCATTCGTGACATCGTCGATCTCGCATTCGGGATTGACGATGAGCGCGATTCCGTCCGTCGCCATGGTCACGCCTTTTACCCCCGTTTCCGAGGACTTCAGCGCGCGGGAGGACATGCCGAAATCGTTGAGGCCGTCCTGTGCGTCCGTAATGCCCTTGCCGCTTCCGCCGCCGTCTACCGTAATCACGATGTCCTCGTGTTTCGCTTCGAATGCGGCAGCAAGCTTTTCCATCAGAGGCTGCACCGAGGTAGAGCCGCTGATATAAACTTCGTTTTCGTTTCCGCCGTTCTCTCCGCACCCCGCCAGAGCCATTCCGCTCACGCCGAGGCAAAGAGCAAGTGCAACTGTTGTTAACTTTTTCATGATTTCTCCTTTGTGCCCGCAGGCACTGCTATCACCCGATAGCCATTGGTCTATTTCGTCTTTCGACGGTTATACTATACAAAACTCATGTAACATAAGCCGCACGAATTCTTCATTGTTTCGTAATAAATTGTAAAAAGCTTGTAAAAAGCAAAAAAATTCCCCCTATCTATTTTTTCCTGACAGACAAAAAATATTTATTGACTGTTGCTATTTCAAAATAATTGTGTTAAAATAGGACTACTATAACACAAAAGGAGAGTTATATGAACCATTCTCTGCTTATCTCTACCGGAGCTATCGTCGGCATCGCCGTAGCGATCGTCGTCGTTTTGCTCATCATTCTTTTCGTCGGCGCGTACAATTCGTTTGTCAGGTTGAAAAACGTCGTGGAAGAAGCCTGGGCGACCATCGACGTTTACCTGAAAAAGAGGTACGATCTGATCCCCAATCTCGTCGAAACCGTCAAAGGGTTTGCGAAACATGAGAGCGAAACGCTTCAAAAAGTCATCGCTTCCCGCAACATCGCCATGCAGGCAAGCACGGGTGAAGCCAAAATCGCAGCGGAAAAAGAACTTACCAACAACTTAAAGACGCTCTTCAACGTCGTCGCCGAGTCATATCCTCAGCTGCAGGCAAACACCAATTTCCTGGATCTCCAAAATCAGCTTAAACAAATCGAAAACGAGCTCGCCTCCGCGAGAAAATACTATAACGGCACCGTCAAGACGCTCAATACCAAAATCGAAATGTTCCCGTCCAATTTGGTTGCGAGCATGATGAAACTGAAAAAATATCCCTACTTCGAACTTGACAGCGAAGAAGAGAGAAAGAACGTGAAAGTGAGCTTCTGATCATGAAAAAATGCCTGCTCATTCTGTCGGCGCTGATCTCGCTCGCCTTGTTGCTGTTTCCGAACAAGGCAATCGCTTCCCATGCGGAAGAAAACCCTAATTATTCTTATCGCGTCAACGCCTATACGGTGACGGCAACGATGCACCGCGACCATACGCTGCAAGTGACGGAAGTCATCGACGTGACGCTGACGGGAAGAGACAGCCACGGCATCATCCGCGATCTTTCGATTAACAACGGAGAGCTGATTTCGGGGATTACGGCTTCTTGCGATCACGCTGATTTCCATTATCAGACGATCGACGAAGTCGACGGATATCTGTCCGTCTACCTTCGGGGAGACGCCGTTGCGACGGGACAAAACCGCACCTATACGCTCAATTACGAGGTATCTGTGCCCGACCAGGAGAACAAGGATGCGTTGACTTACGACGTCATCCCATATGGCTGGAGCATGCCGCTCAACAATGTGACGGCATACTTCATTCTCGACAGTGAGATCGCAGGAGCCCTGTCCGAATACGACGTATGGTACGGAAAGGAAGGAGAATCCGCCATTGCCTACGATTCGTTTGCTTTTGACGACGGCACGATTTCGATCACCGCCGACTACATCCCGAGCGGATATGGCATTTCCGTGGAAGCGAGATTTGTCTCGGGAACGCTCGTCTCCCGTACTTACGGAACGATTGTCGGGAGCGATCTGATAACGGCAGGGATCGTCGCAGCGATCACGCTTCTGGCCGCTCTCGTCTTCCGCTCGGTCTATCGTCAGAGAGAGATCGTGCCCGTAGTTAATTTCACTGCTCCCGAGGAGATGGACCCTTTGCAAATGGGGAAATACATCGACAATGCCGTGGACAACGAGGACATCACTTCGCTCATCTATTATTGGGCGGACAAAGGTTACATCAAGATCGATTTTTCCGATCCCGACGATCCTGTATTGCTGCGCGTGCGCACTGCCCTTCCCGACGGATCCCCCCAACATCAAAAAACGATGTACGACGCGCTCTTTGCGCACGGAGACCGCCTGGTGGTAAGCTGCTCACTCAAAAACAGCTTTTACAAAACCGCCGAAAGCGTCAAGATGCTCGCGTCGTCCTCCGTCGGCAATTTGTATGAAATCAAATCTTATCTCGTTTCCGCCATACCGGCGCTTTGCAGCGCCGCCGCGTTGATCGTCCAGGAATTTCTGCGCTTCCGCGCGATCGGCGGCGGATACGTTGCATATATGCCTCTGCTTCTGATCGTTCCCGCCCTGCTCGGCTATATTTTCGGCGTCGGCGCAGCATTCGTCAGATGGAAGAAAAAGCCGATTGCCGCAATCGCGCTGACCGCCGTCGCCGCCTTGGGGATCGGGCTTTTCCGAGCGTATTCGATCTCTCTGCTCGCGCATTTGATCGCGTCGATCGTCCTCGCAGCCGTCTGTTTCCTTTATGGCAACGGCATCAGGCATACCGCGTCCTATGCAAAGACGCTGGGTCAGATCATCGGCTTCAAAAATTTCATTCTCTATACCGAGAAAGATAAGCTCAAATTCATGTTGGAAACGTCCCCCGAACTGTATTACCACATTCTGCCCTATGCGCAGGTTCTCGGCGTGACGAAGGAATGGACAAAGCGTTTTGAAGCGCTGACCATAGACCCTCCTTCCTGGGCTGTCGGCTATCGTGCGGACGTCTTTGACGTAATCGTGATCCATTCTCTTCTGAGAAGCACGTCTCACGCCATGGCATCCTCTATGCTCTCCAAGCCTTCCGGAAACGGCGGCGGCATCAGCGGCGGCTTCGGCGGAGGATTCAGCGGAGGCGGCGGCTTCGGAGGCGGCGGCGGAAGAGGTTGCTGAGCCTTTCGCCCTTATGAAAATTGTATTTGTCCGACAACAGAAAGAAGCCCGCAGCGCTCGCTGCGGGCTTCTCTTTGGTTTGGCATCCGATGCTCTATTTCAGTTTTCCGTACACAAGAATATCGTCTGAAACTCCGTTTTTTGTCGCGGCGTTTCGCAAATTTCCCTCCAAGACAAATCCGTTTTTATCCAACACTCGTTGAGAAGCGATATTTCTCCCGAAAACCAACCCCGTGATCCGCACGATCGGCATTTCCCGAAAGGCAATTTCACAGATTTCTCTGACCGCTTCCGTCGCAATGCCGCGCGAATAAAATTCTTCCGAAACAAAATATCCTATCTCGGCATCCCGACATCGTATGTCGCTCATTTTTTCAACGGAAGCATTTCCCACGATTTTGCCTTCAAAGACGATTGCGCGAAAAACGCCGTCGACTCCCTCCGTTTTTTCTATGTGTTCCAACCACTCTTCAGCATTTTTTTCCGTATAAGGGAACGTCATTCTGTGACTAAGAAACGTTCTGTCAACCTCGTTGCAGAGCTTTGCCAATGCTTTTTTGTCGTTCAAAGACCACTTTCTCAGCATGTCACCCCTCGCGCCGTGTGTATTTTTCAGATTTTTGTGTACGTCGTCCGCGTTCCGTCTGTCAGCGCAAAAAACCCCTCTTCGACATATTCCAAATGCAGTTTCGAAGGACAGGAAAGCCGTTCCAAAGAGGGAAGAACCTGATCGGCGGACAGAGACATCTTTTCAACGGAATCGGGAATGATCAGCTCACTGAGAAAGCGGCATCCGTTAAAGGCGTCGTCTCCGATTTCCGAAATACCTTCATTGAGCACGATCGACCGAAGAGGACAACCGGAAAACGCTCCCTTCGAAATTTTGACTTCATCGGTCAGAACGACCGTGTGAAGAGAGAGCGGAATGGCGAACGTCAAAACCGAATTGCCGATCTGCTGTCCGACGCCGACATCCGAGACGCCGAAAATGTACCCGAACAAACCCATGCTCCCGCCGGAAGCGCCCCTGCTCTGTCCGACGAAAGGCAACGTAAGACTTTCGATTTGCGCATTGCGAAATGCGCCCTCTTCGACGGAACGTATCGACTCGCTTACGACCGCCTCACTTTCCTCACGGGCGGCAGGGTATGCGAGCAGCCGCATATTGCTCTGATCGACCAATGCCCCGGTCATGACCGCGTATCTTGCGTTGCCGTCGCAGACAAACTCCTTTAAATGCGGCGAGCATTGTGCGAGCTTTGCGTCGATCGATACCGTCTTTTCGCTGAGAACGATCGTTTCGGCATTGCCGCAATATTCCGCCGCCAAGCCCAAAGAAATGTCCGCATAGGACGCGTCAAGGTTCTCGGCGTCCAAGGAGCCGAATATCACGGTCTTCGCTTGCAAAGCGGAATCTCTCGTCGCAGGTTCCCCTGCCCTGTAAAAAGAAAAACCGCTGAAAGAAACCTGATTCACAAACAACGTATCGCCGTAGACGATGCGCACGAAATCGAGATAGATGCCCTCGCTCAGAAAGATCGGCTCTTTTTCCGGCTCATATCTGCCCGAATAAACGGAGCGAAGATCGGCACAAACGGTGAGCGGAAAACCGATCACATAGTAATCGATGCCGTCGGCAGAACCGCACAGGCAGGTCTCCTCCGTAAAATAATCGAAAAAGCAAAGCGAAGGGGTAAGAGCGGGAAGCGCCTCTTGCGTCCTGAGCGAAACGGTCTTCGTGCCGCTATCCCACACATAACACAATCCCGCATCCGAAGGCACCAGGCCTTGCAGGTCGATATTCTCTCTTTCCAAGCACAATATGACGTCTTCATAGCTCTCCGCCCCAGCCGTGATCTGCCGCAACTTCCTGACGGTTTGGTCATCCTCAGGAGAATTCTGTTGCCGAATCGTCTGTGCGATAAGCGGGATGATCGCAACAATGACGGAGACGACGATCAGAATAAAGGTAAACAGCATGTGCTGTTTGCGCTCTTTCGGCGTGCGTTTCCAGCGTCTGCGGAAATCCTCGAGGGAAAAGTCTTTCATGTCGTCACTCTGTAATAAGAAACGCCGAGCTCTTTCAGCGCATCGTGCAACACGGAGTTCACGATTGCGGTGACACCGACGCCCGCGGCAAAGGAGCCGCCCTGCAGAGGGATATCGTCTCTGTTTGCCGCTATCCGCATCTCCGAAACGTCTTCCCCGCTCTCACGGTCGATCGCGACATAAGCCACCGTTCCCTCGTACTCGGTGCGCGAAAAATCCTGTGCGTCTTCAAAGTAAATGAGATAACCTGAAAATTCTTTTAACTGTCCCTCATAGAGGAGCACCGCGAGCGCGGCGTTTTGCAGAGAAGATTCCGCCGTAATCAACTTGTTTTTTTTGATCAGAGACGAAAACGTGACAAAGATGGTTACCGTCAACGCCAATACGATCGCGAGCACGGCGACGATCTGCACCGTAATCTGTTTTTTTGTGTCAGACATAATCAATCCTCGATGTTCATAAATGAGAACGTGCGCACGTCAAACAGGCCGCGATCGGTCAGTTTGAGCTCGGGAATGACGGCGAGCGACAAGAACGCCAGACTCATAAACGGTTCATAGCCATCCCTGACCCCCATTTCCTTTGCGCGAGCGGACAGTTCCCCGCTGCGTCGCGCCACCTCCTCTGCGGGAAGCGAACTCATCAGCCCCGTAATGTCAAGAGGCAAAACGCGCTCCTTATCGTTTCCGATCAGCACCATGCCCCCGCCGATGCGCTCCAATGCGCGCACCGCCTTCGCCATCGCTTCGTTGCTGTCGCCGAGCACGATGAGATTGTGGCTGTCGTGCGCGACGGAAATGCCCAAAGCGCCGCCGCGGAAGCCAAATCCTTTTACGATGCCGAGACCTATGTTGCCCGTCGCAAAATGCCTCTCCACGACCGCAAGTTTCAAAAGATCGTCGCTCAGAGCCACGTCGCCGTTCTCCGAGCGGACAGAGACGATCACGTCTTTCGTAACGAGATTGTGCGGCAGCATCTCCATGGCGTGCAGTTTTTCAGACCTCACCGCAAGGCGAAAACTATCCGCCGTAACCGCCGCAACGCGTACGGTATTTTTCACTGTATCGGGGAGATAGCGAACGGAAACGTCGAAACGCTCTTTCCCCTCCGCATAGACCGTGACGCCGCGCTTTAATACGGTCAACACTTCAAATTCCTGCAGATCTTTGACAATGACCAGATCCGCGTCATAGCCGGGAGCGACGGCTCCCTTGCCGCAAAGACGGTAACATTCCGCCGCGTTCAGCGTCGCAAGCGTCACTGCCCGCACGGGATCCATGCCGCAGGATACGGCAGTTTTCAACGCGTCGTCTAAATATCCCTTCGTCAGCAGATCGGAAGCATTCCGATCATCCGTACAGAGCAGAAAACGGCGAAAATTCGCGTCCGTCACCGCCTGCAGATTTTTCTCAAGATTGTGCGCGGAAGAGCCGTGGCGCAGATGGCAATACAAACCTCGCGCGACCTTTTCCTCCGCCTCTGCCCGCGTCATGCATTCGTGATCCGTCGCGATGCCGGACGCGATGTAAGCATTGAGCGAATCGCCCGTCAATCCGGGAGCGTGTCCGTCGATCACCTTGTGTTCAGACTGCGCCGCCGTCAATTTCCGAAGCGTATCTGCGTCGCCTCCGACCACACCGGGATAATTCATCATCTCCCCGAGCCCGTGAAAGAGTTCTCTCCGGATTTCGCGCGCCGTATCCTCTCCCGTAAGGACAGCTCCGCTCGTCTCAAACGGCGTAGCGGGCACGCAGGAAGGAAGTTGCAGATAGACGTCTATCGGATTGACGTCGCCGCATTTGATAAGAGAAAACGCTTTGGCAATGTACTCTGCCCCCGCAATGCCGCACACGTTCGTCAACTCGTGCGGATCTGCCACAATTCCTGTCGTTCCGTGCCGCACGGCGAGTTTTGTAAACTCTTCCGGAGAAAGCATGGTACTTTCGACATGAATGTGTCCGTCGATCAGCCCCGGCAACACAAATTGATTCTCTGCGCAAATCGTCGTCTCGGCTTCGTAACCAAAACCGATTCCTGCTATTTTGCCTTCGCAGATCGCAACGTCGCCGCGCTCACACTTCCCCGTAAATACGTTTACGACGAAGCCGCCTTTGATGACCAGATCCGCTTTTTTTCTCTTTGCCGCACAATCGATCAAATTCATGGTACTCCCCTCCGCAATCAGAGCTTTTCAAAAAAGACAAGGCTCTCGAACGAACTCTCGCAGATACCGTTTTCTATGCCGTGCACCAATTCGACTGCCTTGTCGTTGTATGGCGTCGCGACGCCGAATTTTCTTCCGTACGCGCAGACGACGCCGTTGATGTAATCGATCTCCGTACGCCTGCCGCGTTTGAGATCGAGCAGCATGCCTGACACCAGATCGCGGTGATGCTTCATGCACAAAGGCAGGATCGCAAACGAAAAACACCTCTTGCATGCGGTTTTATATCCGAGCAGCTTTGCCACGTCATGCCCTTGCAGAGGCGCGATTCGTATTTTTGCCGCTTCTGCCACTTCGATACACTCCTGCAAAATCGCCAAGGCGATCTTCCTGGACCGAAATTTCTTTGCAACCGTGCCGAACGTAGTTCCTGTGATCACGGACAGCGAGGAAAACGCCGCGTTGATCATCAGCTTTGCCCAACGCGCCCCTATTAAGTTTGGCTCCTCATATACCCTTCCCATACGCGAAAGGATGGATGAAATTTCCTGCAAATTCTCCGAATCTTTCCCGAATGCGCCCAGCGAAAAACTCAGATCGTCGCTCGTCAGTTCGGCGACCCCAGGCTGCAAAAGATTGGCACCCCAGACCGCCGCGCAACCGTACGTCCTGTTCGGTCCGATGACCTCGGCGATAACGGGCTCAGGCAATCCGTTCTGCAACGTACAGATCGCGCCGTCTTCCTTTAAAATCGATTTTAAAAATTCCGCCGTATTCGCGTTGTCGCGCTGTTTGGTCATCAGAAAGATCAGATCATACGGCTCGGACAGCTCATCCGGCAGATAAGCCGTGACCGTTTGCACAAAATTTGCCTTTCCGACGATTTTGGCGCCATGCAACCGCATCGCCTCTACATGCGCGCGATTGCGGCTCACCAGATCGACGGAGACGCCCGCCCGCGCAAGATGCGCTCCGAGCACCGTTCCCATGGCGCCCGCTCCGAAAATGCACAGTCTCATTTGCGGAACGGCGTCAGATCGAGCGTCGCAAAATAATCGTTCGGCGTCTCTGCGCGGCGGATGCACTGCACGGAACCGTCCTCCTTTAAAAGGAGCTCTGCCGAACGCAGTTTCCCGTTATAATTGTAACCCATCGAGAATCCGTGCGCGCCCGTATCGTGAATGACCACATAATCGCCGATATCGATCTTCGGCAACATTCTGTCGATCGCAAACTTATCGTTGTTCTCGCACAATCCGCCCGTGACATCGTATTTGTGATCGCAAGGTTCGTTCTCTTTGCCGAGCACCGTGATATGATGATACGCCCCGTACATGGCCGGCCGCATCAGGTTCGCCGCGCAAGCGTCAAGTCCGACGTACTCTTTCCAGATGTGTTTTTCGTGCAACACTTTCGCGACGAGACAGCCGTGCGGAGCCAGCATATATCTGCCGAGCTCTGTGAAGATGGCAACGTCTCCCATCCCTGCGGGGACAAGGATCTCTTCATACGCCTTGCGCACGCCTTCGCCGATGACTTCGATGTCATTTTCCTTCTGATCGGGTCTGTAGGCGATCCCGACGCCGCCCGAAAGGTTGACAAAGGCGATGTGCACGCCGATCTCTTCCGACAGTTCGACGGCAAGTTCAAACAAAATGCGAGCAAGCTTGGGATAATAACCGTTTTCCGTGGTATTGGAAGCCAAAAAAGCATGGATGCCGAAATGTTTTACGCCATATCCCTTCATCTTGCGGAACGCTTCCTTCATCTGCTCCTTCGTCATACCGTATTTTGCGTCTTTGGGCGAATCCATGATGTGATTTTGCAACGTAAAATCTCCGCCCGGATTGTAGCGGCAGCACACAGTCTCCAAACAGGGCGCGATCCCCGCATAATAATCGACATGCGTGAGATCGTCAAAATTGACGATCGCTCCGAGTTTCGCCGCCAAACGGAAATCCGCCTCGGGTGTCACGTTGGAAGAAAACATGATCTCTTTTCCGTGAAATCCCACGACGTCCGAAAGCATAAGTTCTGTCAAGGAAGAGCAGTCGACACCGATTCCCTCTTCGCGCAAAATCTGCATTAAATAAGGATTCGGCGTAGCTTTTACGGCAAAATATTCTTTGAATCCGGCGTTCCAGGCAAAAGCCTTTTTCAGCTTCCGCGCTTTATCGCGAATTCCCTTCTCGTCGTAAAGATGAAAGGGCGTGGGATACGTCTTTACGATATCCTCGATTTGCTCTTTGGTTACAAACGGTTTTTTCTCCATAGTATCTCCTAAAATTAAAACGGCGGGTTCTGATAAAATCTTAGAACAGATTTCCAAGCAAATTTCATTGCCGCATAGGCAAAAATAAGACCGCCCTGAAGCGTTCTACGCCTTTTCTTTTTTTGTCTTACCGTCAAGTGCGAAGCTCCGCATTCTTTGAGAGCGAGAAACCAGTCGCTCTCATGAATTTCAAACAAGCTCGGATTTTGTCTCGACGCCATAAACAGAAGCATTTGATCATCGTCAATGCACCCGAGCGCAAGCAATGATTCCAAAGCTTTTCGCATCTCCCGCCAAAAAGGTTCGGCGAGCTTTGTCGGAATGATATGAAACACTCCCAAAAAAATATCATTCATGCATTGCAGCGCATCGGCAGAGCATCCGAAAGATCGGATTTTTCCAATGATTCAAAAGTCATCCGCCATAACGTTTCAACCACCGATTCGGCAAGACGGCGCAAAGCCACTGACGCACACACACTTTGAACCTGACGTCTTTCGTGCGATGCAATATCAGACAGACGGGATACCGTCTCTCATGTTCGGGAATGCGAAAGACACGCCCGTCTTTTTGCAGATTGTACTTTTGCGGAATCTTTCCGTATTGAGAAGGATCTAAATGCGGACGGATTCCGTGTTTTTTACACAACAGCGACAATATTGACTGATCTTGCCGATGCGCGACAAACCCTTCCCGTTCCGATTCGT
>CALVME010000101.1 GCA_944342055.1 uncultured Clostridia bacterium | reverse complement strand
CCCAGCTGCAAAAATCGGCGGAGATCAGCGCTTCTTCCGAAGGACGACAGACGGGATTGTTGATACGATATGTTTTGAGTCCGTAATCCGAAGAAATGCCGCGAATGCCCTTGTAGCCGTCGATGAGCTTCGGCCTCGAGATCTCTCCCGTGATGATGCAATCGCACAGCGCATAGTCGGATACGTCGTTTACGGCAAAACATTCCGTACCGTTCTCCTCGCTCATGTATATAACGCGACTTTTTTCGATGCCGTTCGTGAACGGGGCATCGATGTTTTTTACGGCAATTTTGGAAGAGGAGGTGAAGCCGCTCGAATATTCAGCCTGTGCGAATGCAAATACCATTTTGGCATTTTCGTAAGCGTTGAGCAGAAAGACAACTTTTTCCTCGCTTTCAGACTTTTTCTGTTTCATTTCCCGCCAGTCTCTCTGCGACGAGATCAGGCAGTCTTCCGACATAAACACGCGCAGCTGTTTGACTTCGCCGCGTTTGTCTTTGTTGACGGTTGCGACCAATTCGCCTGTTTCATCGATCTCGATGCTCAGATTCAGCGGTATGGGAATGAATACCTGCTGGTTTTTCAGATATTTATCCAAAAACATATCGAAATCGTTCAAACCCTGCGCGCCGATATAGGAACTGTTGTTGACCGTGTACGAAATGACGCAATCCTCTTTGTTTCCGATGCGCGTATAGGTATCGTAGGCGCGATCGTAATCAAAGCGTGGATCGTTGGTGGAACACAGCATCAGCACGGCACAATTGACAAAAGACGCGTATGACTGCGAATCGATGCCCGCCAGGAAGCGCTGGCGTTCGTCGTCAAAAGGAATCTCGGGTTTTTTGCCGAACTTGTTGATTCCCTTATAAACCAGCCAGCCGGCAGCACAGATCGGAATGCCGCAACAGATATCGGGAGAAAGCATCAGCTTCCATGCGATCTCTCCGCCCGTGCGCACTCCTACGACTCCGATTTTCCCCACGTCGGGGCGCCCCTTCAGGTATTGCAGCGCATAAAGACCTACCGCAGTCCATTCGAACCAGGAAGTTTCGCGGGCGTCGGTGTCGACATAATCCATGTATCTTCCCGCTTGTTGAAAATTAGCGTAAAAAACATCGTCGGGATAGACGGTATAACGGTCTCTTCCTTCAGCCTTTCCGCTATAGTCGACCGCGAGCACGGCATACCCCCGTTCTACGCAACGGCGGATAAACGTTTTGTCAAACGCCTTTCCCGCATCCGGCAACAGCAAGAGCGCGGGGAAAAGCTTCCCTTCGACGGGACGGGCAAACAAACTGTATATGCGGACTCTGCCCAGTTTCGTCTGTCTGCCCGAAAAGCACACAAACGAATACTCGACATTTTCTTCCGTTTCCCTCTTTACGATAAATTCGTTGAGAGGAAGTTTGTCGTTAAAATCACGCCAAAGCGACTGGGGAGTCAAAATGGAATTAGCCAATTGTTTCACCTTCTTTGCTTCTTTGTATTTATCGCAAACCGCAATCGCGGAGAAATTTCTTTTTTGAAAAAAGTCAAATAGCCTTGCTTTTGCCCCAAAAATCGGGTATAATGGGAATAGAAGGTATCCCACTTTAATCGATATTATAACTCTTATTTCAAAAGAAATCAAGCGTCTGGAGATAATTTCGGCAATTATGGCATTCTGTTCTTTCTCTAACGAGTCGGCTCGCAAGTCGGCGACGAGCGTTGACAACAACTTTATTTATCGTTATATGCCTCATGCTGACGGCGATGCGGTCAAAGTTTATTTATATGGGCTTTGCCTCTGTTCACAAAGCGGGGACTTCTCCATAGAAGCTATGGCAGAAGCCCTTTCCTTTTCTGTGGAATATGTCAGAAGCGCCTTCTTCTTCTGGGCTGACTACGGGCTTGTTTCGATCGTTTCCGAATCCCCTTTCCTGGTCAGATACCATAGCGAGCGGATCGGAGAACCGAGAAAACTGAAACCCGAGAAATATACGGGATTCAACCAGCAGTTGCAGGAAATTTTTCCCGAACGAGAAATTTCCGTTTCGGAATACGGACATTATATGTCTTTTTTGGAAGAGCAACCCATTCGTCAGGACGCTCTCATCATGATTGTCCGCTATTGCAGGGAATATACCAACGATCCCAACATCAATTTCAAGTACGTCAAAACCACTGCGCTCAACTTCATCCAGAGGGGCATTTTGACTGCGGCTCAAGTCGAAAAGGAACTCTCTTTCTATTCCAAAGACACCGATAACTTAAGACAGATCTTCCGTGCGCTCAACTTGAAGCGCAAACCGGACGTCGCGGACGGCGAGTATTTGAAAGCGTGGCGGAAAATGGAATTCGAATTTGAAAACATTTTGTTTGCGGCTTCTCGCCTTAAGCGCGGAAATCTTGAAAAACTGGATGCCGTGCTGAAAGAATTATATGCAAACAGGTGCTTTTCCCGCGAGGAGATCGACTATTATCTGTCTCGCAAGGAAGCGCTTCTCAACGAAACGTATCGGATCGCAAAAAAACTGGGCGTCTACCTTTCGTACGCCGAGACGTATATGGAAAAATACACGTCCGGATGGGCGGCGCTCGGCTACAGCGACGAGGCGCTCGATTCCATAGCGGATTACTCTTTCGCGGTTAAAAAAAGATCGTTCGAAGGCATGGATGAGGTCATAAGGAACTGGTACGAAAAAGGAGTTGTGTCCCTGGAAAGCATTCAGGAGCACCTCGCCTTGCTCAACAAAAGCGAAAAATTCTTGTCTGAGATACTCAAGCTCTGTCAAATCTCACGCCGCCCCACTGCGGCCGATCATGACGCTCTCGGCGTATGGCAGAGTTGGGGGTTTGACGAAGATATGATCCGCGCCGCAGCAAAAGAATCCGTCGGAAAAGCGAATCCCATCCCCTACATGAGCGCGATTTTGTCCTCCTGGAAAGCAAAAAACGTGCATTCGGTCGGAGAGATCCCTTTGCGGACAAGCGCAGAGCAATCCACGCCAAAGACAAAGAGAGTTACTTCCAAAGAAGAGATGGATGCTTTGATTGCAGAAGTCGCTAAGAGGTATCAGGTATGAGTGAAATTACCGCAAAAATTGACGAATATTACGCATCCCTGCGAGGAAAAGCGGAAAGCCGCGCCGAGCGCACGCTTGAACGCGCATTGAGGGATCCTGAATTCTCCAAAGTCGATCGGGAATTTCAGCAGGCCCGCATTGCCTATTTTCGCGCCGAGGCGTCCAAAGAAAAAAATCTCAGCGACTATAAAAGCCGCTTTGAGGCGCTGAAAACAAAGCGCAAGGAAGTCCTCGCGGAATTGAAATTGACGGAAGACGATCTGACGCCCCACTATCAGTGCGCCGCATGCCATGACACCGGATTTTTGGGAAACGGCGAGGCTTGCTCTTGCTATCGCGCGCTTGTGCGCAAATTCAAAATGGAAGAAATCGGCATCTCTTCCGTCCCTTACCGAAGCTTTCAGGAGGCCGACCCTAAGCTTACGCCGTATATCCCCTTTGTCTATTATCAAAAAAAATATTGCGATGTGTTTCCGAAAGTTCCGCTTTCGACGGTGTTTTCCGGCGGTACCGGCACAGGAAAGACTTTTCTTGCCAGCTGCATTGCAAATTCTCTCGAACAAAAAGGCGATTCGGTCATTTTCCTCTCGGCGTTTGCACTCAACCGCTTTTTTATCAACTGCTTTGAAGCGCAAAGCTATCATTCCATTTCCCTTCTCTCCGAATGCGATCTTTTGATCATTGACGATCTGGGCGCAGAACCCGTCTACAAAAAAATCACGCTCGAATACCTGAAACTTGTGTTAGACGAGCGCTTTGCGCACAAAAAGCCGACCGTAATCACCACAAATCTCGACAGAGAGAAAATTCTGGAAAGATACGGAGAACGTATCTATTCGCGTATCTTCAACGAAGAGAGCTTGGACGACAACAACACGTTTATCGGAAGGGACGTGCGCGTGGACAAACGATAGCGGGTGCGTCGCGGCTCTGACAAGACAGATTCCTACGGATAAAAAAACTTCGGGCTGTGAACCCGAAGTTTTTTATCTGTGGTTGGCTTTAAAGAAAAGGGCAAGCGTTCCCGCACCCGAATGAGCGCCGATCACCGCTCCGACGTAATGAATGATGAATTTGCGTTTGCCGAATCTCTGCTCGATCAACTCTTTCAAAAACAATGCGTCCTCTTCGCAATCGCCGTGACTGATGAAAACCGGATCGTTTTCGTCCATGCACTGCAATTCGTCCATATAGTCCACCAATGCGCGAATGGATTTTTTCCTTCCCATCTTATTGATGACGGGAATCAGATGACCGTCGTCGTCTACATGCATGACGGGTTTGATGTTGAGCATGGTTCCGACCACGGCAGTTGCCGCAGAAACGCGTCCGCCGCGCTTGAGGTGAAACAAGTCTTCCACGGTAAACCAGTGCGCTATGTGCAGTTTCAGAGCTTCCGCGTAATCTCTGGTTTCCTCTATGGAAGCGCCCTCGTCCGCCTTCCGGATGACGTAGTCAAGCAACAATCCCTCTCCCATGGAAGCCGCAAGAGAATCAACGACAAAAAATTTCCGTTGGGGATATTTTTTCTGCAGTTCTTTGGCAGCCGCGGAAAAGCTGTAAGCGGTGCCTGAAAGTCCGGAAGAAAAGACAACTGCAAGAATGTCCTCTCCCGCCGCAAGGTATTTTTCCGCATGTTCCGTCACTTGCTCAGGGATGACCTGCGTCGTCGTAGGCATCGCGCCGCCGCGCAATCTCGCATAGAAATCCTTGCAATCGATCTTTTCGCCGTCTGCCCCTCCGTACAGCTTTCCGTTGATTTGCAAGCCGAGCTCGGACACGTCGATGTCATGCTCTTTATAGTAAGATTCGGGCATGTCGGATGCCGAATCCGTCATAATATGAAATCTTCTTTTTGCCATAGCCTTACTCCTTTGCCGATATATTAGATATTATATTATGGCGGCGGAAAGAAGTCAATTATTTGAGCGAGGTAAAATTTTTGACGCGATCTGCGCTGAAGGCAATTTTTACGCTGTAGCGGCCGTTCTGAGGAGAGGCGTCCAGCTGAATCCCTTCTTCCGAGATCAGGAAATAATCGTTCAGGAGCCGCTCCAGATCCCGCAGAATGAGTTTTTTGCATTCCTACGGGATCGGTGCCTTGTCCGCTTGTACCATCTTTCGCGCTCGCATGAAATTGTCCGATATTTTGCTCATAGACTTTTCTTTAAACTCCTTCTGATGCTTCCGAAAATTCCGCTGTATTTTTTGGTGACGTCATAAATTTTGTGCCTTCCTTCGATGATATTCGAAGCCAGAAGCCTGAAAGCGCGGTTGTTCTCGCCGCTCATATCGTTCAAAAATATGGAATCGTCCTCAGGGATCATGCCGATCAGCGGGATTTTCAGGATATCGCATATTTCTCGGGGCGACAATATATCTCCGTTCATCATCATGTCGCCGCGCGCCATATTGATCACAAGATTGATGTTTGCGAGGCGGTAACTCTGTAAAACCGAGATGACTTTATCTGCGTCGCGCAAACTTGACATGTGGGGAGTCGTCACGATGAGTGCCTCCTCCGCCGACGAGACGGCGCGGTGAAAGCCATCCTCTATGCCCGCAGGACAATCGATCAGGACAAAATCAAATTGCGGCGCAAGCGCGTCTATGATCAGCTTCACGGCTTGCGGAGAAATATAGCGATCAGGCATGGAATGATTGCTGGACAGGATGTATAGATTTTTAAAATATGTATGTTGTACGAGTGCCTGCTTGGGACGGCACCTCCCTTCGATGGCGTCTACAATGTCATAGACGATGAGGTGTTCCACTCCCATCACAACATCTACATTGTTGAGCCCGATATCGGTATCGCATACGAGCACGCGATATCCCATGCGGGAAAGCTGTGCTCCGAGATTTGCCGTAACCGTGGTTTTACCGACTCCGCCTTTGCCCGAAGTCAAAACAATTCTGCGTGTCAAAGTCATTCTCCTTTGCCTCTATGATACTACCCGACCGAACAGATATTTTGTCTCTCTTTGTCAAAGACTTGCGTTTTTTGCAAGAAAGCGAGTCAAAAAAACAGTCAATGCAGCACCGTTTCATATGTGCAGGCGTCAACATTTTTTGATGTCACAACAAAACAAAAGCTGACAAAAAAACTCTTGCATTTTCTCTGCCGATATGATATACTTTGTTCGCTTGCATGGGGATGAATGGGTTTCGATTGCAGGTGAGCGAAAAGGTAAGCATATCGGTGAACGGGTGGCACCGCAACAACATCCGGCTTAAATTTAAATGCAGATAATTCTGTAAGAAGCGCTAACTACGCTTACGCTGCCTAAATGCAGCTTGTCCTCCCCCGATCTCGCCGACGGGGAGCAGGGCATCATTTCAGGCGAGAAAACCGTCTGCGTTTTGAAAGCGACGCATTCGGGAATTCAGCTTTCTGCGGCGGCAATGACCTGTCCTTCGGTCAGCGGCGCTTAAGAAAATAAAGATCGACTAAGTATGTAGAAAGCCTTTTTGCGAATCTGTAAGACCCGAGTTCGAGTCTCGGCATCTCCACCAAGTAAAAACAATCCGAACCTTTTGGCAACAACCGATTGGTTCGGATTTGTCGTTTATCTGAAACAATAAAAAACGAGGGGCTTGCGGAAATCTCCGCAAGCCCCTCGCGCCGTTGTTCAAGGTTTATGATCTTCGGCGCAACCTGTCTGATTATATAGAAAAAATCATATACTCAATCCGCTTTATGTTTTGCGCGGATTTCCGTAAACCGTCAGAGCGGTCATCCCGTGAAATT
>CALVME010000100.1 GCA_944342055.1 uncultured Clostridia bacterium | reverse complement strand
GATTTTTTCTTCTGGGAGAGCGGCATGCTGGAAATAGTCATCTCGCAGATCCGCTCGGGCGAAACGCTGCGATACGCCGCGCGCGTATGGCTCAAAGGCAGCAACGGTTGGGAAAATCATGTACTGCATCCCAACGATTTCAAGACGGCTCTCGGAACGCCGCTGGCTTCTTTTTCTCAGGCGATCTCCTTGGCTTTCCGCTCCGACGTCCGTTTCTGCGTCAATAATATTTTATGGCTTTGATTGTCTCTCTTCACGATATTATACAGACCAAAAAAACACACCCCTGCGGTTCCGACCGCTGGGAAGTCGTGCGCACAGGAGCAGACTATAAGTTAAAGTGTCTCAAATGCGGTAAGATCGTTTTATTTTCTTCGGAAGAGTTGAAAACAAAAATCAAAAAAACGGAGGCAAAATGATCGACAGCGCTCTGTACCGAAAGGCGCACGATATGCAAAAGAGAGAGGATTTTGCAGGGTGGTGTAAATTCTTCATCATTCTGCTGTCTGTCCTTTTGTTGTTTACGATTTTCATACGCTCTGCCTTTTCGGGAATTTACGTCATCGGCAATTCCATGTCGCCTACATTGTCAGACGGAGATTTTCTGATCGCGAATCTTCTGAAGGAGCCGCGAAGGGATGCTATCGTCGTAATAAAAATTCCCGAGAGATTTTCTCAGGAATTTACGGGCGAATATATCATCAAGCGCGTGATCGCTACGGAAGGCGATCGGATTTACTGCGAAGACCATGTCGTTTATCTTTCGCTCGCAGGAGAAACGGAATTTACACCCGTTTCCGATCATGCTTCTTCTCTGACGCCCGATTTCCCTTTGGTGGAAGTGGGCGAAGGAGAAATTTTCTGCATGGGGGACAACAGGGCAATCAGCAAAGACAGCACTGAAGTGGGATGTTTTTCGGTTTCCGATGTCTATGGCGTCGTGCCGTTATGGTCCGTCTCCGACAAAGGAGCGTTCACTTTTATTATCAATCTGATCGGGGGAACTCTCGGTCGTTAGGAGGAATTCATGATTCGAATCACCGCAGACAGCACTTGCGATCTGGCTCCTGAACAGATCGCGCAAAACAATATCGTTCTGATGCCGCTCAACATCATCCTCGGCGCAGAGCTGTATGAGGACACCGTCAACATCCGCCCGCAGGACATTTTTGATTACGTCGAAAAGACGGGCAATCTTCCCAAAACCGCGGCAAGGAGCATCGACGATTACGAAGAATTCTTTTCAAAATTTGTCGATGCAGGAGAAACCGTCATTCACTTCAGCATTTCATCCAAAGCGTCCGCATCGTACAATATCGCTGCCGAAGCACAGAAAAAATTCGGCGATAGCGTCTACGTCGTCGACAGCCATGCGCTTTCGACAGGTCAGGGACTGCTTGTCCTGCGTGCATGTGATTTGCGCGCAGAGGGAAAAACCGCCCCGGAAATCGTTTCAAAGATCAACGCCTTGCGCGATAAGGTCAACACTTCGTTTATCCCCGATCGCCTGGATTATCTTTACATGGGGGGAAGATGTTCAAAAATGTCCCTCTACGGCGCAAAGATCCTCAATGTGCATCCGCTCATTTCCATGGCTGACGGTCAACTGTATCCCGAGAAAAAGTATGTGGGAAGCATGCTTCGGTGCATGAGGACGTATGCGCACGATCTGAAGGAAAAGTATCCCTCCTACGACAGAAGGCGGTGTTTTGTCACGCACAGCTGCGCAGACCCTGAACTCGTTGCGCTTGCCAAGGAAAAAGTAGCAAAACTGTTTGATTTTGATGAGGTCATCGAGACCGTTGCGGGCTCAGTCATCACGGGACATTGCGGCAGAAATACCATCGGAATTTTATTTATCGGAGAGTAACATGACCATCGTTTACGGAGACGAGGACTATCTGTCCGCGCTCAAACAAAAAAGAAAATTGTTTTTCATATACGTTGCGGTCGCTGCCTTCTATGCGCTCATCTGCATCGGGCTTTTGATCTATTTTGCTTCTCAGCCTTATCAGGCGCCCGTGCTCAACGCGATCCGCTGGGTCATTGCGATTCTCACGATCGCTTTTGTCGTCTTTTCTTACCCGTATTTGGGAATCAAGTACAAACGCATCAGCGCATATTGCGCCATGCTGCGCGGTTTTAACGAAGGTCTGAAGGAAAAGACGGAAGGAGAATTTTTCGGCTTCTTTGAGGGCAAAGAAAAGGACGGAGTGGACGCGGATCTCTGCATCATCCGCAACTGGAACGAAAAAAAGCACGTCTATGACGAGCGGCAGTATTACATCGATCGTGAAAAACCCGTGCCGCCGTTTGAGACGGGCGACTATGTTCGCCTGATTTTACAGGGGAACGTATTGATCGCATATGAAATTTTGGAAAAAGGGGTCATGGCATGAGAGCTGTTGTAACGGTTACAGGTAAGGACAGAAAAGGCATTATTGCGGAAGTGAGCGCATTTCTTGCGAACAAAGGCGTCAACGTCGAAGATATTTCTCAGACGATTTTAGGGGAGTATTTTGCAATGATCATGCTCGTAGACGTCAGCGAAGCGACCGCAGACATTGCGACCCTCGCAAGGGAAGGCGAAGAAATGGGCAAAAAAATCGGAATGTCGATCCGTTTGCAGCACGAAGATATCTTTAATGCGATGCACAGGATCTGAGGTGACGCATGTTCAATCAATTTGACGTTTTGGAAACGATCGACATGATCGAAAAGGAGCATTTGGACATCCGCACGATCACGATGGGGATCTCGCTTTTGCCCTGTATCGCAGGAACGGCGGAAGAGACGGCGCAAAAGGCATACGACCTTGTTTGTCGGCGCGCCGAAAATCTTGTAAAGACGGCAAAAGAGCTTTCCGGAGAATACGGTATCCCCATCGTCAACAAAAGGGTTTCCGTTACGCCCGTTTCCCTGCTCTGCGCCGCATTTCCAGAGAAGGCTACCCGCGTCGGCAGGGCGCTCGACGCTGCGGCGAAAACACTGGGGATCGACTTTTTGGGCGGATATTCCGCCCTCGTTCATAAGTCGATGGCGGATTACGAAAAAACTTTTATCCACACCATTCCCGAGGTGCTTGCGACGACAGAACGTCTTTGCGCTTCCGTCAACGTAGGCTCGACCCGTTCCGGCATCAACATGGACGCCGTAAGCCTGATGGGAGAGATCTTCAAAGAGACGGCGCAGAAAACGGCGGAAAACGACGGCATCGGCTGCGCCAAACTTGTCGTATTCTGCAACGCAGTGGAGGACAACCCCTTCATGGCTGGTGCGTTCCACGGCGTAGGCGAAAGCCATGCGGCGATCAACGTCGGCATATCCGGTCCCGGCGTCGTTTGGCACGTACTGAAAAGCATCCCTGACGCCGACATGCTGGAGACGGCGGAAACCATTAAGCGCACCGCCTTTAAAATCACCCGCGCGGGACAGCTCATCGCAAGAGAGGCGGCGAAAAGATTGAACGCCGAATTCGGCATCGTGGACCTGTCGCTCGCACCCACGCCCGCAAGAGGGGATTCCGTCGCTCACATCCTGGAAGAGCTCGGCATCTCTACCGTAGGCGGACACGGCACCACGGCGGCGCTCGCCATGCTCAACGATGCCGTCAAAAAGGGCGGCGTGATGGCAAGTTCCCGCGTAGGTGGGCTTTCGGGAGCGTTTATTCCCGTTTCGGAAGATATCGGCATGATCGAAGCCGCAGAAAAAGGAGTGCTTTGCCTCGACAAACTGGAAGCGATGACTTCCGTCTGTTCGGTAGGATTGGATATGATCGCGATCCCGGGGGATACGCCCGCCTCCACCGTTTCCGCGATCATAGCGGATGAAGCGGCGATCGGCATGATCAACAACAAGACGACTGCCGTCCGCATCATTCCCGCTCCGGGCAAGGAGGTCGGAGATTCCGTCAATTTCGGAGGTTTGCTCGGACGAGCCCCCGTCATGCCCGTACACGATACGGACAGCAGCAAGTTTATCGGACGCGGCGGCTCGATTCCTGCGCCCATTCATTCTTTCAAAAACTGATCGGAGAGTAATTTTATGGAACGCAACGAAGTTGAACTATCCAGAAAATGGAAGATAGAAGATATCTTTGAAACGGAAGCCGCATGGGAAGCCGCCTTTCAGGAACTTTCGCAAAAATTGAATTTTTCGTCCTGGAAAGGCACGCTGCATACGGCAGAAAACGCGCTGGCTTTTTTCAAAAAACAAGACGAGATCGGCGCGCAATTCAGCCGTCTCTATGTCTATGCCTTGATGAAGCAAAACGAAGATGCGCGCGAAGCGGAAGGAAATGTACGCCTCTCAAAAGCGGCGTCGTTGTTGGCAAGGTTCGGCGCCGAGCTTTCTTTTGTCGATCCCGAACTTCTGGCGCTTCCGGAAGAGACGTTGAAAGGTTGGATCGAAGACCCGCGATTTGCCGATCATGATTATATGTTGCGTTCATTGCTTCGCTCGAAGGCGCATGTCCTTTCCGAGAGCGAGGAAAAATTGCTCGCCATGGCATCGGAAGCGACCGGCTCTTTTTCCAAGATCTTCTCCATGATCAACAATGCCGATCTCGATCTTCCCACCGTTCTTTGGAACGGCGAACAGACTCGCTTAACTCACGGTCTTTTCGGCATGATTTTGTCGGCAGGAGACAGAGAACTGCGTCAAGACGCTTTCCGAAAATATTATGGTGCCTACATCAGACTCGGCAATACCATAGCGGAAAACTATTACGGCGCGGTAAAGTCAACCGTCTTCGGCATGCGCGCTTCGCACTATGATTCTTGTCTGGGCATGGCTTTGGCGCGAACGGACGTTCCGCCCGCGATCTACCAAAATCTGTTGGATTGCGTGAACGAAAACGTATCGCTCATGCACGACTATATCCGCTTCCGCAAAGAGGCGCTCGGACTGGAAGAACAACACATGTACGACATCTATGCGCCGATCGTCAGCGAAGGCGAGATCAGACTTCCCTACGAAGAAGCACATACGTTTGTGGTCGAAGGACTTTCCGTGCTGGGTGAAGACTATCAGGAATTGTTGCGAAAAGCGAAGGAAGAGCGCTGGATCGACGTAGAGGAGACGGCGGGCAAACGGAGCGGCGCATACTCGATTTCCGCACCCGGCGTGCATCCGTATGTGCTGTTGAACTATCATCCCGACACGCGCGACATTTTTACGCTCGCGCATGAACTCGGGCACGCGATGCATTCTTACTATTCCGAAAAGCATCAGCCTTTGGCAAAAGCCAATTACCGTATTTTCGTCGCAGAGGTAGCGAGCACGGTCAACGAAGTGCTGCTGTTGCATCATATTCTGAATACAACGAAGGATGACAACGTCAAAAAGTACGTTTTGAACTATCATCTCGACCAACTCCGCGCGACGCTCTTCCGCCAGACGCAATTCGCCATGTTCGAATACGAAGCTCACAAGATGGTCGAAGAAGGCAATCCGCTCACGAAACAGAACCTGTACGATCTGTATTACGATCTCAACCGAAAGATTTACGGCGACGGGATCGTACACGACGAAGAGATCGGCTACGAATGGTCGCGCATTCCTCATTTCTATACGCCTTTCTACGTCTATCAGTATGCGACGGGCATCACGTCGGCGGTTTCCATTGCGAACCGTATTTTAAAAGAAGGCAAGCCTGCGGTAGACGCATATAAGAAATTTCTCTCCTCGGGAGGAAGCGATTCTCCCGCAGAACTATTAAAACTTGCAGGTGTCGATCTGACCAAAAAAGAGGCGTTTGACACAGTCATGCAGGATTTTGCCGATACGCTTGCCGCGTTAAAAGCTCTTGTATTATGATTTCCTGTTCTTATCAAAACAGTTATGACGAATATCGCAAGCTGACGGATTTTCACATTTTTCATGTCCGGCTTCTGCCTCAGGTTTGCTGTTGCGCCGTGTTGCTTCTCGCAGCGATCGTCCTGTTCGTTTTGGCGGGGTTGGCCTTGACGGACTGGTACTGGGGCGTCGCCTTGACTCTGATGGCAATTCTGTTGCCGTTCGCGAACGCCGTCATGGCGCGCAGCCGCATCCGTCAACGGGAAAAGCGAGAGCCGGAATATGAAAATCAGATCAATCGCTATGCCTTTGACGAAAACGGTCTGACCGTTACCATAAAAGAGGGGAAACATCAAACCGTCTCTTCGTACGGCTATCAAGAGCTTATCATCTACGAAACAAAAACGCATTTTTATCTGTACGTCAACCAAATGAACGCCTATATCTTGCCAAAATCTTGTCTCAAAGAGGCGGAAATCACCGCCCTGATCGGATATTTTAAGGCAGGCGCAGGGAAAAATTTCAAAGGGAAAAAACATGGCAACGAACTATAACAAGATGCCGAACAGCCTGGACGCCGAGCAAGCTTTGCTCGGCTGTCTGCTCATCGACAACGAATTGCAAGCCGATCTTCTGGATTTTCTGTCGGAAGAAGATTTCTATCAGGATTCCCATAAATACATTTATCAGGCGATGCGCAAGGCGTTTGTCGGAAGAAAACCCGTCGATCTCGTTACTCTCTCCGATATTTTGGAAAAGTCCGGGGAACTGGAACGTGCGGGCGGCATCTCTTATCTCACTTCGTTGGCGCAGATCACGCCTTCTGCCGCAAACTACAAATATTATTTTGATATCGTCAAACGCGACAGTACCAACAGGAAGCTCATTCGCGCTGCGGAACAGATCATCCGCGCTTGCCACGAAAGCGACGACAGCGCCGCAAGCGTCGCCTACGCCGAAAAACTTGTCTACGATATTTCGCAAACGGAGAGCAAATCGGGGCTTTTAAACATGTCGGAAGGCGACATCGTAGGGCAGGTCCTCAAGAAATTTGAACAGATCGCCTCCGATAAAGACGCTCTCCGCGGCGTACCCACGGGCATCACGAGGCTTGACAGGGTGACGAACGGATTGCAAAAATCTGATTTGATCGTCATCGCGGCGAGACCTGGTATGGGCAAAACTTCGCTTTCAATGAACTTTGTCGAAAATGCGGCTTTGCGCTTCGGAAAAACCTGCGCCGTATTTTCGCTTGAAATGCCTCGTCAACAGATCGTGCAGCGATTGCTCTGCTCTTACGCAAACGTCAGCATGGGAAAAGCGCTTTCGGGTAAACTCGACGATATGGAGTGGAGGAAACTTTCCGCCGCATATTCCGACGTCGCCAAGGCGAAGATCTATGTCGACGATTCGTCCCGCACTTCACCCGCGGAGATCCTTTCCAAATGCCGCAGGCTCAAAGCGGTGACGGGAGAACTTGATCTCGTCATGATCGACTATATTCAGCTCATGGAGAGCGGAGACCGTTCGGGTTCGGAAAATCGTCAGCAGGAGATCTCTTCGATCACCAGAAATCTGAAAATCATGGCAAAGGAGCTCAACGTGCCGATTTTGGCTCTTTCTCAGCTTCGCCGAATCCAGACAAAAGAACCGCAGCTTTCCGATTTGCGAGAATCAGGCGCGATCGAACAAGATGCGGATATCGTCATGTTTATCAATCGTCCCGACGTCGGAGCGACAGAAGAGGAACTGGCTTCCGGCAAGGTCAAGCGCGGTGATGCCGAGATCATCATCGCAAAACACAGAAACGGCAGTTGCGACAGAATCAAATTGCGCTTCAAAGGCGAATGCACGAAATTTGTCAACGTCGAGGAAAAAGACGAATATCAGGAACCCTATCGGAAGCCGTCCGTCGAGGAATACCGCGTATCCGACGAAGATATGCCTTTCGACGACGTTCCTCCGCTCGAAGAGGAACCGCCTTTTGGTATGTGATTTATGGAGACAAAAGTAGAAAAAATCGATGAGAATTCGTTGCGGACAGCGGCGCATCTCATCCGGATCGGAGAATTGGTCGCGTTTCCCACGGAAACGGTTTACGGACTCGGCGCAAATGCGTTCGACGAAGCCGCCGTAAAAAAAATTTACGAGACAAAGGGAAGGCCTTCCAACAATCCGCTCATTGCGCATGTCCATGCGCAATATGACATTTCCTCTCTGATCGATCGCGATCCGCCGTATGCGGCAGCGCTGAGAAGGGCTTTTTTGCCCGGACCGCTCACTATGGTTTATCCATCCACAAAGAAAGTTGCGCCATCGGTTTCGGCAGGGCTGAACACGCTTGCGATCCGCGTCCCTTCGCATGCGGGAACACAGGCTTTTTTGCGCGCAGTCAATTTGCCGATCGTAGCTCCTAGCGCCAATCTCTCCAAACACGTCAGTCCGACTTCGGCGGAACATGTTTTTGCAGATTTTGCGGGAAAAATTTCGCTGATCTTAGACGGCGGAGCGAGCGAAGGCGGCATCGAAAGTACGGTACTCGATGTAACAGGAGAGGTCCCTCTTATTTTGCGCGAAGGTCTCATTACCCGAGAAATGATTGCTTCCGTCGCAGGGAAATGCGAGAAATATTTTTTGAAAGACGGTGAGCAGGCAAAATCCCCCGGCATGATGTACAAACATTATGCACCGCGTTGCGAAACGTTGCTTTTCGACTCACTGCCGGAAGCTCTTGCTGCTTACCATGCGAAAGAAGAGGCAGGCAAGAGGGTCTGGTTGCTTACGGGCGGAAAGTGGCTGGAACAGTTGCCGCCGATCAGACTTTTGTCTCTCGGCGCATATCCGAAAGATATGGCGGCAAATTTATACAAACAACTGCGCGCAGGCGAAATCATGGCGGACTGCATCGTCGCGCTCGTCCCCGCTGAACGCGGCGGAATTATGGCGGGCGTCCTCGACAGACTGACGCGCGCCTGCAGGTCCTGACTATGGAAAAGAACGTCAAGAAAAAGATCATCTTTGTCTGTTCCGGCAATACCTGCCGCTCTCCGATGGCGGAGGCGATTCTGAAATCTGAGCTGAAAAAACGCAAAGTGAAGGAATATAGCGTAACTTCTGCCGGACTCAGAGTGATGCAGGGCGCAACGCTCAGCCCGATGAGCGCCACCGTTTCGGCTGAAAACGGATATCCGATATCCGAAAGATTCCGTCCCAAACGCCTTACCCCCAAAGCAAAGGAAAACGCATTTCTCATCATCGCGATGACGGACGACCTGCGGGATCGCGTGGGAACGAAAAATGCCTATTCGATACGAGAATTGTCCGGCTACGACATTCCCGATCCGTACGGCAAGACCATTGAATACTACAAGTGCGCGTTCGACCTGCTTCGTCTCGCTATGCCCGAAATTTTAAAAAAATTGGCGATTTAATTTTGAAAACTCCCTTGCATTGTCAGGGGAGTTGTTGTATAATTGAGAAAAAACGAGAGGGGATTTTGTTATGAAAATAGCAGTAGCTTGCGACCATGGCGGCCTGAACTTAAAGGCGGCGCTTTTGCGGTATTTGGCTGAAAAAGGTTATGAATATCATGATTTCGGTACTTATACAAAGGATTCTTGCGATTATCCCGAGTACGGCATGAAGGCGGCGGAGGCGGTCGCTTCGGGAGAATACGATCGGGGCATCGTGATCTGTTCGACGGGCATCGGCATCTCGATCGCGGCAAACAAGGTACCCGGGATTCGCTGCGCGCACTGCCATGATACCTATTGCGCAAAATACACGAGATTGCACAACGACGCCAACATGCTTGCTTTCGGTGAGAAATGCTTGGGCGAAGGAATGATGTTGGAGATCGTAGAGCTTTTCCTTACGACGGAATTCGAGGGCGGAAGACATCAGCGCAGAGTTGATAAGATCACGGCAATCGAGCAAAAATATTCAAAATAAAAAACAGTGCCAAAGAGAGACATCATTGTCTCTCTTTGACGTATTGCGGACATTATGAATTGGCAGGAAGAAATCGAATTGAAACAAAAACGGCATAACAGACTGCTTTTCTCGAGAGACTCGCTTTTTTTGCGAGATCTATCCGAAATGATCGCAAAACAAAGCCACAAAACGCTCATATTATGGTCTCTCGAACTTGCCGAAGGAACCGTAAGAAAACTGCTCGAAACTTTTCCGCACGAGAAACGACCGAGCGAGGCGCTCGAAGCCGCAAGAGCCTGGTCTCAAGGTTTCGTAAAAATGCGCTTTGCGCAGAGAAAAATTTTAGATTGTCACGCTATGGCAAAAGAATCGTACAACAGAGAAACCGTTGCGCTCTGTCACGCCGTGGGGCAGGCTTGTTCGGTGGTGCATACGCCAAAGCATGCGCTCGGTTATCCCGTTTACGATCTGACGGCGACTTATTGGCGCGCAGACGCACAACACGTCGCCGATCTGCTTCAGGACAGAAAAAATTATTACATCGATCGGCTCGCCGATTGGGAAAAACGCGCACAGAGCGAAGCGCTTCCTTGGGCTGATTTCATTGAACAAAACGACAGGCGCGGCGAATCAATCGACGAATTGCAGCCAAAATCGGCTAAATAGCGGCCAGCAAGAGGGATATTTATGAAAAATTTGGACAAATACAGAGGGTGCCTGATCGGCGGAGCGGTAGGAGATGCGCTGGGATACGCGGTTGAATTTCAAGGCGAAAGAGATATCTTTTTTCAATACGGGAAAGGGGGTATTACAGAATATGTCCTCAGAAACGGAATGGCGGAAATATCCGACGATACGCAAATGACGCTTTTTACGGCAGCAGGATTGCTGTGCGGCTCTGCTACGGGTTTGACAAACGATATCAACATTTAACCCAAATATATACTGGCAGCCTACCGAGACTGGTACAAGACGCAGACCGAGCGTTATCCTCTGCGGGGAGCTCGTAGTTCCTGGCTCGTCAATTTACCGCAAATGTTTTCACGGAGAGCTCCGGGCAATACCTGTCTTTCCGCACTGTCGGATCAACATGCAGCGTGTGGCAGCATGCTTCATCCGATCAATCATAGCAAAGGATGCGGCGGAGTGATGCGTGTTGCTCCTATCGGGTTGTACTTTGAAGAGAAAAAATGGTCTTTAGACGAGATTGATATGATCGGAGCGCAAGCGGCTGCAATTACGCACGGTCACTCGTTGGGGTACATCCCTGCCGCGGCTTTGGTTCATATCGTCAACGTTTTATCGCATCAAGATGGGGTAAGCATAAAATATGCCGTTAACGATATGCTTATAGCCATTAAGCGGCTTTTTGCTCAAGATAAACACTTGAAAGTATTTACAAATTAAATCGAAGCAGCCATTGATTTATCACAAGACAATACGATTCCGCCATTGGATGCTATTCATAAGCTCGGTCAGGGTTGGGTAGCGGAAGAGACTTTGGCAATAGCGGTGTATTGTTCTCTCAAATGGCAGAATGATTTTGAAAAAGCAATCGTCGCCGCGGTCAATCATGGCGGGGATAGCGATTCTACGAGTGCCGTTATGGGAAATATCATGGGGGCAAATTTAGGACTTGACGGCATTCCGTCAAAATATCTGGATTGCCTTGAGTTGAAATCGATTATCTTGGATGTCGCAGATGATTTATATCATGATTGTCCGTTCGATGATCATGGAACTTGTCTTGACAAAATTTGGGAAAAGAAATATCTTGACAATACTTATGTTCCTGAACGCAGGTAAATTTCGTGATCCAGGGAAGAAATATGTACAAAAATGTGATTCGATTTATCAGAAACAAAGAGGGGTTCAGCCCTACAATTTTTTACGATTTGCTCTGCGGGGCGTTTCTTACAGATTTCCTTGCGGATAAAAAGTTACAGAAAATACTCAAAAAGCAGGGAAAGGCGGATATATATTCGATCGACTATATGCAGCTTGATTTGGGGGAAGTCATAGCTGTCTTGAATGCGATATATATGCAGGCGAACAATCTTGTCTGCCCTTCAAAGATGTTCTCAAGCGGAAAACTTGACATCATTGCTGACAGACTTGAACAACTGGACGTTGCGCCTGAAAATGGTAAGTTTGATGAGAGAATGTATTATTATTGCCGCAATCTGGTGCTTACGGCTATGGGGGCTACGGCGTTCACCAAGCACAGGTTGCTCTTCAATCAGGATAACAAGTTGCATTTTTTCAATGACTACAAGGAACTTAACGAAGTAAAAGTTATGTTTTCGACTAAAGATTTTGCGAAAACTATGTATTATCTTGAGGCGGCAAAAATGCGAAAGTGGATACGTATTTTCGAGCCGGATCATTGCGACTACTATGTGCTGTATCCTGGGGAGCGTGCTGATTTGTTGAGCAATTAAATATTTGCAATTGAAAAAAGCCGAGCTTTCTGATGTATGCCTCAAAATTGTCTAACTTTTTGGCATACATTATTTCTTCCCGACTTCAAAGAGATATTTGATTTTAATTCAGCTGCCGAGCAATTCTGTGTCTTGCGAAAACCGCGAATCTTCAGAGAAGTGTATTTTTTACATTGACTTCAGTGAGATCATAGCTTCGATAGCTGCTATGAAACGGCAAAATCCGGAGTGCTTTTTTGTTCTGCGATGAGGCTAAAGAAATCGACGGTAAAAAATAATACGAACCCGAAATCAAGGTTCGTATTATTCCTTAATGGCGGAGGCGGAGGGATTCGAACCCCCGTGACGTTGCCGTCAAACGGTTTTCAAGACCGCCTCGTTGTGACCGCTTCGATACACCTCCGCAAACGCTGTTGCTCAGCGTTAAAAGTATAACAACTTGGCGCACATTTGTCAATTATTTTGTTTTAACTCTTGAATTTTTTTTCAATGTATGGTAAAATCACAAATGTATATTTTTATCTTTTTTGAGGTTTTATATGCTGAATATTGCGGTGGTCGGCCTCGGACTGATCGGAGGATCGATCGCGGGTGCGCTGAAAAAATCAAATAAATACAAAGTGGACGGCGCAAACCGCTCCCGCGCTCCGATCGAGTTTGCGATCGAAAACGGCTTGATCGACGGAGAAGCTAAGAGTCTTTCGGATTATGACGTCGTGTTCGTTGCTTTGCCGCCTGAAGTGACCATGCGGGTCCTGAACGACAGCGCGTTTGCGGACGGCGCAATCGTCGCCGACATCTGTGGCATCAAAGGCGATATTCTGTCATGCGTCCGCCAAAAAAAGCGCAATTATCGCTATGTCGGAACTCATCCCATGGCAGGCAAAGAGGTCAGCGGCGTAAATAACGCCTCTCCCGATCTCTTCCGAGGCGCCAACATGGTCCTCACCCGCGATGACGAAACGGATGAAGAGGCGTTTGAAATTATGCGGGAATTAACGCGCGACATGGGATTTGGCCGCATCGTGGAATGCGATGCGGCATTTCACGACAAGAAAATCGCGCTGACCTCGCAACTCGCGCACATCGTGTCAAACGCCTATGTCAAAAGCCCTGAAATTGAAAATTGTCTGGGTTTTACGGGCGGCAGTTTCCAGGATATGACGCGCATTGCCGCCGTAGACGAATGCGTATGGACGGAACTGTACATGCACAATCAAAAAAATTTAGAAAGCGAATTGTCTCTTCTCATCCAAAATCTGCAAGCATATTGCGACGCTTTGAGAATGAATTCTCCCGAAAAACTTGCCCTTCTTCTGAAAGAAGGAAGAGAAATCAAGCAGAAATTCGACTCTTGATCGAATATTTTTCAAAAGGCGGGTCTTTTTGTTGAATATTTTGAATATTTATGCTATACTTTTAGCGGTACATGAGAAGCTGTAATATCAAAATACGCACAGAGACTGATGGAAATGTATCCGTTTTTGAAACAGAGGGAGAGGCGTCGTTCGAAGGCGAGACGGCAACGGTCCGCTATGCGGATCGGGACGGACGAGTGAGGGTAGAAATTTCAGACCGCGTACGGATCTGTCGCGAAGGCGACTATCGCCTGGCTTTGGAATTGTCGCAAGGAAAGGGAAACGCCCTCATCGGATTTGGAGCCGAAAGCGGCGAGATCCCCGTTTCCGTCAATGCGTGCGACATAAAAATCTCGCATAGCGCCATCCGTTTCCGCGCAAAGTATTCCCTGGATTTTAAAGAGAAACAAAATATGCGACTTTATTTCGTCGCGCTAATCAAACAGGAGACAGTATGAAGATTGAATATTTGGGACACTCGTGCTTCGCTTTGCGCGAAAGCACCGGCACGACCATCGTAACCGACCCTTATCAGAAGATCGGCTACGAGCTTTCGGAGGTTTGTGCGGACGCCGTGACGGTGAGTCACTCCCATTACGATCACAACAACGTAAAAGCGGTAAAGGGGAATCCGCGCGTCTTTTCGGAAGAGGGAACCTATGAGTTCGAAGGCGTAGAAATTACCGCGATCAAAAGTTACCACGACGACAAAAAGGGAAAACATCGCGGCGAAAACCTCATCTTTAAATTTCATATGGACGGGCTGGATATCTGCCACTTGGGCGATCTGGGGGAAGAGTGCACGGCAGAACTCATTGAAATGCTCCTGCCCGTCAACATTCTGCTGATCCCCGTAGGAGGAACATATACCATCGACGGGGAACAGGCAAAAGAATACGTCGACCGCATCATGCCGGAGATCGTCATCCCGATGCATTTTAAGACAAAAGATCTCAAGCTCGACATCGACAAGGCAGACGGATTCCTCGACCTGTTTGAAAAGGACGACGTCATCGACGAAGGGGATAACAGCATTGAGCTTTCCCGCGAGGATTTTACGGACGGCGGTACAAAAGTTGTGCTTCTGGAGCGAAAGAAAAGTGACGAATGAAACTGCACTGCGCGATTATCTTTGCGCCTTTGCGGCGACGCAATTGCGGGGGATAGCGCGAGGTATGGGTGTGGACAGCCCGACTACAAAATCAAAAGGCGAGTTGATCGATGAAATCGTGGAAATCGCCGCGGGCAGAAAACAACCTGCGGAAAAATCCAAAAGAGGCGCTCCCGTAAAAGGAGACGCCGTCGATCCCACGATATTCGAAAAAATCAAGTCCTTCGCCGGCAACTATGATATTGAACAAGATCGCCCGAACGAGGTTGCCGTTTGCATCCCTCATGAACAGTCCGCTTACGAAGAGACGATTTTGAGCGGATATGCGCTATACGGCGATGACGGCTTTTTGTTGTACACAGACGGAAAAACATGCATACCGATTTCCGACTGCGGCGGATTCGATGTGCGGGTAGGCGACAAGTTAATGTGTGCCAAAAAACCAAACGGGAGCGCAGCGGTCCTGTCTGTCAACGGAAGGATCGACTTTGAAGAGCGGCCTCGCTATGAACAAAGAATTGCGAAATATCCCGTGGATTGTTGCTATCTCGGCGGAAGCGGGAGGGACTGGCTTCGCCTGGTCGATCTGTTTTCGCCCATCGGAAAAGGACAGCGAGCGCTGCTGACCATGTCCAGATCGTCCGATCGGCGTTCCGTCTTCATACAGATCGGAAAAGCTCTTTGCCGCAATTCGGACGTAACTTTGATATTTCTCTGTCTCGACGCAGCGCCTGAGGAGGCGGAAGAGCTGAAAACGGAATTTCCTGAAACGGACTTTTTTATCACCGAATTCGGGGCGAGCGCAAAAGAACACGTCGAGACCGCGGAGCTTGCCATCGAACGTGCAAAAAGGCTGGCAGAACTCGGACAGGATGCGATATGTCTTTTCGATTCGCTTGACGTGCTTTCGGAAGCGTGCAATGCGCTGGGTATCCCTTCCGAACCGAAACGCCTTCTCGGAACCGCCCATAAAATAACCGAAGGGAGCGTAACCATTCTCGCGGCGGCGGAAAACTGTCGGGAATTTGAAGAAGGAGCGAATGCCTTTCTCTCTTTCGGCGTGTCAGCGGGCGAGTTATACTATCGTCCTCTCGAATCCATGACAAAGCGCGCGGATCGCTTGATTTATGATTTTTATTACCTTTGTGCGCGAGATTTGCGGAATTCCGACAAAGACGTCACAGAATACGTATTGCAATTCGAAGACAACGAAGCGTTGGTCGAACATTGGAGGAAAAACAGAAAATGAGTTACATCATCGGCATTGATTTCGGCGGAATGAGCGCTAAAGCGGGGATTTTCAAAGACGGTCAATTCTTGGCAAAAAAAACTGCCCCCACTTCCATGACCGACGGCGTTGAACGCACGGCGAAGATCATGGCAGAACTTGCAAAAGATCTTGCAGAGGAAAATGCGATTTCTTTTGACGACGTCGTCTGCATCGGCATCGGTTCGCCCGGCGTGATTGATTCCGCAGTCGGAGAAGTGGTGTTCTGGGGCAATTATGACTGGCATCACGTGCCGCTCGGACCGCTCGTCTCGTCGCTGACGAACAAACCCGTATTCGTAACCAACGACGCAAATGCCGCCGCCCTCGGCGAAGCAAAATACGGCTCTGGAAAACAATTTGCAAGCAGCGTTCTGATCACGCTCGGCACGGGCGTAGGCGGAGGCGTCGTCATAGACGGAAAACTTTTCGAAGGGTTCCGCAGTGCAGGAACCGAGATCGGTCATTCCGTCATCGTCAAAAACGGCATTCCTTGCGGATGCGGCAGAAAGGGTTGTTTCGAACAATACGCCTCGGCGCGGGCGCTCGTCAGACAGACACGCGAAAAAATGTCCCTGTGTCCCGACAGCGCAATGTGGGAAGGACTGAACTCACTCGAGGAAGCGGGCGGAAAAACTGCGTTTGCCGCAGCGGCAAAAGGCGATCGCGCGGCTCAGGAAGTGGTAGACGGTTATATCGATTATCTCGCGGAAGGCATAGCGGATATCGTCAACATTCTTCGCCCGGAAGCGATCTTGGTGGGCGGAGGCGTCTCAAACGAGGGGAAAAGGTTGATCGAGCCCCTCAAGGAGGCTGTCGACCGTAAAATTTTCGTTTCTTCCGACATCGTGCCTCTCGCCGTCAAAAAGGCGGAACTCGGAAACGACGCGGGAATGTACGGAGCGGCAGAATATGCGATTTCCCGCCTTTGATCGGACTTAGATTTCATAACGTGAGCAGACTTCGGTCTGCTCTTTTTTTGCGTCTCCCTCAATCGGACAAACTTCGACGGGATCGGCGGCTTTCGACGCTCTCTTTTTTGCTATAATGCCTTCGTCGGAAAAAATGGAAGTTTATATTGAGTTGGCTTTTTTGCAGAATCTGGCGATCGACGGCGCGCTTCTCTACGCAACACAGAGTTTTCTGGGCTATCGCATTTCAATGCGACGCATTCTGTTCGCCGCTCTCGTCGGCGCGGCGTTCGCCATCGTTTATCCCTTAATGTCTTACCCGATTGCAGTCGGCTGGGTCATCAAATTGTTTTCCGGAGCGACGATCTGTCTGATCGCCTCCGCCGAAAAAGGATTCTTGCGGCAATTTCGCTCTTTTGCGATTTTCATTTTGTTTTCGGCAATGCTCGCGGGAGCGACGTATGCAATGCCTTTTCCCGGGAAATTGTGCGCGGTGATTCTTTCTTTTGGCGTTTTTCGGGCAGCCAAACGGATAAGAGAACTTTTTCGGAAACGTTTGGAGATCAAACGCTTCGTATATGACTGCGCGCTGTGCGTCAACGGAAGAGAGCTGAACGTACGGGGGTTCCTCGACACGGGAAATCGCATCTATCATCGGGGAAAACCGGTTTGTCTTCTCGCAGGGAAAACTGCGGGCGCACTGTTTGTTGATTTCTCCGAAAGCGGGCATACTGCTTATGAAAAAATCATCCTGAACACGGTCAACGGCAGAAAAGAAACGCTTGTCTTTGAAGCGGAATACTTGCGGATATATTCGGAAAAGCGCGTACATACAATAGAAAAGGCGATGATCGGGCTGAGCGCGAGCGAGCTGTCCGAGGACTATGAGCTCTTGCTCGCGCCGTCCTGCCTGTATGGAGACTGTAAATGAGCCTGAAAGATATCGTTAAACGCATTTTACGAAAGCTGAACATAGGGGAGAACGTACTGCAATACGTCTGCGGGAGCGAAGCTCTGCCGCTTCCGCTGTCAGCTGAGGAAGAGAGCGATCTGATCGCAAAGCTGGAGAGCGAACATTCCGCCTTCGTGCGGGACAGCCTGATCGAACACAATTTGCGCCTCGTCGTATATATCGCGCGCAAATTTGACAATTCAGGCGTCGACCTCGACGATCTGATCTCGATCGGCACCATCGGTCTCATCAAAGCCATCAATTCGTTCAAGTCTGAAAAAAACATCAAACTTGCCACCTATGCGTCAAGATGCATTGAAAATGAAATCCTCATGTATTTGCGTCGCATTGTGCGCATCAAAACGGAAATTTCATTCGACGAACCGCTGAATACCGATTTTGAGGGAAATGAACTTCTGCTTTCGGACGTACTGGGCACAGAGAGCGACTGCGTTTCCGGTCCGGTGGAAACCTCTGTGGAAAAAGAACTCTTGAAATCAGCGCTCTCCAAACTATCCGAACGCGAAAAACGTATCATGTCTCTGCGCTTCGGACTGGGGGGACAAAAGGAATACACCCAGAAAGAGGTTGCCGATATGCTCGGCATTTCGCAATCGTACATATCCCGTTTGGAAAAAAAGATCATCGGAAGGCTCCGAAAAGACATTTCCAAATATCTGTAACGTTTTGACGAAATTTGCCTCGTGCGCTCTGCTCGGACGCATTGCCCCGCAGCTTGCCGAAAAGCGGCATTGCTTTTACATATCGAAGGAGGGTAAAAGCATGTTGCAAAAAGTAGAGATCTGCGGCGTGGATACATCCGGTCTGCCGCTTCTGACTGCCGAAGACAACGAGCGGCTGATGAAACAAATCAAAGAGGGAGACGAAAAAGCGAGGGAAGAGTTCATCGTCGGCAATATGCGGCTCGTCCTCTCTCTCGTGAAACGTTTTTGGGCGAAAAATGCCAATGCCGATGATGTGTTTCAGGCGGGCTGTATCGGGCTCATCAAGTCGATCGACAATTTCAATCCGGAAATCGGCGTAAAGTTTTCCACCTACGCCGTCCCCATGATCTTAGGCGAAATCAAACGTTATCTGCGCGACGGCAACTCCCTTCGCGTCTCGAGAAGCATAAGGGACACCGCGTACCGAATTCTAAAAGTAAGAGAAAGCATTGAAGAACGAGACGAAGAGGCGACTTTGAGCCGCATTGCGGAAGAGATGCAGGTCCAGGTCAAGGAAGTCGCCTATGCGCTCGACGCCATTTCAGATCCCGTCTCTCTCTATGACCCCGTTTACAACAAATCAGGGGACACGCTGTTGCTCGTAGATCAGATCTTCGACGAAAAAAACAACGCGGATTCCTGGACGGAAAAAGTAGCTCTGAGCGAAGCGATCGCCGAACTGGACGAACGTGAGAAGAAAATTCTGTTTTTGCGCTACTACGAAGGGAAAACCCAGACAGAGATCTCCAAAGAAGTCGGAATATCGCAGGCGCAGGTTTCGCGCCTGGAAAAAAACGCTTTGAACGAAATCCGCAACAGCTTTCTGTCATAAAGAGGAATGTCGGCGCATATGATATCCATGCAATGAACCAAAAGGAACGAAGCATGGAAATCAGTTATTCTACTCTCAAGACAAAGGAAGTGATCAACGTCAACGACGGTCACTGTTTGGGGAAAACCAAAGACATTGTCTTCACCTATCCCGAAGGGAAAATACTCGGGATAGTCGTTCCGGGCGTAGGGGGATTTCGATTTTTCAACAAAAGCGAGTTGTTCATCGACCTAAGGTGCATTGTCAAGATCGGGGACGATGTGGTTCTGGCGGACGTCAAAGGAAAAACGCCGCCGCCACCGAAGCCGATTTGCCCGCCGAAAGAACCTCGGCGGAATTACGATGAATACGAATAATACGAAAAGAGGTCTGCCGCAACGCAGACCTCTTCTATGTGCCGGATGCCATTGTCCGCCTTTTTGTCCGCTCCTTGTTCACGATAAGGGAGGGGAAAACATAAAATATGGATATGGACCATCTTTTTGAAATCGAAACACCTTATCCCGATCTGACCGATCTTACGGAAGACAAAACGGCGATCCGCTTGATTGCTCCGCAATATGCAGGTTGCTACGGCGAACTCACCGCCGTTTTGCAATATACCTATCAAAAACATGTGTTCGAACAGCTGGGAGACGATGAGACCGCACGCATTCTGGAACATATCTCTGTCGTCGAAATGAAACACTTCGACTATCTGGGAGAAATGATCCTGAAGCTCGGAGCGCTCCCCATCTATTCCGTCCTTCCGCCTTATCCGTCACGGTTTTATTCGGCGCGGAGCGTATCATACGTCGCTTCTCCTGAGCGCATGATCCTGGCGGACATTGCCGCGGAGCAGGAAGCGATCGCATCCTATACGACGATCGCAAGGCAGACAAAAAATGAAATTGTCAAAAACGGGCTGCTCCGCATCGTCGAAGACGAAAAGCTTCACTTGAAAATTTTCGGTACGCTGTTGCGCTGATTTTTTTCGGGCAAATATTTCCAGTATCGAACGGGCATAGAACCGCGCATTTGTTTTTCGTGCGGACGCAGGGCGACATTGACATGCCGATAATATTTTTTCCATAAATTTTCCCACTCTTCCTGTTCTGGGGAAGGAACAAACGTTGCAGAATCGCACGCGACGGCAAATGTATATGTTTTGCCGTCGCAAACGGCGATTTTGTGACGTTTCTTGTCGTGAATCAGAAAAGGAATGCCGGGCAATCGTTTCAAAAAATGAGGGACCAACAACGAGAGAATGTCATGATCGGGCGAAAACGGAGCATAAAGTACGCCGTCGCTGTTTTCGGTAAAACGCAAAAAGCCCGTAAAGCGATGCGCTTCCTCTTTTACCCGCGCGATGCGATCGAGCGCATCGAACACCGCGGGCTCCGCCAACCTGCCTTTGACGGGACGGCCGCGATGCACCAGTTCCCGAATATACAAAAAAGCCGCCTGTTCCGTTCCGTCCTCGCTGCTACGAAGCAGAATGCTTAAATCGTCCAACGCGTGCACGTCGCAAAGCGTCAATTTTTTTCTGACGCGCTCCGCTTTCTCCTCAATTGTCTCAACCGAAACAAGCCTGTCTCCGAAGGAAAGCTGAATGCGGCTTTTTGCCGTGACAAACGCTTCCTTATCCGCATAGGCGTCGAATACGGCGCTGTAAAAACCGTCCGAAGTTCCGTCAGTCAGATAATACGTCATAATTGCCCCGTCAGCACACTCATTCCGCTTTCCGCATCGCCAAAGAAAGTGAGTTGCTCTGTTCCGCTGTCCTGCAAAGCGAGCAGGGTCTTGATTTGATTTTCATCTTTCGCACCGTAAAATTTCCCGCAACAAGTAATAAAATGTTTTGCCCGCTTTAACACGACGCGCATTTTTTTGAGATCTTCAAAGGACAAGTTCCCGTATTTTCTCGCACGGAGAATGCGATAGGCGCCCTTATTTCCGATCCCCGGGACGCGCAACAGCGCCTCCAGGTCGGCACGATTGATCTCTACGGGGAAAAAATCCGGATTGCGCAAAGCCCAGGCGCATTTCGGATCGTATTCTTCAGGCAAGTTCTCATCCAAAGGGGCGATCTCTTCTGCCGTAAAGCCATAGAATCGCAACAGCCAATCCGCTTGATATAGCCTGTGCTCGCGCAACAATCCAGCACCCCGATCGGGGAGCAAACTGTCTCGCACCACAGGCAGATAAGCGGAGTAGTAGACCCGTTTTAATCCCATCTTCCGATAGAGCGCTTCGCTCAGACGCATGATCTGACCGTCCGTCTCGGGAGAAGCACCGACAATCATCTGCGTTGTCTGTCCGGCAGGCAAGATCCGCGCTTTCCGTCGGGATCTGTCTTCCCGATTCGCCTTCGTCTCCTCCCGCAGCGTGCGCATTGGGAGCAGCAGGCTCTCTTTGGTTTTTTGCGGCGCGAGAAGCTTCAAGCTCGCCTCAGAAGGCAGTTCGACGTTATAACTCATCCTGTCGGCATATTTTGCCGCCTCCCTGACGAGCGCGGGGTCGGCATGCGGAATTCCTTTTAAATGGATGTATCCGTTAAATGCGTATTCCGTCCGCAGTTTTTTGACAGTCAAAAGGAGAAGATCCATCGTCGTGTCGGGCGTAAGATAGACGGCAGAAGAGAGAAACAAGCCTTCGATGTAATTGCGCTTATAGAAGGCGACGGTCAGCTCACAGATTTCGTCCGGCGTCGCAATGGCGCGCGACACATCTTCCCCGGCGCGATTGGGGCAATATCTGCAATGATAGACGCAATCGTTGGTCAGAAGTATCTTTAACAGGGACACGCATCGCCCGTCAGGCGTAAATGAATGACAAATGCCGTGAAACGAAGCATTCCCCAGTCCGTTTTTTGTATTGCTTCGCGCGGAACCGCTTGAAGAACAGGATACGTCGTATTTTGCGCTCTCTGTCAAAATTCTGAGACGAAACTCGTCTATCATCCTTTCACCTCCCGATCGGCATACCTTCATTATACCTCCTGCAAAATCAATTGTCAAACAAATGTTTGCATCCAGATCAAAAAAATAAGATTGACAAGACAGGTCCAAACGGATATAATAATACAAAAGGAGACAAGCATGGGGAAGTTCAAAGAGCGAATCAAAACATTCATCCGAAAAAAGCTCGGCATTGCCGAATCCCGCGTCTATACGACGGAGGATTATCGGGCAATGGGGGTACAGATCGGAGAAGGAACGCGCATTTACGGAGCGAATATCGATAAGGGACACGGATTTCTGATTTCGATCGGCGCAGGGTGCAACATATCGCAGGCGACCATCCTTGCCCACGACGGAAGCACGGTGGAGACGTTCGGATACTCCCGCGTAGGAAAAGTAAAAATCGGCGACCGCTGTTTTATCGGCATCGGGGCGATCATTCTGCCGGGAGTAACGATCGGCGATCGGTCGCTCATCGCGGCAGGCGCCGTGGTCACAAAAGATGTCCCGCCCAATTCCGTGGTGGCGGGCAATCCTGCCAAAATCATAGAATCGTACGATTGCTTTTTGGAAAAAAACAAAAAACTGTTTGAATCCGCGCCGCGTTTTGAGACGTATCACGCCGACAAAACACAGGAAGAAAAAGAGGAGATGATCCGACTGCTGGAAGGCAGATTCGGCTTTGACAAATGAGCGCGATCGACAGAATCAGACGGGAAATACTTACGTTTACGACCGCCCGCGTCAACGATAAGAAACAAAAATCTCTCAAAGACGAACGTTTTACTTTGATTTCAAACAATTGCACGGGCGGCGTTTTGCTGCATGATTTCGGAAAGCGATTTGACACTCCGCTGATCAACTGCGGTTTGTATGCGGAAGACTTTGTCAGGCTTTCCCTGCAGTTCCCGCAATATATGCAGGAAGAACTCCGCCCGCATGAAAAAGATTTCGGCTATCCCGCCGCACGCCTCGGCGATCTTTGCTTGCGTTTTCCGCACGATTCCGACTTTGAGGAAGTGAAAAGAAACTGGGACAGGCGGAAGCAGCGCATCCATTACGACAACGTTTTTGTTTTATGGGTCGGCTACGGCTCGGAAATGCAGGAGAGTCTCCTGCCTGAATTTGCCAAAGTCCCATATCCGAAAGCCGTGTTTCTTGCGCATGAAAATAAGGATTTTCCGTTCTGCTTTCGAATAAAAAACTGTTCTTATTTACAGGGGCTGGGACACGTCTGGCAAAACGAAGGACTGTCCGGCAAAAAGTATTACGATCAGTTTGACGTGGTAAGCTGGATCAAAAAGAAAGAAAAGATGGAGGATTTCTTGTGACGCAGTACACTGCGCTTGAAACGGCGCCCGTAACGGAGATCTACCGCTCTCGCCCCAATTATAAGGTCATAAACGGAAAAGGGAAGGGGATCGCATACATCTTCTTTTCCGGAAACGGACTGTATTTTCCGAATACGGAAGAGGCATTTCAAAAAACGGTGATCGAAGGCGATCGCTTTGAATGGGAAAACATAGCAAAGAGTCTCACGGGAACAGCCGAAAAAATCATTTTTGTGCGGGACGTATACAAGCGGTGGTATCTGAGCGGAATCAATGCTTCTCTCACCGATCCTGACGCCGTAACAGAGCTTTTACGCGGAATTTGCAACGGCTTGTCTGTGATAACGGCAGGCAATTCCGCCGGGGCGTATATGGCAATTTATGCGGGAATACGGTTGGGCGCAACGCGCGTCTATGCCTTTAATCCGCAAATCTCTCTGCATTTGGTCAATCCCGACGATCAGACAGCCGTCGTTCGCCTGAAAAATACCGAGAAACAAAAATATTTCGACATTGCGCCGACAGTATTCGGAAGCGACGTCCCCGTTTATCTCTTTTACGCCGCGAAAAACCGAGACGACGTCAGACACGCATCGCTGATCCGCGAAGCAAAAAATGTAAGATTTTTTGCCTTCGACGAAAAGATCCACGGAAAAACCGTTTTATCCGTCAATTATGTTCCTCTGCTGAAGCGAGGGGATTCTCTCGATCGCCTTTGCCGAAAACTTAACGGAAAAATTGTTTCTGCCAGAACATTTCTGTTCGCTTCGACGGGCTTGTGCGGAGGATGGCTCTATGTCAAAAGTTTGATTTTGCGCGGAATCGGAAAACTTCGCAAAAGATGATAAAACTATCACTTTTTTTTCATAAAAAAGACAAGGAAGTGCTGTATAATTAGAAAAATTATACGCGGGAGGTCATTTATGCGCGTACTCATAGTCGACGATGAAGAAGGCATTCGCAGCGTTCTGCGAGAATATGTGGAATTCGAAGGCAACGAAGCGTTCGAAGCGGTAGACGGAATGGACGCCGTAAAGAAATGCAAGACAGAGAATTTTGACGTCATTCTGATGGACGTCATGATGCCCAAACTTGACGGTTTTTCGGCAGTCAAAGAGATCCGCAAGGAAAAAGATATTCCCGTCATCATGCTTTCCGCCCGGGGGGAAGAATACGACAAACTGTTCGGTTTTGAAATGGGGATCGACGATTACGTCACGAAACCTTTCTCGCCCAAAGAAGTCATGGCGCGCATCAATGCCGTGACCAAAAGAAGGGCAGGAAAAAAACAAAACGAAGACGAGCTCCATTTTGAGGGCTTGACCATCGACGTGCTCGGAAGAAACGTCTTTGTAGACGGCGAAAAGGCCGATCTCACGCCAAAAGAGTACGAACTGCTTTTCTATATGGTAAAAAACAGGGGAATAGCCCTGACACGTGAAAAATTGCTGTACGATGTATGGGGATTTGATTTTTACGGAGACGACCGCACAGTCGACACCCATATCAAAATGCTGCGCGGCAACCTGAAAGAATATCGCAAATTTATCGTAACGTTGCGCGGCCTCGGCTATAAATTTGAAGCATGAAGCGGCAGACACGAAAACCGAAGCTTTATTCCATCGACCACATCCTTTGGTCAAACTTTACGCTGTTTTCCGTTCTGCTCCTTGTATTCGTCAGTCTGTTCTGCGTTGCGACCGTGCGCAATTCTTTGCGCAAGCAAGTGATTTCGTCCATCAACTCCGTCACGATCGAAACCTATCGATATTTGGAACATCCCGAAAGCACTTCTCCGGAGGACTTGAGCCGTTATCTTTTAAGCGTCTCCTCGGCGAACGGCATGCAGATTTATGTTCTGAACGCGCAGGGAGAAGTCGTCGCTCCAACCATCGAAGGTTTGCCGGGCAGCGATCAAAACTATTTTGAACTTCTCGAACAACATCGCGAAGAGCTCCGATCGAACACCGAAGAGGGATACAGAGGATTTGTCGAAACTTCCAAAGAAACGGCTTTTTTCCTCGGTATCGTAAACGATGACACATACTTATATATCAGCCGTTCTCTGGATCTGGTCAACGATTCTTTAAAATTTGCACAGATTCAGATCCTTCTTCTCTCAGGATTCGTACTTCTTGCCTCCTTTCTTTTGTCCGGCTATGTCGCCATGCGGTTATCGCATCCTTTTGCGGAAGTTGCCAACAAAGCAAAAAAATTGGCAAACGGTGATTTCAGCGTAGACTTTAACGGCAAATATTATTACAGAGAGATGGGCGAGCTGGCGGCAGGTCTGAATGATATGAGAGACGAACTCTCCCGCTCCTCTCAGATGCAGAAAGAGCTGATCGCAAACGTCTCTCACGACATGAAAACGCCGCTCACCATGATCAAAGCCTATGCTTCCATGATTCAGGAAATATCCGGCGACAACAAAGAAAAACGTCAGATGCATACAAAAGTCATTATCGATGAAGCAGACCGCCTGACGACACTCGTCAACGATATCCTCAATTTATCTAAAATTCAGGCAGGCATGGATACGTTGCAGCTTTCCGTATTCAATTTTTCGGAATTCATTTATTCGATCATTCAGAAGTTCGAATATCTGCAAGAGACGCAAAATTATATTTTTGAAACGGACATCGAGTCAGATCTGTACATCGAAGCGGACAGAGGCAAGATCGGGCAAGTCGTGTACAACTTGATCGGCAATGCCGTCACCTATACAGGAGAAGACAAGAAAATTTTCGTCTCTCTGAAACGTGAAAAACAATTGCTGCATTTCCGCGTCAGAGATACGGGAAAGGGGATCCCTGAAAACGAGATCGCCGCGATTTGGGACAGATATTATCGCTCTTCCGAAGCGCATAAGCGCCCCATACAAGGAACGGGTCTCGGACTGTCCATCGTCAAAACGATCTGCGAAAAGCATAAGCTGCATTTCGGAGTCGACAGCGAAGTCGGAAAGGGGAGCACATTTTATGTCGATTTCCCGCTCTGCGAAGAAGACAAGGAAACATAAAAAAAACGGGGCGCACGATCATGTGCCCCTTGATTTGCGGCATCAAAAAGGCACCCGTTGAGGGTGCCGATCTGGAGCTGCTAACCGGATTTGAACCGGTGACCTCGTCCTTACCAAGGACGTGCTCTACCAACTGAGCCATAGCAGCGCATTTGCAATGCTTTAATAGTATATAGAAATCCTTCCTTTTTGTCAAATGATTTTTTGCGATATTTTATAATAATTTATATTTTTTTTTTTGTGTTTCATTTCGCATGAATCACAATGTTTTATTGACATTTTTTGCTCTTCGTGTTATGATAGGCGCAAAGAACTGAGAGGAACGACATGAAAAAAATTGCAAGCTTTACGATAGATCACGACAAACTGGAAAAAGGCATGTACATCTCCCGCATTGACGGAGACGTCGTTACCTACGATATCCGCATGAAAAAACCGAACGCGGGAGATTATCTTTCCACCGCCGCCGCACACACGATCGAGCATCTCTTCGCGACGTTTGCCCGCAACAGCGAAATCGCTCCTTCGGTCATTTATGTAGGTCCCATGGGCTGCAGAACGGGATTTTATCTGCTTTTAAGGGATTCGATAACCCGTGAAGAGGCTTTGGCTCTCGTGAAACAAGCTTTTGTCTTTATTTCCGATTACGAGGGGAAAATACCCGGAAGCGAACGAAAAGAATGCGGAAATTATGCCGAACACGACTTGGAAGGAGCCAAAGCGGTCGCGCGAGATATGCTCGACGTTTTAAAAAACCGGACGGCGGAAACAATGAATTACCTTTAATTGCCTGAAACGGAATTTTAATTCCGTTTCTTTATTATTTCAATTGATTTTATCGATAATATGTGCTATTATGACTGTTGCACGGCAACTGCCGCGATCGAGGTATTATGAATCAAAAGACTGCTTGGAAATGGATCAGAGAACTTCTTCTTATCATTTTGGGAAACGCGCTCACCGCATCCGCGTCTGCCTTTTTTATCGTTCCGAACGATCTGGTTGTCGGCGGAACGACGGGGATCGGCGTCTTGGTGGGGCAGTTCTTTCCTCACATCAAGGTCTCGTTCGTCGTCTTTGTGCTGAACGTCTTTTTATTTCTGCTCGGCTTTTTGTTCTTAGGAAAAAAATTTGCCTTGACAACGCTGCTCGGAACATTTTTATTCCCAGGATTTATCGCAATTTTTGAATTCATGATCGGCAACCACGTTTTAACGGAAGACAAAATGCTGGCATCGCTGATGTCAGGGCTCTTGATCGGCGCAGGGATCGGCATCGTCGTACGCGTCGGCTCGTCTACCGGCGGCTTCGATATCCCTCCGCTCATTCTGCACAAATTGTTTTCCATCCCCGTTTCGGTCAGCCTTTGGACGGTAGACGTCATTATCATTATCGTGCAATGTTTTATCCTTCCGATCGAAAATGCACTGTACGGTATCTTTATGGCGGTATTTTACTCCTTCCTCATCGATCGTGTATCCGTGATCGGGCAAAAGAAAATACAAGTCAATGTCATCAGCCGGAAATTTGAGGAAATCCGTTTGGCGATCTTAGACGATCTCAACCGTGGCGCCACCATTCTTCACGGTCAGACGGGATATCTGCGCGAAGAAT
>CALVME010000099.1 GCA_944342055.1 uncultured Clostridia bacterium | reverse complement strand
CCATGCGAGAGCGTCAAAGTCAAGGAGAAGCTTTTGCTTCTCCCTCTTTTTGGTGTCGGGAAGGAACCGAAGATTCGATTCCGCGCGACGTGCGTCATCGTCAAAGAAAGAGAAAACGAATTGCTTGCAGCACGGAAGCTCTCGCGAAGCGAGATCGGCGGCACCCGCTCGAACCATGCGAGAGCGTCAAAGTCAAGGAGAAGCTTTTGCTTCTCCCTCTTTTTGGTGTCAGGAAGGAAGCTTTGTCTTCGAAGGGGGGAGGCGGACGCTCTCATCATAAAGAGAGGAATGCCTGATTTTTCTCTTTTTCGGAATCAAAAATTATGCCTCGGAAAATAAAAAAACCTTTGCAGAAGCGAAGGTTTTTTCTGTCATTTTGAATCGAGGTAAAAGTTTAACTTATAAAAGCGAATACGATCAGGCCAATCCAAACGATAAAACCGAAGAAACCGATTAGAAAAATGGGTCTGAGGAAGAAGGGGAGCGGTTCTTTTTTTGGCGCCGACCGGTTGTTTTCGTCTTCCGTCGGGTAAGCAAGAGTTTTGTTGAAAGGCGTATTGTGATCGGGATAAGCTGTTTCGAAATTGGCGGAAATTTTCTGTTGCAAGGAGAAAGAGGAGGGCGATTCGGCTGTGTCGGCAAAGTCTTCGTTCGGAGATTCTCCTTTTGATTTTGTATTGTTCAGCAAAGCGAACAATTCAGGGCAATTTTCTCTGGTCAATTCTAATTTTTCGATCAGAAGATAAAGAGAGCTCTTATTTGGTGTTGCTGTGCCGTATTCCCAGTTTTGTATGGTTGCGCGACAGACAGAAAGGCAATCTGCAAGCTGTTTTTGGGTCCATTTTCGTTCTTTGCGTAATTTTTTTATGATTTTTCCGTAGTCGCTTTGTTCCATTGTTATGTCCTTTTCTTACTTTTTTATGGAATAAGTTTTGCTTGGCATCATTATACAGTTTAATAAACAGAAAAGCAACCTAATTTGTGTCAAAAAATCATTCTGCAGAAAAATTTATTTTCAAGCGGAAGAGTATGGATATTTTGCGGAAAATCGCAAAAATAGGCTTTTTCAAAAAAGCCTATTTTTGTTTTTTATCAAGATTAGGCTTTTTTTTCGTCGTTAGGCTTTTTTGAGGTGATAAAAGTTAGGCTGCCCAATTTCGTTGAGAAGCGTTGACGTGACATAAAATCTTCTTATAATATAAAAATGACTTAACCGTCATGTCATTCATGTCCAAAAATATAAAACTACGTGAATAAACTGAGGAGAGAAGAAATGATAAACTGTAGAAGTGTGGTTAAGACGAAACTGCCTATAGCTGCGGCGGTCAAGATCGGGCTGCGCGGGAATTGGGTGCTTCGGATTTTGACGATCATATTGCTGAGCGTTGCCTTTGCGGCATTGACGATGATTACGACGTTTTACACGGGAAACTACAAGAGCGCATACATCAGCAGCATAGAAAATTCCTTGTATTACCATACAGGATTCAGATTTAGCAAAGGAAATGAGCTTTTCGATAAATCGCAGGCAGAGAAAGGCTGTATGGGGCAGGAGATTATAGATTTCATCGAAGCGAAGACGCCCGAGAGGAAGTATGTGTATCAGTTGCGTCTCCAAAGAATTACATATTTATATCCGTATACGGCTGATTACGATGTAAATAATTTAGTAATTTTTAACGATTCGTTTCGATATGTCTACGCGGAAGACGAAGCGGCGTACGAACAGCTCGGCTTTGAGGTAATGGCAGGGCGGTATCCGCAAACCCCGTACGAGATCGCGATCAGCGATTATCAGTATGAATTATTCAAGGAACACGGGTACAGGGACGCTTCGGCGGGTTTCTATTATTCTGATGACGATAGGGGAGAGAGTCGATTTGTTTATTTTAATAAAGACCTTGTGGAGAGCGAGAAGGAAGAGGTCGATTCGCCCGAAGATCTGATCGGCAAGCCGATCGTGATGTACGGGGACGTCGAGAACGGAGTATTGAGCCAATCTTTAGGAGGCTGGAACACGTATTATTTCGGCAAGATCGTGGGAGTGATCGACACGCACTATGACGAAGTATACGATTATTATCTCAAAAAATTCATAGATTTCGGTTTTGAAGACGTGTATGGTGTTTCGCCGCAGAGTGAAGAGGCGGCGGCGAAGGTATTTGTTGCGAAGGAATGGGTAGAAGTCTATTCCCCGGGCGGAGATTATCTTTCGGACATCATGTACACGACGAAAGCGAAGGACCGCGGCGAAGCGAAAGAACTGGTCGAGGTGGACTACGCGGTAAGCGATTACATCCGAGCGCTCGTGGAGGAAAAGCGTGCGGTGGGCGAGACGGTCGATATCAGCGAAACGAGTATAAAGAATGCCGGATTGCGGGAACGTGTTGACTTTGATAATTTATGGCAAGATGATTTTGAGTTTCTTATCATATTGTTACCGGCGGCGCTCTTGTTCGGCGTGTTTGCGGTGGTGCTGATCGTGCATCTGGCGCGCGCGACGCTGAACGAAAAGCAGAGGCAGATCGGCGTCTTGCGGGCGCTGGGTTGCGGGCAGGATAGCATTCGGCGCGTGGTATGGAGCGAGCAGCTGCTCATAGCAGGCGCGGCGCTTGCGGTGACGCTGATATCGACGTAGACGCTGTTCTGCCTGTGGTGGGAAAGATTTTTTACCAATATTAGGACGGGTGTTCCGAGCGTATTTTTCAACGGCTGGAATGTGCTGAT
>CALVME010000098.1 GCA_944342055.1 uncultured Clostridia bacterium | reverse complement strand
CGCGGCGCAGATGCAGCAGAGGAAGCAGGCGGGACGTGCGGGCCTGTTTCGGGTCCGACGGCGGCTGCTGAGCCGGTGGACCTTTACAGCGGGCGGCCTGCTGATCCGGCCGGCGGGGAGCCAGCGGGAGCTGGACGAGGAGGGCAGAGCCCTGAGCCACTGCGTCAGCACCTACGGGAAGCGCCACGCGGAGGGTGAGACGGCTATTTTCTTTGTACGACGCGCCACCAGACCCCGGGAGCCCTTCTACACCCTGGAGCTGGACGAGAAGAAGCTGACCGTCCGGCAGAGCCGTGGGCTGCGCAACTGCGCCAGGACGCCGGAGGTCCGGGCCTTTGAGGAGAAATGGCTGGACTGGGTCCGCGCCGGTGCGCCCCGGGATCAGCAAGGAAAGCCGGTGCTACCGGAGGAACGGCACCAGGCGGCGCTTCGTGCGGGTAGTTCCGCCGGCGCTGCGTGAGAGGAGGAAACCAAATGAAATGCAGAGATTGCGATCATCGGGGATGGGGCGATGATGAAGGAACCCCTGTTTATGGTTTTTGCATCATGCGTGGTTCTTGCCCAGACCCGGATATTGAGAGGAGTTGTCCGGATTTTACGCCGAAGAGGCCGTCAATGTTGCAACAACTCCAGGCTGATAACGAGGCCCTTCGTAAAGAAGTGGAATGGAAAGACAATGTGCTCCAACTTACCCAACGGGAATTGCAGAAGGCAAAAGCCGAACTGGAGCAAATGGCCGCCTGTGTCTACTACAGGCCCGGAGGCCTTTGCAGGTACGGAGGAGACGATCCTGCAAATATCTGTGTGTTTGGGCCGTGCCCGCACGCGAGGTCGGCACAAGAGGAGGCGTTGAAATGAAACGGCTGACGACCAATGATAAGGACCATATTCTTGCGCCGCTGAATCTATTTTTTGTACAGGGCCATGAGGTCTGGGTCCGCGGTGGCGGCCCGGAGCCGGACTATGCTGACACAACGCTTGTTGAATGGATTCGCAGAGCAGCCCAAAAGCACGACCTCAACATTGAGGCGGCAGATGCTGAATCTCTGGGTGATGAGATGGTGGACGCCCTATTGGATGGCAGCGACACCGTGGAGGGTATCGTGGCGCTCCTCCATACGGCTGCCATCCAGGCAGCAGAGATGCGATGGCGATTGGAACAACTGGAAAATGTTCTGGGCGATGAGTACAGTTTGGAACAACTGCGGGAGCGCCTGGGGCGCGGAAATGTAAAGGAGGCAGGCAGTAATGGCGAAACTGAGTATTGAGGTCCCGGACACTTCATCTGAAGTTGTGGAAGTCACCTGTCGGTTGGAGGGCGAGAACCGCGATCTGCTGGGATGTATGGCATATCTCTCTCAGGCTCTGGCGGCCCATTTTGAGATTTCCGTTCCACAGTTGCTGTCAGTCGTTGCCGCGTCCTCCGGGCGAATCCGGCGTTCGATCCGGGAAGTCCAAGAACTAGACATTGGCGCCATTGAAAACGCAAGGAAGCGGGGGCAGCCGAATGGAGCGAACTGAACTTCTCCAGGCTATGGGCCGCCTGAAAGTAGAGGCTGGGAGCCTGGCCTGCCTGGGGTGCGGGTATGAACACAACTGCGGTACCCGCGGCTGTGCAATTATTCGGGCCGCAGTGGAGGCTCTCACCCAGCCCAACGAGCCGGAACATCGGGAATATATATGCCCTGACTGTGGCCATATATGGCTGGAGGATAAGGATGCCTCCGATTATCCTGAGCATTGTCCTGGACGTGCAGTTATTACGCTGGAACGTAGAAAAGTATTGCCCCCAAATACCTGAAAAAGTACGTCTTTTTTGCCCCAAAAATCTCTTCCAAATTCACGTATAAATTTTTGGAATCGGAATGGTGTGCCGCAAGGGAAACGTGGTTTTAGGGGTTCATTTTTGCGGCAAAGAGAATAAAAGAGGTGACGTAAAATGCTTCTTAGTTCCGGCCCTCTGCCGGGCGCGGCATACGCCCAAACCCTCCTTTCTTTGGCCGGGCGGCGCAGATCTGCACTACGGGTGGCTAGACCGTAAGAGCAGCCCTGCCCGTCCGGCAGAGGGCCGGAACAAGGCAATTCTCTCGGATCCATAAAATGAAAAAACAGAACTTTTTTGCGTTTTTCAAAGTATCCCTTTTTGAGCGATTTTCCTTTTTTGAAAGAGGATATGGCCTGCCATGTCGCAAACCATTGAAAATACTATGTTTTGGGGAGAGATTAACTAATATTTTCTGCCCAAGTTAGAAACCCCTGGTCGAAATTCAAACTGACACCTATCAGATTTCGTAACATTTTGAATTGAAATCAAAAAATAACTTTTGGCGTCTTATTCTGATTACTCCACCCCTTGCGGCCCAACCACTATAGCAACATAGATTTTCAAAAGAACTGATTACTAAGCCTACCCATCAGGCGAGGCGCCGAAACAGCATCTTTCGCCTGCAATGGCGAAAGGGCTGTTTCGGCGCACCACGACGGTTTAATCTTTATAGCAACTGTCATTTTGGGTGCAGACAAAAACAGCAATTTGAGGGAGGACGATACCATGGTCATGGACGACACGGAAATCATCAACAGTTTTAAGCAAGCAAAGGACAAAAAGAACCAGGTGCAGATCCTGGCGGATCTCAACGGCATCAGCAAAAAGGAGATGCAGGAGCACCTGAAGGCGCTGGGCCTGGAGGTGCCGCCTCTCCGGGGGGGCGCCAGGAAGGACCCGCCAGGCACGGGGGCGCCTGTGTCCTCCCTGGCGACCCTGCTGGGCGACCTCTGCCGGCAGTACCCGGATGCAAAAGTCCGGGCTGGCAGCGGGGAGGTCAACGCCGTAACAGTGACTTCCCGGTATCTACTCGACGGCTCGATTGCGTGGACAGAGATCCGGCTGGATGCCGTTGCCAGCAAGGGCCATGGCTGAGGGGGCCTGGTATTGCGTCCGGCAGCGGGCCGGTCCGCTGGTGAAGGAGTGCCGGGCGCTGCGTCCCAGTTACAGCAAGATGGATACACCAGATGTGCGGAAAGAGAAGGCTGAGATTAAACGGAACTCCGGGGACTCCAGCGTCTGCCGGACACGCCGGGACCGGCTGGAACTGCGCTTAGCGCTCTTTGGTCAGGACGGTGTTTTCTATACCCTCACCTTTGACCGGGAGCATAACCCCCAGAGCCTGGAGGAGACGCGCCGGAGATGGAAGGCATACCGCTATCAGCCGCGCAAATGGACAGGACACCAAGACATTGACTACATCTATCTCATCGAGGGCAGGCACGGGGACCACCGCTACCACATCCATGCGGTGCTGCGAGAGAGCCAATTCCCGCCCGCTGTGGTACGTTACTTATGGCCCTTCGGGACCGATGTGGATGACCAGCCATTGCTGCGGGGCAAGAAAGACAGTTATGCCCGCCTGGCTGAGTACATGAACAAGGAGAAGTCTGACGGCGTTGTCCTCCCGCTGGATAAGAAACTCTGGGTGGTCAGCCGATCTCTGCGCAGGCAGTTGCCGCCCCTGGAGAAATGGCGGAGCTGCAGCGGCGTCATTGAGATCCCGCCAGGAGCCATTGTCCTCCAGGAGCAGCCTCTCTACCGGAATCGGTTCGGGTGTTATACCTATGCCAAGTGGTTTGTGCCGCCATTAGATGAACGCGCGCGTGCGCGCGCGAACAATCTTGGAATAGAGTGGAATAAGTGAAGAAAAGAGGGATGGAGTGTTGCAATCCCAGCAGGAACATGCTAAACTGGGCATAAAGGATGGATGGGTGATGTGTCCGGTTTGCCGGAAAGGCAAACTGCTGAAGGTCCTTCCAAACACCATCGCCCGGAATCTGCCATGCAGGTGCAAACGCTGCGGGCAGGAAACCATCGTGAATATCGAAGCGCCTGAGCCAACGTCCACAGAGACTAGCGCCTGAGCCAATGATAACCCGTTCATTCGGGTGTCGTGGCTCGGGCGCTTTTTTGTTTGCCTGGAGGTGATAGCCCATGGCCTTAAAACCGCTCCGGCCCTGCCGACACCCGGGGTGCGGCACCCTGACCCGGGAGGGGTACTGCCCGCTGCATAAGCCGAAGGCCGCGCCCCGCCGCGCCTCGGCGGACTACCACGCATGGTATAGCCTGCCCGTCTGGACAGACGACCTGCGTCCGGCCCAACTGCTGCGGGAGCCCTTCTGCCGGGTGTGCGCCAGAGAAGGCAAGCGTGTCCGGGCAACGGTGGTGGACCACATCCAGCCCCACCGGGGAGACTGGGCGAAGTTTAGCAACCCGACCAACCACCAGAGCCTGTGCAAGCATCACCACGACCAGAAGACGGCCCAGGAGCAGGCTCAGGAACGGCGGAAAAAACGGGGCCGATTTTGACCACGGCCGCTGTCCAACTGCTGGGACGCTTGGGCGCAGGCGCGCGGGGGCACCCATGCCCGGGCGGGCGCGGGGAGGCCGAAGGCCTCGAACCCTCCCCCCGGCATGAAAAAGTTTGACCGGCAGGAAGGATAGACCCCGAGGCAACCTCCGCACGAAAAATTTT
>CALVME010000097.1 GCA_944342055.1 uncultured Clostridia bacterium | reverse complement strand
CTGTAAGGAGGAAAAAATATGATGTTTTTGCAAATTCTGGCGCCGTTTGAAAACCTGACGCCGCTCAACGAAGAAAATATCTTAAAGGCGCTCACCATTCTCTGGCAGGGATTGCTCGCGATCTTTGTGACGATCGGGATCATTATCGCCGCCGTCGCGCTCATCCGCTTCTGTATTCTGCGGGCCGAGAGGCGCGCCGCAAAGCGAAGCGAACGGAAAGACGAAGAAACGGACGAAACCGCCGCCCGCTGAATCCCGCATTTTGTACCGTTCTCCTTCCGTTACTCTTCTAAATCCGCACCGACGCCTCTTCGATGGGCGTTTGCCCTGCCGTTTACGGCGCTCCCGTGCGTTTCGCAACGAAAAAAGCTCCCCCCGATGGGAGCTTTTTTCAACTTTTACCCTTTGTTTCGCCGCGATCGCTGTATGCACCCTTTTCGCCCCGCTCGCGCACATGGCGCGACAGAGACGGCGAATGCTATAGGCAAAGTCAGAAAGTTGGGCAGCGCTGAACTCTGCGACAGCATTTTTTGGCGGCAATTGCGGTTTCTCCTCATTTTTGCGCCATTGATTCGCCTTTTGCATTGACAAAACCTTTCGGTTCTGTTATCATATAGACAGCTATGAATATGACAAGCGACGAAACAACTGCAATCATCCCCATACTGAAGGCGCTCGGCGATGACACCCGAGCAAAAATTTTTGCGATGCTCAAAGGCGGAGAGCTTTGCGCCTGCAAAATTCTGGAGGCTTTACACATCACCCAGCCAACTCTTTCCCACCACATGAAGATACTGTGCGGCTGCGGGCTCGTCGCATATCGCAAGGACTGGAAATGGACGCACTATTCGCTCGATCAAAAGACGCTTGAAGATCTGAAAAACTGGCTTCAGATTGCGGAGGAACCATAATATGCCCTGTACAAAATCGAAGGAATGCATTTGCCCCAAGAAAAGCTGTCCCAACCACGGCATTTGCTGCGACTGCGTAAAAAAACATCGCGAAACCGACAGTCTGCCCTATTGCCTGTTTCCCGAAAACGGCGGAGACAAATCAAAGGAAAATTGCTACCGAGTGCTCAGACGCCGCTTTGAAGGAGAGTGAAAATATGGAATACACGCCCGAGCAAAAGTACGATTTAATCAAACAAGCCGTCTTAAAATGCGGCGACACGGATCCCATCGCGATCGCGCGTGCGGTTATGAACGAAGACTTCGTCGGCATGCACGGTCCTGAGCATCACTTTCTGGACGGCGCCGCCTTTCTGATGGCGTATCACAACGCCGGCGGAAAAATCATTTCCGACGTGTGCCTCGACGAGCTCGCAAGGCGCACGATCAAAATGCCCGGAGCTATGTGCGGATACTGGGGTGTTTGCGGCTCCGTCGCATCCGTGGGAGCGGCGCTCTCGATCATTCACGGCACGGGACCGCTCTCGACGGATGCCTATTACGCCGACAACATGCGGCTCACCTCTGCCATCCTCGCAAAGATGGCGCAAATCGGCGGCGCAAGGTGCTGTAAACGCAACGCCTTCCTCGCCCTCTCTGCGGGCGTCGCTTTTGTAAAAGAGCGTTACGGCATCCCCATGGAAGCAGACAAACCCGTGTGCGGCTATTATCTGAAAAATGCGCAGTGTCTGGGCAAAAAATGCCCTTATCACCCGCATTCTTCAGACTGCCCGAATACCTATTGAAAGGAGCTCTTATAAACGCGCTCGAATGCTTACAAAAAGACATACAGAGAGGCGGAGCCGATTGAATCGGTTCCGCCTCTCGTCGGTTGCAATGCAACGCTTGTGCGCTTTGTCTATTGCTTTTTATACCCGCATTTCGGGCATACGCCTTTCTCGTTCAGCGCTATGCCGCACAGAGGACAGCGATCGATTTGATTTTTTGTCTCAAACTCCTCGGAAGCAGCGTTGACACCGCTGGTAAAGGTGAGCTTTGCGATGTTGAGCTTGTCCTTGAGCAGCGCATACACGATCTTGATCATTCCTTCGACGGTCATGGTCTCTTTGGTGACCACAAGGCGACAATCGGGATAAGCCGTAGCCAGCTCCGTCCTGAACGCCTCTCCCTTCATCTGATTGTTGGGATGCCCGTCCTTTATGCCCTGTTTTTCATATACGCCGAGAATGGCGGGCAGAAGGGGGTCGTCTTCCCGCAAAACGAGCGCATGGTCAAAGTTTTTCAATACGTCCCACGCAGTTTTTTGAATTTCATTGCAAGGGAATACCATATTGACGCCTTCGTTCACACTGTCTTCCACCTCGATGGTCAAAACGCCCGTATGTCCGTGAAGATACTGCGCTTCGCCCTTGAATCCGTAGAACCTGTGTGCGTACTGCAATTCGAGTTTGGTGATGCTTCTCATATAATTTCCTCCTGTTTTGATCTGTTTTTTACCAAAAACCAACGTCACTGTCTGCGTGCGCGGCAAGCAGGGCAGAGATATTTCACCTTCAGATCGTAAGAGAGAATGGGCTCGCCGAGCTGAGCCGCCAAACTCTCGGTGAGATCGGAAAAGGAAATGTCCGACAATGCCTTGCATCGGCTGCATACGAGGTGATCGTGTTTCTTCATCTTATCATAGCGATCGGGACAGCCCGCCACCGATACACGGCGTATCGCCTCTTCTTCGCAAAGCGCATTGAGATTGTTGTACACTGTGGCAAGCGCTATTTTGGGCGATACCTGCCGAAGTTGAAAAAATACCTGTTCCGCAGTGAGATGTTCCGTCGAGTTGTTTATAATTTCAAGTATTTTTTTTCCGTTGCGCGTCATAGATCGTTCCTCACCCTTTCGCCTCACGCCGTCGACCGCATTCGCCCTTTGCAAACGCGGCAGACAGCCTTGTGCCGCTTGCCTCTCAGCGTTTGCACGCTCCGCGCATGCCTCTTAAGATGGATTGGCATTTTGTCTCAACAAATCAATAATTAGAATTATTCTAATTCCAATTAGAGTATAACAGAAAGGAATGCGCCTGTCAAGCCCTTTTTCAAAAAAAATTGCAAAAAATGTGTATGATTACAATAGATGTGAGACAAAAAGAATAAAAAAAGAGTAACAAGCCAAGAAGTTTGTGATATCGTTTCATCACCACAAAAAAACCAATCAAACGAGGCTATTACTCCATGAAAAATATATCACAAATCGCCCGCTTTTATCAATCAGTTGTGCAATTTTCTTTTCATTTCGGCGTTCCTGCCGCCGTTCGCAGGTTTAACGTATCTCGCGCCTCGGTTTATCGCCGGCGGTCTCGCTTCAACGGGCAAATTTCATCTCTTCAGGACAGATCCCGCCGTCCTCACCACCATTCCAACCAGCATTCCCCTGAGGAATTATTGCTCATTCCGATTGACAATGAAAGTTGAATTCTATATAATCACTGAAAAGGGTGCCGCGAAAACTGTATTGCAAAAATGAAAAGCATGGCGAAGAAGAGATTTTTTTAACACGTATAGCCTTTTTCACTCGTGCGTTTCGCGGGAATGTTCCGATTTGATCTCTTTGAAAGGCTGTGTTTTGGTCATGCGCCGAGAAAATATATGCGGTGCTGACCACCGATGACAGATGCACCAAATATTGCGGAGACCTTGCAGCGAGGGATAAGATCGGACGCACTTGCCGTTGAAATTGGCGAACTCAAACGCCGAAAAGTTGAATTTTGCGGAGAATTTTATGAAGATAAATGATATTGTAACTTCCAGACTCTTATTAAGAGGATTCACCAAAGAAGATGCTTTGTGGGCATATAATATCTGGAACAATCCAGAGATGGGACAATATTTGTCAGATGAAGCAAAAGAAGAAATAGATGATGAATATCTGAAGATGTTAGAAGGTTTAGGCGAAGATGATGAATGTTGCTATTTGATTCCTGTTTTTAAGAATTCGTTAGAACGGGTAGGGACATGTAGTTTCATGATAAGCGATGACAAGAAAGTGTACGATATTGCTTATTGCGTACATAAGAATTTTTGGCGTCAAGGCTATGCAACTGAAATCGCTCAGGGAATGATAGACTATGCTCGCAGTCAGGGAGCCGAGAAAGTAACTATTTATGTGAGCCAGGAAAATGCCGCTTCTAATCGTGTTGCCCAGAAATGTGGCGGAAAAATTGTCAGCGAGAGCACATATAAGAAAAAGGGAACAGATATAATAATGAAAGATTATAAATACGAAATTGTATTATAAA
>CALVME010000096.1 GCA_944342055.1 uncultured Clostridia bacterium | reverse complement strand
CAAGCGGAATGCTGCTGTGCAACTGCATAATGATGCCAGGTCAGACCCTGGCATACGTGGTTTCCAAGGGCATACTCCGCGGCGGCGGTGACACCCGCTTCCTGCTCCTGGCCGACAGCAGCCTTGTCTGGTTCATGTCGCTGCCTCTCGGCGCGCTGGCCGGCTTCGTGTGGAAGCTGAGCCCGTTCTGGATCTACTTCCTCCTGCGCCTTGAGTACCCGGCAAAAGGCCTGCTCTGTTTCGGGCGGTTCCTGACCGGAAAATGGATAAAGGAAATAAAAAGCACCGCCGCATGAAACCCGGCGGGAAAATATAAAAGCTTAAAAAAGGCGCAGTCCGCGCCGGGGCAGAGGCCCCGCGCGGACTGCGCTTTTCCTTATCCGGATACATTTACAGATATTGCGTTGTAGTGTTCACACGGAGTATTTTTCAGTGTACTCCTTATATATCCTGGCGTACTCGCCGCCGTCGCTCCGGCCGGCCTGCAAAAGCGCGGCGTGGGCGTTCATGTCCTTGTTGGCGGCGTCTATCACGCTGACTGCAATGTTTGAACAGTGGTCGGAAATGCGCTCAAAATCCGTGAGCAGGTCCGACCAGACAAATCCCGCGTCTATGCTGCAGAGGCCCGGCCGAAGCCTACTCATATGGTTCGGGCGCACCTTTTCGCGCAGGTCGTCCACAACCTGCTCAAGCGGCTCTACACGTATTGCGGTTTTTACATCGTTTTTCGCAAAAGCGTCCACCGCCAGCGCGGCAACCTCCTGTACGGCCACTGTGAGGACATCCAGTTCTGTGCGGGCAGGGCCGGTGAAGACTATGCCTTTGCCGTGCAGCTCCTCCGCCGACTCGATAATGTTCACACTGTGGTCGGATATGCGCTCAAAGTCGCCTATGACCTTAAGCAGTTTCGCGGCCTCCGCACTGGAATCGGCGCTCAGGCTGTGCGCGCTCAGCTCAACAAGATAGGTGCCGAGCGCATCCTCCAAATGGTCGGTGCGTTCCTCGTGCCTGCGTACAGAGTCGGCAAGATCCGGCGTGTAATTGTGCAGCGCCTGGACCGCCTCACGCAGCGATTCCACAGCACAGTCAGCCATCTCCAGCGCCACAGCGTTGCAGCGCTCAAGCGCAAGCGGCGGTGCGGCAAAAAGACGCTCGTCCAGCTCCGTAACTGCCTCCGGCGCAGGCGCATCCGGTACAAGGTGCGTCACCAGCCGCTCCAGTACTCCCGACAGCGGCAGCATGAGTATTGTGCAGAGTATATTGAACAGCGAATGCACCGTAGCTATGCCGGCACGCGTCGCACTCTCGTCAAGTATCGCAGGTGAGACTGCGTATTTTATCACGGCAAACACGCTCAGCCACACTACTGTGCCCAGCACATTGAACAGCAAATGTACAAGCGCGGCGCGCTTCGCGTTCTTATTCGTGCCTACTGAGGAGAGTATCGCCGTTATGCAGGTACCTATGTTCTGGCCCATTATTATTGGTACCGCAATGCCGAAACTCACCTGCCCCGTATCCGAAAGGCTCTGAAGTATGCCAACCGATGCCGAACTCGACTGTATCACGGCAGTGAGCAGCGCGCCCGCCGCAACGCCGAACAGCGGGTTCGTGAACAGCAGCAGAAGATTCCTGAAACCCTCAACTTCGCTCAGCCCCGATACCGCAGAACTCATCGTCTCCATCCCAAACATCAGCGTGGCAAAGCCTAGAAGTATCGTGCCGGTATCCTTCTTCTTCTCGCTCTTGCAGAACATGTAAAATATTATGCCTATGAGCGCCAGCAGCGGCGTGAACGATGTGGGTTTCAAAAGTGTTATAAATAGTCCCGAGCCGTCTATGCCGCCAAGACTCAGTATCCAGGCTGTCACCGTGGTTCCCACGTTCGCACCCATTATAACGTTTATCGCCTGGTGCAGCGTCATGAGCCCCGAGTTGACAAAGCCTACTACCATGACCGTCGTGGCTGATGAGCTCTGTATGACTGCGGTTATGCCAAGCCCCGTCAGAAACCCTGCCGCACGGCTGCCTGTCATCTTGCCGAGCAGCAGCCGCAGCCGGCTGCCGGCACGACGCTCCAGCGCTTGACCCATCAGATTCATCCCAAACAGAAACAGACTGAGCCCGCCTATCAGGTTCAGCAAATCAAATAAGTCCATCCTTTTTCCTCCCACGCTCCGATGCGCGCAGCTATTGCGTAATTTTACATTCTTTATAACATTATAATACAGAAAAAAACCACGATTTGGAAGAGGATTGCATGTAAAATCTATGTAAAATCAAGGAGTATCAACATATATCACTGAATCCCCGGCTTTTTGAGGAATATGCGCAATAAATGAATAAATTATACGTAAATTCATGAAAAAACGCACAAATCCTGCACCGTAATAACTCGTAATCCCTCATAATTGCCTTGACGCAGATTTTACAAAAGCCCGGTTTTCCATTTTACACAGCAGTGGCATCATGTATTCAGGCTTAAGAAGTCCGAAAAGAATGAAGCAATAAAAGGAGACTTATTAAAATGAAAAAGAGCGTAAGCATACTTGTGGCAGCCCTGGCTGCCGTAACCCTGCTGGCCGGCTGCGGCGAAACCAGCGGCAGCGTATCAACCGACGGTTCAACCTCGATGGAAAGCGTCATAGGCGCGCTGGGCGAGGCATTCATGAACGAGAACAGCGGCATCGACGTTACATATAACCCGACTGGTTCCGGTTCCGGCATCACCGCCGTATCCGAGGGCCGTTGCGATATCGGCCTGTCCAGCCGCAGCCTCAAGGGCGAGGAAAAAGAAAGCGGACTTGTCGAGACCGTGCTCGCATACGACGGCATCGCAATAATCGTTAACCCCGAAAACCCCGTGAGCGACCTCAGCCTTGAGGACATCGCCGCAATCTACACCGGCGAAATTACCAACTGGAGTGAAGTCGGCGGCAACGACGCCAAAATCGTGCTCATCGGCCGTGAGGCCGGCAGCGGCACCCGCGACGGCTTCGAGTCCATAACCGGCACCGAGGAGCTGTGCCAGTACCGCCAGGAGCTCACCTCCACCGGCGACGTCATCGCAACCGTATCACAGAACCCCGACGCTATCGGTTACGCCTCCCTGGCTGCCGTAAACGAAGACGTTAAGGCCCTTACCGTCGACGGTATCGCTCCCAGCGAGGACACCATCAAAGACGGCAGCTATGTTGTGCAGCGTCCCTTCGTGCTCGTCACCAAGGACGGCACCGAGCTCAGCGAGGCCGCCCAGAGGTTCTTCGACTACGCCACCTCCGCTGAAGCGGCAAGTGTGATATCCGCTGCGGGCGCTGTACCCGCAGTCGGCTGAGCGCACACGCGCAGGCCGGGTTTCGCCCGGCCTGCGCGCCGGTGCGCAAAACGCACACTCATGGCGGAGGTGTGAAATGAACGCTAAAAAGAAAAAAAGACTTTTTGAAAATATCATACACGCAATCTTCCTAGTGCTCGGCCTGCTTACGGTCGGCTTCGTGCTGCTTATAAGCGTGTACCTCGTCATATCCGGCATCCCCGCCATACGCGAAATCGGTATTGCCGACTTCCTCTTCGGCAAAACCTGGGCGTCAACGGCGGCGGAGCCAAAATACGGTATACTGCCGTTTATCCTCACAAGTATCTACGGCACGGCGGGCGCTATTCTGGTGGGCGTGCCCGTCGGCTTTTTCACGGCGGTATACCTCGCCAAATTCGCACCAGTAAAGATTAAAAAATTCATGGAAGCCATCGTGGGCATACTTGCCGGAATACCCTCCGTCGTATACGGCCTCGTCGGTATGCTGGTGCTGGTGCCGGGCATACGCAGCCTCCTCAATGTCCCCGACGGCGCCAGCTTGCTCGCAGCCATTATTGTGCTTGCAATTATGATACTCCCGTCAATAATAAAGGTGTCCATGACCTCGCTCGAGGCCGTGCCGCCGGAGTACGAGGACGCCTCGCTCGCTCTCGGCGCAACACCTGAGGAGACTTACTTCCGCGTAAGCGTACCCGCCGCAAAAAGCGGTATAGCGGCCGCAGTCGTCCTGGGCGTCGGCCGCGCTATCGGCGAGGCAATGGCCGTCATGATGGTGGCCGGAAACGTGGCCAACATGCCGTCGCTCCTCCAGAGCGTGCGCTTCCTCACTACCGCCGTGGCCAGCGAAATGTCTTACTCCGAAGGCCTACAGAGACAGGCGCTCTTCTCCATAGCGCTCGTCCTCTTCTTCTTCATCATGCTCATTAACGCAGCGCTCAACTTCTTCCTCAAGCGCGATAAGGAGAAATGAAAATGCTTAAGAAAAAGCTCTCCAAAAAAAGAAAAACATACATCGCCGCAGTCCGGGCGCTTATGCTCATATCCACTGCCGTTACCTGCACCGTCGCGGCCTTTGTAGTGATATATGTGATAGTGAAGGGTGTGCCTAATATAAGCTGGCAGCTGCTGAGCACAGCCCCAAGTTATCTTGCCGATACCATTGGCATACTCCCCGATATACTCAACACACTTTATATTGTCCTCGCCACACTGGTGCTTATCCTGCCGCTCGGCGTCGGCGCGGCAATCTACCTCACTGAGTACGCCACCAACAAGAAAATCGTCGCCGCAATCGAATACGCAGCCGAGACTTTGTCGGGTATACCCTCAATAATCTACGGCCTTGTAGGTATGCTGGTTTTCTGTGAGTTCTTCGGCATGGGCACAACGCTGCTGGCAGGCGCAATGACGCTCGTGATTATGAACCTGCCTACTATTATGCGCACCACCCAGGAGAGCCTGAAAACTGTGCCGCAGAGCTACCGCGAGGGCGCGTTCGGCCTCGGCGCGGGCAAGTGGCGTGTAATACGCACTGTGGTCCTGCCCGGCTGCGTGGACGGCGTTGTCACGGGCTGTATCCTCACTGTGGGCCGTATACTGGGCGAGTCGGCGGCGCTGCTCTACACGGCCGGCTTTGCTCACGCACTGAACGGGATAATTGAGGGCTTGGGCAGGTCCGGCGCAACCCTTACAGTTGCGCTGTATGTATACGCAAAGGAACAGGGCGAATTTGAAATAGCCTTTGCCATTGCGTCCATACTCCTGCTGCTCACTTTCCTCATAAACCTCGCAGCCGCTATGACCGCAAAATTCTTCAAGAGGAGGACGGCTCAATGAAAGACGTAAACGCCTCCGGCCTGAAGCGTGCCGCACTTATAAATGACCTGTCGTGCTTCGGGAAATGCTCGCTCAGCGTAGCGCTGCCAATAGTATCGGCCTTCGGCGTGGAGGCCGTGGCGCTGCCGACAGTCATACTCTCTACACACACCGCAGGACTCGGCAGCCCCGTAACCCAGGACATGACACAACTTATGCCGGGCTTCGCAGAGCACTGGAAAAATCTCGGCCTTGCCTTCGACTGTATCTGTACAGGTTTCTTCTCAAGCCTGCCGCAGCTCAAGACTGCCGAAAAATTCATAGAC
>CALVME010000095.1 GCA_944342055.1 uncultured Clostridia bacterium | reverse complement strand
GCCGTATTCGTCTATGACGACAAAGTGGTGTTCACGTTTAACTATAAAGACGGCTCAAAGACGGCCACGATAGACGAAATCAACGCGGAATTAGGTTCGGATTTGGAAGGAACATCTCCACCAAGTCAAAAGCCATCCGAATCGTTCGGACGGCTTTTCTCTTATCGGCGCTTGACTATGGCAGGCAGGGCAAAACGCAGCTTTTTTCCGTACGTTTTTCCCTCCCCGACAGGTCAACATTTGAAAAATAAAGAGAAAAATATGCGGCGCTTTTACAAGCGCCGCGCAAAAAAATTCATTTGTCAGCCGATGATGCCCTCTTTTACCTGTACGCCGAAGAAATCCGCAAGTTCTTTCAGCTGCGCGTCGGTGATCGTGTTTTTGCGAGGCAAATGAGAAGTCAGCATGTAGATCTGAGCCGCTTCCTCAACCGTCACGATGAACCCGAACGTCTCGTCGAGCGTCCTGCCCGCTCCGTAAATTCCATGCATCGACCAGATCACGACCCTGCTCTGCATCATTTTTTGAGACGTTGCCACGCCGATCTCGTTGGTGCCGCAGAGCATCCAAGGAAGCACTTCCACGCCGTCGGGGAACACGACGACGCACTCCGTGCTCATCTCCCAAAGCGTATGCGTGAATTTCGCGCTGTCGAGCTCATGCACATACGTCATTGCAAGAAGATTGGTGGGATGCGTATGCATGACCACTCTGTTTTCAGGATCCGTCTTGAGACGCGCCATATGGCTCATCATGTGCGCGGGGAATTCCGAAGTAGGTCTGCCTCCGTCTGCAAAACCCCACAAGAGATCGAGGTCTTTGCCGCCCTTGCCGATGCGCACGATGCCGAGGTTGTTTTCGGGATCGCCTTCCACGTTCTTGAAATATCTTCCCGTTCCCGTTACGAGAAAGATCTTGCCCTCAAGGAAAGACGCGTCAAAGGCAGTTTCTTTCACGCCCATAAACGGTATTTTGCGCTCTACATGGTCCAGATCGAGATAATCTTTGAGCTCCTCTTCTTTCAGAAGATAACTGATGTTGCCGCCGTTCCTTTCGTCCCAGCCAAGGCGATACATATTAGACGCCGTAGCGCAAAACTCTTTCAAAAATTTTGCTTCCAAAATGTTTTTCATGATCAATCTCCTCAATATGCCTTTTGATACAGCTCCAGAATGTCTGCTTCGGTGATCTCTCTGGGATTGCCGCCCGTGCACACGTCTGCAAACGCGTCTTTCGAAAGCTGCTCAAGAGACTGCTCGGGAATCTTCAGATCGCGCAGCGTCTGCGGAATGCCGAGATCGAGAGAGAGCTTTCTGACAGCATCTACCGCCGCCTGTGCCCCTTCGTCTTCGCTCATGCCGGATACGTCTACCCCCATTGCCTGCGCGATCTTGCAATATTTTGCCTTAGCCGCGGGCAGATTGTATTCCATTACGATGGGAAGCAGGAGCGCATTTGCCACGCCGTGTGCGATGTCGAATCTTGCGCCGAGAGGATGCGCCATAGAATGAACGCAGCCGAGTCCGACGTTGGAGAATGCCATGCCTGCGACGTACTGAGCGAGCGCCATGTTTTCTCTTGCCGTCATGTCTTTGCCGTTGTAGGTTGCCGTGCGCAAGTTCTGAGAAATGAGCTCGATCGCCTTGATTTCGAACATATCGGAAAATTCCCATGCGCCCTTCGTGATGTAGCCCTCGATCGCATGCGTCAATGCGTCCATACCGGTTGCAGCCGTCAATCCCTTGGGCATGGTTGCCATAAGCTCTGCGTCGATGATCGCGAGGATGGGAATGTCGTTGGGGTCGACGCACACCATCTTTCTTCCGGATTCCTCATCAATGATGACGTAGTTGATGGTAACTTCCGCCGCGGTGCCCGCCGTCGTAGGCAGCGCGATGATGGGAACGCACTTGGATTTTGTTGCCGCCGTGCCCTCCAAAGAGACGACGTCGGAGAATTCGGGATTGTTTGCGACGATGCCGATGCCCTTTGCCGTATCGATGGCGGAACCGCCGCCGACTGCGATGATGAAATCCGCTCCGGATACATTGAACGCCTCAACGCCGTCTTTTACGTTCTTTACCGTGGGGTTTGCCTTGAAATCCGAGAAGATCTCATAGGATACGGAGAGCTTGCTCGTCACCATATCGACGGTCCCGAACTTGATGAGGTCCTTATCCGCTACGACAAATGCCTTGCGGAAGCCGCGGCGCGCAATCTCGTGCTTCAGCTCTTTTCTTGCGCCGCTTCCGAAATAAGAAGTTTCGTTCAAAATAAATCTCTGTGCCATAATTTCTCTCCTTTAGTTTCTTTTACTCAGTACGCTGTTTTCGTACTCTTTGACATCTTGATACCAGTCAGAGCCTTTCTGTCCTTCTCTGGCAAGGCACTCTTCCCATACCGCCTCGAAGGGAAGCGTTTTTAATTCCTCCTGCAGCACCATAAGCTGTGTAAAATCAGCTTTATCCTGCAACCCTTTGAGCATTTCGTTCGGCTGCAACGCCGCCCAGAGGAGCGCTTTGCGCATATTCCGCGCGCCGACCACCCATGCCGCGATGCGGTTGATGCTCGCGTCGAAATAATCGAGCGCAATCTTTACTTTGCTTTCCGCTCCGTTGCGGATGATCTCCTTTGCGATCTCTTTGATTTCGTCTTCAAAGAGCACGACGTGGTCGGAATCCCATCTTACGCCGCGCGTCACATGCAGCGCGACGGTGTCATAGAAGGCGAGCAGAGCGGGGATCTTGTCGGAAACATACTCCAAGGGATGGTAATGCCCGCTGTCCAACAGGCAGCAGATGCCGTTCTTCGCCGCATAATTCTGATAGAATTCATTCGATCCGACCGTATAGCTTTCCACGCCGATGCCGAACACCTTGCTTTCGACCGCTACGATGACTTTCTTCTTGTCGTAAGGCTCGGCAAGAATTTCGTCGAGAGATCTCTTCAGGCGGAGGCGGGGCGCCAGCCTGTCCGCGGGAACGTCCTTGAAACCGTCGGGGATCCAGATATTCATCAGGCAGGGCGTACCCATCTGCTCTGCAAAATACTCGGATATTTTGAGGCAAGCCTTGCAGTGTCTCACCCAGAAAGAGCGGATCTCTTCGTCGGGAGAAGAAAGGGAGAGTCCGTCCTTCATATTCTTATGAGAGAAAATGGTCGGGTTGAAATCGATTCCGTCCAGATGAAGTTCTTTTGCGAACTCTACCCAGGGAGCAAAATGCTCTGCGCGGTAAGCGTCTCTGTCCACCGATTCGCCATTCAAGACAGCGTAGCTTGCATGCAGATTCAAGCGTTTCTTTCCCGGGATCAGCGAAAAAGCCTTCCTGATGTCTTCTTTGAGTTCTTCGAACGTGCGCGCTCTTCCGGGATAATTGCCCGTCGTCTGAATCCCGTTGGACGCAGCGCCGCCGCCGTCTAAGCCGACGACGTCATCGCCCTGCCAGCAATGCACGGAGATGGGGATCTCCATGATCTTCTCGATCACCGCTTCCGCATCCACCCCGTATGCGGCATACTTCTCTTTCGCAATGCCATACAACTCACTCATGCTTGTTTCCTCTCTGTAATTGTATTTTTAAGTTTCCGATCGCCGTCGCTTCAATGGGCAGCGCCTTGACTTTGATTTTGCAAATCTGCTCCGTGAGCTCATTGAGAAGACCGTTCTTTGCCCCGCCTCCCACAATGTAAAGCTCGTCAAATTTCTGTTTCGTGTTGTGTTCCAGCTCTTTCAAAGACTCCATGTAGCTTACGGCAAGGCTGATAAACGCACATCGGAAATAGTCGCTTTCGATCTGAGGCGTGCTCTTTTCCGATCTGAACCAGGCGTCAAAGGCGCCTTTCATGCTCTGCGGAGACAAAAACGCGTTGTCGTTGATGTCGACGTAATCGGAAAATTTACTTTCTCTCGCCTCTTCGGCGATCTGAGAGAAAGGTTTATCGGGACATAGTTCTTTTTTGAGCGATTGCACCACCCAGAGCCCCATGATGTTTTTCTGATAGCGGACGTAACCGACGCCGCCTTCGTTGGACCAGTTCCCTCTTCGGCTGTCGGGGTCGGTGTGCGCCTTCGGGCTCTTGATCCCGAGCAGAGACCACGTTCCCGAAGATATGTAGGGCTGTTCGCCTTGCATGGGAATGCCTTCCACCGCACTTGCCGTATCATGCGAAGCGCAGAGAATGACTTCGCAGTTGCCCCCCACCGCCTCGGCGATTTCGGGCTTCAATGTTCCGACCGTGGAACCTGCGGGATACAGCTGTTTGAACAGTTCGGCGGGCAAACCGAGCGCGCTTATGATCTCTTTATCATAGTCCGCCGTCTGCGCATTCACGAGCCCCGTCGTCGTCGCGTTCGTGTACTCATGCTTTTTCACGCCGGTGAGGCAGAAGTTCAGATACTCAGGCACCATCAAAAAATCTGTCACGCCCTGAAGGCGACCGGCTTTCTTGTCTTCGTACAGCTGATAGATCGTATTGAACGGCTGAAACTGAATGCCTGTGTGCTCATACAGCGTCTCAAACGAAATTCTGTCGTGGACTTCCCCGATGATCGCCTGCGTTCTTTCGTCGCGGTACGAAAAACAAGGCGATGCCTGCTTGTTTCCGCGCATCAAAACGTAATCCACGCCCCAGGTGTCGATGGCGATCGAATCTATCGCGGGGTATTTCCCGAACGCCTTCCGAATTCCCTCGACGACATTCTCATACAACTTTTCGATCTCCCAGACGAGATGTCCGTTCACGCGTTTTGCCCCGTTGGGAAAGCGAAATACTTCATCCGTTTTGATCTGTCCGTCTTCTTCCCGGCCGACGATATGCCTGCCGGAAGACGCGCCGATGTCGATCGCAAGACAATAGCGTTGCATAGTCATTCCTCCTGTATTATTTTTCTCTTTTCCGTCAGAACTGATATTCTCCGGCGCCTAACGTCTGCCTTCTTCCGTCAGGTAACGAAATTTCCGCCGAACAATTTGCGGGAACGGAAACGGTATAATTCCAACCCTTTTCCGTCTTTTTCCAGCCGCAGGAAACGATGCCGTATATGCTCTTGTAGGTTGCGGTTGCATGTGTCAGCGTTCCGCCCGGTCTGGGTGTGATCGCAAATGTATTTTCCCCGACCACATTGATGCCGCACATGCGGGAGAACAGCCATTCGCAGAGCGCGCCCTTCGAATAGTGATTCAAAGAGGCGACGCCGCCCTGAGCTTTTGTTCCTTCCCAGCTTTCCCAGATGGTGTTCGCTCCCATTTTTGGCATGAACAGCCAACCCGGCATCTCTTCGTTTTCCAAAAGGCGATAGGCGTAAGTAAGGTCGATGTCCTCGAGCACATACAGAATAAACTGCGTGGACAAAAACCTGTTCCCAGCCTCCAGCCGTAATTTTCAAGCGCTTTGAGAAGTCTTTTTTTTGCGATCTCTTCTTGCTCTTTCGTCAACAGGCGCATATACAGCGGACGCACGAGTTTTGCCTGTCTGTCCGTGTCGTAAGAATATTTCTTCGTCTCAATGAGTTTCTGATAACCGATTCTCGCCCTGTCGGCGTATTTTTGGTAGAGCGCTTCATCCTTTACTTTGCCGAGTTCGTGCGCTATCTCCGCCATGCGCTCCAGCATGAATACGATGTAGGCGGTCGTCTCCTCGGGATGGGGACAGACGAAATCGGAAATGCGGAACGGATTGACGTCGGCAGGCTCCGCCCATTCGCCGTAGGACTGCCCGTAGTTTGAAATATACTTTCTGTATTTGCATCCGATTCCTGTCGGAAGCGAGGTCAGATATCACTTTCCGAGCTTCTTGATCTTAAAGAGCGCAAAGCGTTTCATGTCGTCGTAACGATCGCGCAATATGCGTTCGTCGCCGAATTGTTTCCACATTCTGTACGGAATCAAGATGCCTGCATCGGACCACCCCGCAGAACCGTCCATGGAGTTCATGTAAAAGTTTACGCCGCCGCGAGGCGTGATCTGTCGGAAGCACCCGTTTTTACGCTGCCCGTCGCACATATCTGCGACGTATTTGCGCGCAAATGCGTCATAGTCGAACAGATAGCTTGCGGTATTCACAAAAATCTGTGCGTCTCCCGTCCAGCCGTGTCTCTCTCTGGTAGGACAGTCGGTAGGTACGTCCGCATGATTGTTTTTTGCCGACCACAGAGTGCTTTTCACAAAACGATTGATGAGTTCATGAGAGCAGTCAAAGCGCATCGTTTCTTCCATATCGGAATAGACGGCTATGGCCGTAAAATTGTCGCTCTTCCAGTCGACGTCGCTTTCGACGAGGACGTACTGAAAGCCGAAGATCGCAAACTTTGTCTTATAGACGTTGGTTCCCTGCTTGCAGGTATAAACGATCTGCTGCAAAGGCGTCGTCACTTTTTTGTTGCGGCACTGAATGTTTGCTTGGGTAAACTCTCCGTCTTTGTCAAACATTTCGCCGAAGCGCAGTCTGATCGTCTGACCCGCCTTCGCGTTTACGGTAAAAGAAAGGTACCCTGCGATGTTTTGTCCGAAATTTAGAACCTTTGCGCCTTTCGGCGTCGTAATGAGCGTCGGATTTGACAATTTTTCGTGTTCTTTCAGGAGCACGTTGTTGGAGGCGGACGGAACGATACGGCATTTCGTCTTTTTGGCTTTCCCCCCGTAAGAGGGTTTGCGCGATGCCTCCACGATTTCGCCGTCCTTGTTGTCCGCAAAGCGGATGGGGCCGTCGTTCGACCACAACCATTCTTCGTCTGTGCAGACGAACGTGCGCTTGCCCTTGCAATCGCAAAGCTCGAGCTGAGCCAAGAGTTTTGTCTGCGTGCCGTATTGATTTTTCAGTCCCCACGCCCCGCAACGCCCCGATACCAACCGTCCGCAAGTTCTGCCGTGATGACGTTTGCACCGTTCTGAATGAGATTTGTCACGTCGCAGGTCTGGTACTGAATGCGCTTGCGATAATCGGTATGACCCGGTGCAAGACGGAATTCTCCCGCTCGTTTGCCGTTGATCCGCACTTCATACAATCCGCACGCGGTGACATACAGCCGCGCCTCGACGATATCCGAAGCCGTAAAAGATTTTTTGAAACAATCTACGGGATAACGCTTTTTCTTGTTGACGCGATAATTTCCCGAGATCCATAAGGCCTTCCAATCGTCTGGAGAAAGCAGCCCCATTTCAAAAAATGCCTCTTCCGACCATTCGCCTGCGACGTCTGCTTCATCCCAAAGCTGCACTTTCCATGCGATCCTTTGTCGGGAGACGAGCGCATTCGGATATTCTGCGCGCATTCTTTCGGACATCACTTTCCCGCTGTCCCAGACCGTCTTCCCGCCGCATACAGCGAGAATGCGATACGCTTTCTGCCTGATGCCGCCCAGACAATTCCACATCAGGCGCGGGTTCTGCATGTCAACGCCGATGGGATTTTTCAAAAATTCTGTTTTTAAGTTGATAGCTTTCATACGAAAAACTCCGAGGATGATTTCTAACGATCTCTGATTGCAAAGGGATGCCGAGTCCGTTTGCCATGTCCTTGATTTTATATTTGCTTTCGCCGTAAAAGAGAGTGCCTCTCAGTTTCTGCCCACAAGTGCATACAGCTCTTCCTCTATCTTCGGAGTCCACCACAAGAGATATCCCGCTCTCGTCGGATGTATGTTGTCTGCCATGTAGAGGCGATAAGCATCTTCCGACACGTCGTTGAACGCTTCATCGGTATAAAGGTCGATCACCCCGATGCCGTAAACCTGCCGTATTTCTTTCAGAGCCGCCACCATAGAGGCATAAGTTTCGCTCTCGTAGTGGCTGTTTGTGTAAAAGACGACGGGACAGTCCCAAGTTTCTCTTACATACGAGATGATGAATTCGATCGCGCCGCAGACCGTCTTTGTGTCGTATGCCTGCCCCTTCCCTGCCACTTTTCCGAGTTGTTTGTTCTGCGTCGCGTCGTTGGTGGAAAGCTGGCAGACGAAAAGATCGAAACGTGTGCTCTGATCTATTTTTTTTAAACGCGATATGTAGGAATCGATGCCCTCATCCACGAGCGTCGTCCCGCTGACCGCCTCTTTGACATACGTCGCGCTGTTTCTCTTTGCGATATATTCCACGAAAGAAGTCTGCAGGGAAGCCGCTCCGAATGTCACTGAGGAGCCAAGATAGCAAATATGCATTCCTGCAATCGGACTATTCGTTAAGGGCGTCACTTTTTCAAGCGAATATTGTTCGTCATTTCCCGCGAGACGCCGAAATCTCTCGTCGGAAAGAGATGAGAACGGTCCCCATGTCCAAAGATATCCGCAAACCATAAGCCATCCCACGATCATCACCGCAACGCATAGCATGCATAACGATGCGATCATCATTTTTTTATTCCTTGCACGCTTCACCGCTCGACTCCGCCTGCGCAACATCTTTCGGGAGAGGCGGCACTTCGATGGGTGTGCGCATGCATTTGAGCGCTTTTCCGATCTTGCCGTTCGACAGATACATGAACCCTTCCGCAAAATTATATGGGAACGTGTTGCCGGCAGACATTGCCATGGAAACGAGGGAATTGCTCTCTAATATTCTCCGCATGAACATTGCGCCCTTGATCTGATTGTCCCGTTCCCATCCTTCCGGCATTTTTTGCGCCGATTTCATCTGCTTGTTGGCGACGCTCAAGACGGAATTGTACAAGATCTTTCCGAAAAAACCTGCCTTTGCCAAATTGGTGAAACGGCTCTCGAGCGTAATCGGTTTGACGGGCGACAGAGGCGGAATTTTCAGACCGCTCATCTTCTCGAAGACGGCGTCCGTCGCCTTTGACAGATCTGCGGTGCCATACGCGTCCGTTACGGATTTGTCGCGAAAATTCACTTCCTCCCCTTCGATTTTGACCTTCTGAGAAAGAACGACGGTGTTGCAATCCGAGCAGAATTCCAGTTCATATTCTCCCGCTTCCGTCCTCCATTTATTTTGAGGGATATCGAAGAACTGAAGTTCTTTCTTTGCGACCGAAAATTCGACCAACGCGCTTTCACCCGCTTTGAGCGGCACCTTGCGGAATGCGCGCAGTTCTCTCTTCGCTCTGAAGATCTTGCTTTGCGGTCCCTCAGCATAGAGCTGAACGACTTCAGCTCCTTCGCGATCTCCTTCGTTGACGACTTCGCACGAAATCAAAAGCCGATCGCCGACGTCTTTGACCTTCATCTTCCGATAGGAAAAATGCGTATAAGACAAACCGTATCCGAACGGATAACGCACTGCTTTGTTTGCCGTCGTATAATAACGATATCCGACGAAGATGCTCTCTTTGTAAACTTCCTGCTCCGTCTTCCCGAAAACATCTCCGAAAGGTACGTCTTCGTATCTGAGCGGCCACGTTTCGGCTAGGCGCCCGCAAGGATTTGCTTTGCCGAAGAGCAGATCTGCGCATGCTTTGCCGCCGCTCTGCCCGGGCAGATACATATTGAGAATGGCGGACACGCCGTCCGCAAACGGCAATTCTACGGGCGAACCGCCGAACAGCACGACGATGACTTGTTTTTCCGCACGCACAAGAGCATCCACCAAAGCGAGCTGATTTTGAGGAAGGCGCATATTTTCACGGTCGCATCCTTCACTCTCCACGTAATCGGTCAATCCGACAAAGACGAGCGCCTTTTTTCTGTTTCCTGCAATGGACAACGCTTCGTCGATGAATTTTTGATCGGTCTCCACGCGATTTTCAGCGTAGCCGCGGGCGTAGACGTAGCGAATCTTCTCTTCATCGAAGGCGTCTTTCGGAGAAATGAGCTTGGTCGGGTTGATCATTGAGCTTCCCGCGCCCTGGTAGCGCATTCTTTCGAACAGATCGCCGCAAACAAAGAAATCCTCCTCTTCTGAAAGCGGCAGAACACCGTCGTTTTTCATGAGCACGGCGCTGTCCGTAGCGACGTCGCAGGCAAGTTTTGCGTGCTGTTCAAAATCGGAATCGTCGGCGAACGTTTTTGCGTATTTTTCCGCCAGGACCAATACGTTTCTGACCGCTTCGTCGAGTACCTGCATGGACAGCGCTCCGCTCTTCAAACCGTCCAGGATCCATTTTCTGCAAATGCGCGTATCTCCCGGCATTTCGAGATCGACGCCCGCCTGCAAACTTCTGATTCTGTCGTGCATTGCGCCCCAATCCGTCATGACAAGTCCGCGAAAGCCCCAGTCATCCCGCAAAATATCCTGCATCAGCCATTTGTTTTCAGAACAATAGACGCCGTTGATCCGATTGTAAGCGCACATGACTGCCGCGGGCGCGCTCTCTTTTATGACGATCTCGAAAACTTTGAGATAAATCTCCCGCATGGCGCGCATATCTGCGACGGAATTGCCCATAAAACGATAATTTTCGGCATTGTTGAGCGCAAAATGCTTGACGGTCGCGCCTACGCCTTGCGACTGGATACCCAGCACTTCCTGAGCAGCCATTTTTCCCGCGAGCAGGGGGTCTTCGGAAAAATATTCAAAATTTCTGCCTGCCGTGGGGTTGCGCTTGATGTTGACGCCGTGCCCCAACACGACATGCACGCCGTAACGATGCGCTTCTCTGCCGATCGCCTCCCCGATTTTGCGGGAGTTGTTCGGATTCCAGCTCGCCGCAACGGTCGCCGCAGTCGGGAACGCGGTGGCGGGCAGGCTCCCCGTCACGCCGTTGTCTCCGCCCGCAGCCTGTACTCTGAGACCGTGCGGTCCGTCGGACGTGCGAACGGATGGAATACCGAGTCTTTGCACGGCGTTGGTGAACATGAAATCTGTTCCTGCCACAAGAGCAGCCTTTTCTTCCGCCGTCAACTCTGACAGCAATTGCTCAATATTCATCGATAGAATACCCCTTATTCAAATTGCACTACAAATATATCCTTTTTTTTCAATTAAGTCTTGCATTTTTGTTTTAATTTCGCTATAATTGTTACAAGCTTGGAGATAAAGTTATGGAAAACATCGATTACAATTATTTGTGTACCGTCATTGGCAACCTGTCTGTCATTCTCGTCCGAATTTATGAAAGCGGCAAACAGATTTTTTATCATTCGATCGTGCGTTTGCCTGCCGATCCGCTCATCGCGTTCAGACAGCAGGTGCTTACGCTCGATTCGCACGTCGCATACTTCATCACGCCCGGTTTCCACTATTACGGTGTCGTGAACAGCGGCGAATATAAGATCGTTATGGGACCTTCCGTCCAGACAAAAAACAGCGATCAGGTGCTGAAAGAACTTGCATTTCAATGCGACGTTTCTGCGGACGATACCGATGATTTCATCAGGGGAATGAAGAGCATTGTTCCCATGCCGCTTGACAGCGTTCTGCAGATTTTATGTACCATGAATTACATCATGAACAACGAAAAGCTGAACCTTGGCGATCTGCGCATTTACGATTCCGAACAACAGCACCTGAAAGATCAGTTGGAAGAGGCTCGGGCGACAAACAACTTCGATGCGGATATCAAGAGCGCGTTCGAGCAAAAAAACATTCATAACACGCTCGCGCTCGAGCAGACCATCGTCAACTACGTTCGTCTCGGCGACATTTCCGCCCTCAAAAAGTGGTTTGCCAACGCCCCCGCCGTGAGACCGGGCGTGCTGGCGACCGATCAGCTCCGTCAGATCAAAAACACGTTCATCGTCACCGCCACGCTCGTCTCGCGTGCGGCGATCAGAGGCGGCATGGACATTGACGACGCACTGTCGCTGAGCGACGCTTACATTCAGAAATGCGAGCTGATGTCAGACCTGGAACGCATCACGAATTTGCAGTATCACATGGTGTTGGATTATGCGGAACACGTGGAAAAGTTGCGCCTTGGCAAGTCACCCTCCCGACTCGTATTGGATGTGACGAATTACATTCAGCACCACCTCTCTGAGCCGATCACGACGGACGAGATCGCCAAAGCGTTATTTTTGAGCCGTTCCCGTTTGTCGGTAAAATTCAAGCAGGAGACCGGAGAAAATCTCATTGATTTTATCCTCAAAGAAAAGATCGAGGAAGCAAAGCGTCTTCTCCGCTATACAGATAAAACCGCCGTTGCGATCAGCACTTATCTCGGATTTTCATCGCAGAGCCATTTTTCCCGCACGTTCAAAAAATATGCGAGGTGCCTGCCGAACGAATACAGAAAGAGGCACAACGGCTGATCTGTCGGATGCCTCAATGCGAATAAAAAAACCGCGATCGGCGACATATTTCCCTGTAAGCCGAGCAGACTTATAAGGTACAGATCGCTGTCTTTGCGGGAATGATGCGATCAAAAAAGCTCACCGAACGGTGAGCTTTTTTGAATCTTATTCAGCTGAAAGAGCGGCCGTCAAGGCTGTTCCCCTTGATCGGTTTTTCTTCTTTTTCGGAAAATTTTTCTGCGGAAGAGCAATACGTTGAGGGCAACGAAGAAGACACCGATGATCGCAAATGTGATCAGACATTGCGTCTGACCCAGGCAGGCATACGTCGCAAGGAACATGAGCGGGAACCCGAACACCATGGCGGGAACGCTCTGATAGACGAGATTTTCGCTTGCGGGCGAGCGGTATGCGCCGTCGATCTCTCGCAGCAGAATGATTCCCGTGCTTGCAGTCCCTGTCAACATGCCGAACATGGCCAGAAACTGTTCGTGTCGGTAATCGGGATAGAGCGCCTTGGAAGTATAATAGACATAACCGAAGGTGGCGATCGCCCCGACGAGAGCAAGGATCAAAAGGACCGCCCAATGATCTGCCAAAAGCGGAAGCTGAATGGCTGCAACGCCCGCAACGATCATGAGATCAAAGAAAAAACCTCCGATTCTGTTCATCATAAAATTGTTGACGATCTTCTGTTTGATGATCTTTTTTTTCTCCAGGCCGTTAAGCGTTGCTTTGACAGGTATCGTCAAAAGCGTACCGATCAAGAAGTTGAAACCAAACAGAACATTTTCCAGGGAAGGCAGAAGTGCGGAAAGCCCCGCCATCAGCAGATATGAAACTGCATAAATAATGAGCACGATCGCGATTTGTACGGTCATTTTATCCATAGACGAAACGACGGGGATCTCGTTTTCGCCTTCATAGTCACTCAATTCATGCGGCTTTTCCTGCTGATTTTCCGTCAATATCCCTTTTTTGCGCAACACGTTGAGATAAATGACGCCGACTATGCAGGCGACCAGAAATCCGAGCGCTGCGATCGTCAAACCGAAATTGCCGCCGCCTTCCAGCCCGTAATCCTCATAAATGTTGCCGTAGTTGAGCGCCTGTCCCGTTCCTTGCCCGAATCCGAACGCAAGAAGAATGCCTGCCGCGTCGATGAGCCCGGCGACATGAAATACGCCGACCGCGACCATCGTGATCACGATGCCCAAAAACGCTTGCAAAAGATATGAGCTCACCGTCACCACTCCCGAATCGAAGATTTCTTCCGCGCGGTGTTTGGTAAATTTCTTTTTCGAGCCGCGCATCCCCATCGCTACGAATCCGAATCCGAGACAATGGTAAGTGATGAGCTCAAGAATCTGCATCCCGTTGTAGGAGAAGCCGTCTTTTGCAGGATTGAAGATGCGTAAATTAAACAGATAGTCTCCCGCCGTGTAATAAAAGACGGTAGAAATTCCCAACAGAATGATGCCTCCCAAAACAGAGTTTGGAATCAAAGATTTTTGCAACGTAGGGATCAGCCTCTTCAAAATTGCGGCAAACAGCAAGCTTGCAAGCAAAACCGAAACCACTAAGACAAAAGACCAGACGCTAAATTCCGAGAAAACCATCTCCGTCCTCCTTGATATTTTTGTAATGATAATACAGATTGACGTATTTTAAAGCGCAGAAACGATCGGAAGCTGTCAGCTGAAAGGTCTCGTTGGCGCAATAGAAATCCAGGCGTTTCCGACCGCATACCGTCATGGCGGACACGTCCCGATAATAAAACGTTTTTCCGTCTACTTCTAGCCGATCGGCATAAGCACGGGCTTCCGCCTCTTTGGCGAGCATCTGTTTGACGGATTTGTCACGAAGCAATTTTCGCACCGTCACGATTTCGCTAAATATGGGGCGCTCCGTCTCTTCCGCAGAAAGTGCGTTGACCCATTCGTTTTGCAAAGCCGTCCATTTTTTGAGATTTTTTACGGGAAAACCATCGTTGAATTGCAATCGTTCGTTTACATACCCCTTCAGGCCGCACCGTTTACATCCGATCGCATTTCCTTTGCTGGCTAACGTGCCAACACTCTTGCACGACGGGCACAGGTAGACGGCGTTCTCCATATATTCCGCTTTTTTTGCGCTCCTGCATTGTGAGGTTTCACTTTCGTCCACATAGAGCGTCTGCCTGATCAGTTCATACAAATCGTCGTCGGACATGTCCTTGTATGCTTCATAAGCGAGAACTTTTTCGATGCTTCCGCTCATTTTTCCCTTGCGAGGTTTTTTCGCATAGCGCGGCATAACTCCGTATCCGCCCCGTATGATGAAAAAGGCGACAGGGAGACGCAATAATTTGATCAGCTTGACGATGGATTTCTTGATGTGAACGGTCTCGCCCGTAAACGTTCGGTTGCCCTCGGGTGAAAGTGCGATCGAGTATCCTTCCTTGACGATGCGAACGCAGGTTTTGACCGCGGCAAAGTCGTTTTCCGATTTTTTAAAAGGAATGGGAGCCTGCGCGTAACAAATAAATCGGGATATTCCGCCAATCGTGAAAATATCTTCCGAAGCGACCGTATACGGAAGTCTGGACAGCGACAGATACAACAGGTGCTGATCGAGCGGCGTCTGGTGATTGTACAAAAAGAGATATTGCCCCTTGTCTTCAAATTTTTTCCCCCGATAACGATAGACGATCCCGCTGTATATTCTGATCAAACACTTCGAAAGCCAAAAAAAGAATGTATGCCTGGCTTTATGCCATTTCTTGCTTTTGTGTTTCATAAACAAATACCCCTTCCGATATCTTTTATATGATAACAAATTTTTGTAATAATTTCAAGGGCTTCTGTGTATTTTTTTTGCATCATTCGACAGATTTGACTTGTTTTTTCACTCAAAATAACAATTAAACTGCTTTTGTATGCACCGTCAACGCAAAAAAGTCCGCCGTTCACGGCGGACTTTATAAATCGGGCTTTGTAACCATCACATATATGACTCTAAGATCAGCTTGTCCGCGACAAGCGCAATGAACTCGCTGTTTGTCGGTTTTTCGTTGCCGATGTAGACGCGGACGCCGAAAATTGCATTGATCGCGTCCACCCTTCCCCGATTCCAGGCGACTTCGATGGCGTGACGGATGGCGCGCTCCACTTTGCTCGCCGTAGTATCATAACGTTCGGCAATGCGAGGATAGAGCATTTTTGTGACGTTATTGATGAGGGAAGGCTCGCTTACCGCCATCTTGATTCCTTCGCGCAGATAATTGTATCCCTTGATGTGCGGAGGAATGCCGATGGAAATAAATATGGAGCTGATCTTTTCGTCGATCGAGGTCGCTCGCTTCTTTTCTCTGACGCCTTCCGCATATGCGCTTTTGTTGGTTTCGCTCAGAATGTCCGCGATGCGGGCATCGATGATTTCCGCGGAGACGGGTTTGATCAGGTAATACCTCGCTCCGCGCGACATGACGCGGTTGATGATGGAATCGTCGCCGAACAAGCCGAGAACAATAAATTCCGTTCTGATCTCTCTGCGCTTGATCTCCTCCATGACGCCGAATCCGTCGATCCCCTTGAGCGTCAGATTCAAAATCACAAAATCGGGCTTATGGACTTCGATGGCTTTGATTCCTTCCGCTCCGTCGTTTGCCGACGCACACACTTCATAGTTTTCTTTGTGCCCGAAATAATCCGCATAATCCGCAAGCGTATCTTCGTTTACATCGAGCAAAACTAATTTGATTGTCTTCATAATGTCTCTCCTTACGCTGTGATATGGCTATTATAGCACATGCGTAAAAAAGAGTAAAGCATTATTGTACAAAATTCAACTTATTATTGTACAATAAAGCTATATTTTTGTACAATAATGTCGGATTGTGTCGGTTACGCTTCCACCGTCGCGTCGAGATATTCGTCGTAAGTGATATTTTTGTCGTAAACTTTGGTATTTTCGATCTGTATGATTCGATTGCCGACTGTGTTCATCAGCTCCTGATCGTGAGAGGTGAAGAGCATGCAACCCTTGAAGGCGCTCATGCCGTTGTTGAGAGAAGTGATGGATTCGAGATCGAGGTGATTGGTCGGATCGTCGAAAATCAGGAAGTTGCCGCCCTCCAGCATCATCTTTGCGAGCATGCAGCGTACTTTTTCGCCGCCCGAAAGCACTTTCGCCTCTTTGAGCGCCTCCTCGCCGGAGAAGAGCATGCGTCCGAGCCAGCCGCGCAGATACTCCTCGTAATGATCTTTGGAAAACTGCGACAGCCATTGCACCAAAGTGAGATTGCATCCGACGAAATATTCCGCGTTGTTCTGCGGGAAATAGGATACGTTGATCGTCTTGCCCCAACGCACTGAGCCGCTGTCTGGCTGTTCTCTGCCCATGAGAATTTCAAACAGCATGGTGGTGACGGTGCTTTTTTCGCTCAAAAATAAGATTTTATCCCCTTTCTGTACGCTGAAGCTTACATTCTCAAAATAGCCTTTCTTGGTCAGATTTTCGACGTAGAGAATGTCGTTGCCGATTTCGCGTTCAAATTTGAAATCGATGAACGGATATTTGCGAAGCGACGGTTTGAAATCGTTGATCGTGAGTTTTTCCAGCTCTTTCTTTCTTGCCGTTGCTTGTTTGGATTTAGAAGCGTTTGCTGAGAATCTCGCAATAAATTCCTGTAGCTCTTTGGCGCGTTGTTCCGCTTTTTTGTTCTGATCTCGCATCTGCCGAGCCATCAGCTGGCTCGTCTGATACCAGAAATCATAGTTGCCCACAAACATGCTGATTTTGCCGAAATCTACGTCGCAGATGTTTGTGCAGACTTTGTTCAGGAAATGGCGGTTGTGCGAAACGATGATGATGACGTTTTCGAAATCCATCAGATAGTTTTCCAGCCAACGCGTCGTTTTGATGTCGAGATTGTTGGTGGGCTCGTCCAGCAAAAGGATATCGGGATCGCCGAATAACGCCTGCGCCAACAGAACCTTGACTTTCTGCTTCGCGTCCATATCCGCCATCAAAGTATCGTAATATTCCGAAGAAATATCCAAAGCGCTCAACAGCATTTGCGCCTGCGTCTCGGCGTCCCAGCCGCCGAGCTCGGCAAATTCGCTCTCCAGATCGGAAGCCCGCACGCCGTCTTCATCCGAAAAATTCTCTTTTGCATACAGAGCCTCTTTTTCATCCATGATCTCGACCAAACGTTTATGCCCGAGCATGACGGTGCGCAATACGGTCTGATCGTCGTAGGCGTTCTGATTTTGCTGCAAAACGGACATCCGCTCGTCTTTATCCATCGTAACGTCGCCGCGGTTCGGCTCGATCTCTCCGGAAAGAACTTTCAAAAAAGTAGATTTTCCTGCGCCGTTTGCGCCGATGATCCCGTAGCAGTTGCCCTTGGTGAATTTCAGATTGACGTCTTCAAACAGTTTTTTGCTGCCGTACTGCAGGCTCACGTTGTTGACTTGTAACATACTTCCTCCTAAAATCGAGTCGCCTGATACACAAACAGAAGCTCTCGCATGATGTGAGAGCTCTGTTTGTCCTTTCATTTATTCGATGACAAAGATCGTGACGCTGTTGTCGCTCAGGCGATAGTGTAACTTATTGTCTTCGATGCGGATGTCCGTCTCAACGGGCGCGATATTGTATTTGACGCCCTGACGGAATCCGATTTCATTGATCACGAGCGGATCTTCGTCGTGCAACGTATAGACGTGCGCTTTTGTCTTTTCTCCGAAATGCTTGATATCCGCCTCGATGAGTTGCTGCTCTCCGGATACGTTGACGCACTTGAGATAAATTTTCCCGTCGTCTCCGAAGGTCGCAGACTGGAAGACTCTCTCGTTTACTTTCCAAATGTTTTTGTCGAGAATCTCATGCCATTCGCCATGCTTGAAGATGTACGCGGTAAATTTGTCTTCCGTGTAGATGAGCTTGATCCTGTTGCCGTTTGCGCTATAGCCGATGAATTTATCTTTGCCCATCATCTCGCATACGGTGCGAATGAAATCGACGCGTTTGTCGAACGATACGTCATAACCCTTGTGGTTCTTGCCGTACTGGCAGGAAATCGAGAAACCTGCGCAATCCATCGTGCCTGCGTCGCGGATGTCTGCCACGCCGACGCCTGCGATAAAGCTCTGTTCGCCGCCAAGTCTCTTAAAATCGATCTCGACTTCGCAATTGCCGAACTTCTGCGCGTCATAGTAGTAGCCGTTAAACGCTTCGGATTGTTCGATTACCAGTTCGCCTGCTTCATTGATATATCCGCCCTTGCAGTTGGGATAAACCTTCCAGTCGCCGAGTCCGTCGCGGAAGGAATGCGCATACAGAATTTCTCCCGTTGCGAGCGACTTGACCGTAACGCTTCTCACGGCGCTGGACGTTCTGTGTCCGCCGATCAACAGTCCGCCGCTGTTGTCTTTGTCTACGGGCGCGACGTCGGTCAGCGTATATTTTCCGACGTTGGCGGCAAACAACTGCTGAACGTAATAGTTGGGGGTAAGCATGATATCGCGGGGATTGAACCAGATCAGATCGGGCGTCCAGCGGTAGTTGTTCGTCGCTGCAAACAGAGGCGCATAACACGTCATTTTGACCACATCGCTGTTTCTCTCGCATCCGGTCAGGAACGCCGCTTCGCCGAGAGCGGTCTTTAAGTTGTTCTCGCCGTTGAGCCTACCTCTGCCGTCCGCCATCGTATGAACGCTGTACTCGCCCATAAACACTTTTGCGCCGTCCCTGTCATAGGAATCGTAGCGCTTGGAATTGTCGATGAACCACTGGAAGGAATTGTAGACGTGTTCGTCCACGATCATGTCGCGATATTTTTTGTTGATGACTTTCCATGATTCGTTGGAATCCTGAGGGCGGATGTCTACGCCCGCAGACGTAACCACGGTAATGTCGTATTTCTTGAGCAAATCGGTCTGTTTGCCGCAATAGGTGTACTGCTGCAGACCGAGCAGGCAGGACGAGAAGTTGTCAAAATACTCGTATCCCCAGTTCTCGTTGCCGATGCCGACGTATTTCAGATCGAACGGAGCGGGATGGCCCATCTCTGCGCGGACATTCGCCCAGTACTTTTCGTTGGGATCCTCGGAGTTTACGTCGCCTTTTGCAAAGTAAAGGAGATCCGCAACGTTGTCGATGACTTCGATCTGGAATTGGAGCGTGCCGGGCATGATGCGCTGGTAACCTGTCTTTCTCTGCTCGCCCATGCGGATCTGGCAAAGAAGACCGCAATGCAATACGGGCAGAGGCGCCATGCCGAGATCCTCACAAAGGGCGAAATACTCATAAAAGCCGATGCCGTAGGACTGCATATAGCGCCATACGTTGCAGATCTGCTTTCTCTGTTCCAAGGGCCCTACCGTATTTCTCCACTTGTATTGATGTTCAAAATCGACGTCGCCTTCCACGACGCATCCGCCGGGGAAGCGGAAAAATTTGGGATGGCATTCCTGAAGCACTTTGACAAGTCTGGGCGAGAATTTACCGTTTCTGTATTTGTCGGGATCGCCCCAGACGGTATTCGGCATCAGAGAGAGATAATCGATGCCGATCGTCCCGTTGCCCTCAAAAATAATGCAAAGACGCCCCATTTTCGTTTCGTTGGAGACGATGGAGCAACCGACCTTTTCCCAGCTACCGTCGTTTCCCGAAAGTTCGATCTCCGCTTCGCTCGTAAGCAGTCCCGTAGGTCCTTTGACAAAGACCTTTGCCTTTCCGACGAAGCCGAGCTTCTTAAAGAACATAGAGAAATGGTACGTTTCGCCTTTTTCCAGCGCCATGCCGTAAAGGTCGTATGCGCTGGTCGTGCCAAAGCCGGGATTTTCGACGTGATAGATCCCGCCTACGCTCATACAAAGGTAGGACGGATTGTTGGGGGATATGCCGCCGTCCGTACTGATATAACGGGGACCGGCGCCGTATATGTCCCAATAAAGTCCCTTTTGCGACGCGACGTGTACGGGCGCTTCGCAGTTGAAATCATCATAAGTGTAATATTCGTGTTCAAACGAATTGTTGATGATCATTTCAGCGTTGATGCCGCCGTCCGCCGATCCGTTGATGTCCTCAAAAAAGAGACCGTACAGCTCCGGGCTGACTGCCACGCCGCGGTTTCTCTTATCGAGATTGTACTTAATCATAAATGCACCTCTGTAATAATTTTATTACGCGCGGAGACTGCGGCCGTCGCATTGCGTTGTGGTTGCGCCGTTGGACCGCCTCTCTTTCTCCCGCCCAAAATCCTATGCCTATTATACCATTGATTTTGCGGTTAGTCAATGTTTCCTTCAAAGTTTTCCTTGTTTTTGCGAACGAAATCACATAATTCTCCGCGTTCGTTTTTCAGGTTTCCCTCCATGACGAGCGAGAGCAGTTTGCGCAAAACCAGACCCACCTGTCTGCCTCGAAGTCCGAGCGCAAGCAGATCGTTCCCGTTCACGGCGAGCTGTTTCAAAGTGAAACATTGTTCCTGTTCCTTGATCGTGCGATAGAGAGAAAGACACCCCTCTATTTCCCGCAACCGACCTTCACACGCGAACGGGGCGTGTGCGATCGCGTCCCCTCGCTTGACTTCAAGCAGCTGCAGAAAAGCCTCTTTCCCGATTTTTGAGAGCAATCTTTTGACGCGTTTTTCGTCCGCTCCGTCCACAGGGTGATCGTGCAGCGCGACCAGACTTTCAACGCGATCAGCCGTCGCTTTGTCCGCCTTCAGATCTGTCAGCGTCTCTCTCGCGATTTTCGCAGAAATTTTGGCGTGACCGTAAAAATGTCCCACGCCGTTTTCCGAAGTATAGCATGCGGGTTTTCCGCTGTCGTGAAACAACAGTGCCAGGCGTACGGGCAATTGATTGCCCGCTCCGACGGCGCGCATCGTGTGCTCCCAAACGTCGTACACATGATATTTGCTGTGTTGTTCAAACCGATACATCGGCGCAAGGGCGGGAAGGGCGGCAAAAATGATTTGCGCATGGGTAAGTCCCGCCTCGGTTACATGCTTTCCCATGAGAAAGCCACAAAGCTCTGTATATTTCCGTTCCGAAGACACATGCGCGATCAGTCCTCTCTGTCGCAACATCGCGGCTTCGGTATTTTTCTCCACGGAAAAACCGCAGACGGAAGCAAATCGGACGCCGCGCAAAATTCTGAGCGCGTCCTCCCGAAATCGCAAATCGGGATCTCCGACCGCGCGCAAAATTCCCTTTTTCAGATCCTCTCTGCCGCCATAGGGATCGATGTAACCGCAAGAAGGATGATAAGCCATTGCATTGACGGTAAAATCCCTGCGAGCCAGATCCTGCGCGATCGAAGAGGTGAACGAGACGCTTTCGGGGTGTCTGTTGTCTTCGTACTTTCCGTCCGACCGAAACGTCGTGATCTCGTATTTCTTTCCTTCGCGCACCACTCCTACCGTTCCGTGCTGCAATCCCACCGTCAGCGTACGGCAATCGGAAAAGACGCGCAAAAGCTCGTCGGGCTTGGCGGAGGTGCAAAAGTCATAATCGTGTACCTCCTCGCCGCGCAAAGCGTCCCGCACGCAACCGCCGACGAGGTACGTTTCATATGCGCCCAACCGATTCAAAATCCATAAGACGCCTTCGGGAAGGATCACCGATACATCTCCATATATTTGTTCAGATGCGGGAAATCCGATGTCGTGACCATGGTGAGAATTTTTTCGCCGAGCTGTCCGTTTTCGGTTATGAAGAGTGCCAGGATCTGACGCTTTTCGAACGCAGTAAAGGCGTCCACGACAGAGGCGTTTTTGTCAAGGAAAGCGTACGATTTCAGATCTTCCAATTCAATGACGTCGCCGCAATGTTTTTTGAGAACGTACTCGTTCAGATCCCATCCTTCTTCGATCGCGCGGCTGATGCAGGCAACAAGCTTTCTCACGTTGATCGCACCGATCATCTTCCCATGGTCGTAAACGGGAAGCGTGCGTACTTTGTATTCCGAAAACGCAAGGATCGCCGTCTTGATCGTTGAATCGGCATATACATAGATGATTTTTTTGTTTGTGACCTGCAGAACGGAAGGCGGAGAACAAAGTTCGCGTTCGATCTTCTCGATCATATCCACCACGTCGTCGCAAGGATAGGCGATATAATGCTCTTCGGTGTCTTTGTGCACGATCGCATTGCGCAACTTGCCGTAGTCGATGAGCAGATCCGCATAGCGGCGCACCGTAATATTGAGATCGGTGCAACGCTTGATGAGATCGGTAAAGGACTGTGAAACCTTGAGGCTGTATCTGCCGCGCAGATAGGATTCGATCCGGTTGTAACTGCGTATAAACCGAGTTGCGTTTTCTTCCGTCATAATTTTCCCCTCTCAACGAATGAACTGTCTTCAGTATATCACATCGTCCTGCGATTGTCAATTTTGAAATCAAAAAACGGCGAAAGGATTCGCCGTCTTCTGCATTGTCGATCAATAGAATGTTGCCAGAGGTTGTTCGGGAGGATCGCAGCGCGTCACTTCGGAAGCCTTGATCACGGGTCCCTTTTTCTTATATGCGGCAGAGTATGCGATTGTCACTTTGCCGGTCACCTCCACCCACTCCCTGGTCGCCAGCGTGAGAGATCCGTCAAAATCTACCGCAATGCCGCGATATGCAATGTCTGCTTCGCAACAGGTCATCACATGCCTTCCCAGCACGAAACTTGTTCTCGGCAGGCGCTTGTCCCAGGCAACCATGCCGCGGAACGAAAGCGTTTTGCCGATGTATTTTTTTGTCTCTTCCACAAAATCCTGATAGAAAAGCGCAAAATCCCGATCTTCGATCTTCACCACCGGCGCATTCAGATCGAACGGAAGCGGATCGACGATGTCGTCATACTCCGCCCGATCGATGTTGTATTCATATACGATCTGAGCCCGACGCGTCGCAGCTCGGACAATTTTATGAAGCGCCATTTTATCGATTTCTTCGCGAAAACGATTGAATACGACCAGTTCGGTGTATTGAAGCTTATCGTAGACAAGCTGGCGCATGTTGGCATTGTAATTCAGAAACGAGGACGCCTCGAAGAACGTCATGATCTGATTGACCATCCAGCCTTCCGGCATCGCCTGAAAGAAATCGTCGACGAGCCACATGCCGTTGTATTCGACAATGACCCGTTCCGCACCCGTTTCCCGCTGTATTTTTTCCAAAAACGGCGTGGAGAGCGCATCCTTTTCAATGGCGCGAAGCGTCACGTTTTTGACCTTGAAGCGGGCAGGGTCGTACTCCTCTTCCCCCTCCTCACAGATCAAGACCAACGTCTTTTCGCCGGAGTCGAAGCGTTTGTCTTCCAACGTTTCCTGAATAAATTTTGTTTTTCCCGATTCCAAAAAGCCCAAAAAGAGATAGACGGGCGTCTCTATGACTCTGTTCATGCGTCAAAGCCCGAATAATTCTTCCAGAGCCCGTTCGTTGAGCTTGCAGCCGATCACGCACAATTTTCCAGTAACGTCCGCACAGCCGCTTCTTACGTCAGATTCTCCGGGGACATAGTCAAAATGGAGCCAACCGTCGACGCCCTTCACAATGCCCTTTGCACGCAGAACCGCGCCATACTTTTCCTCGTCTTCCAGCGAATCCAGCATGGATTTGAGCGCTTCTTTTGTAAAAGTCTTAGCCGTCTCTCTGCCGAAGCTGACAAACACTTCGTCAGCGTGGTGATCGTGACGGTGTCCGTGCTCGTGGTGATGTTCATGGCACCCGCACTCCTCTTCATGGTCGTGGTGATGTTCATGACGCCCGCACTCGCCTTCGTGCTCGTGGTGATGTTCATGACACCCGCACTCGCCTTCATGGTCGTGGTGATGTTCATGACACCCGCACTCGCCTTCATGCTCGTGATGATGCTCATGACAAGCGCAATCGGGGTCATCGCACTCTTCTCCGTGACGATGGTGCATTTCTTTTTCAAGTTCTTTCAACTCCCGATCGAGCGTATCCGTGTGTTCCATGGCATCCATGATCTGTTTACCGCTCAGATTTTTCCAATCAGTCGTAATGATCGTGCATTTTGCATTGTGTTTTTTTAAGAGCTCCACGCACTCGGCAAGTTTATCTTCCGTCACCAAATCGGTGTGGCTGAGCGCAATACAAGCCGCATGATCGATCTGATCTCCGAAGAATTCTCCGAAATTTTTCAGATACATCTTGCATTTTTTTGCGTCTACAACCGTCGTAAACGAATTGATGACTGCGTTTTCCAGCTCCGCCCGCTCTACGGCGCGAATAACGTCGGAAAGTTTTCCCACGCCGGAAGGTTCGATGACGATGCGGTCGGGCGCATACTCCTGCATTACTTTTTTCAACGCGGCGGAGAAATCTCCGACAAGCGAACAACAGATACAGCCGGAATTGATCTCGGTGATCTGAATGCCCGCCTCCTGCAGAAATCCGCCGTCGATGCCGATCTCTCCGAATTCGTTTTCGATCAACACTACTTTCTGTCCGACAAATGCCTCTGCGATCAATTTTTTGATCAGTGTGGTTTTACCGGCACCCAAAAAACCGGAAAAAATATCAATCTTAGTCATAATAGATAACTCCTTATCTAAATATATACCTTTTTTTCCGAAGATTTAAACAGCGCAGCTCAACTTCTGTGAAGACGGAAGAGATTTTCTCTCTCCAATGCGCGGATGCGGAAGCGGAACGTAAACTCCCGCTCGTTCAGAAGATATTGATCGTCGATCCTCGGACCGCAGGAATTGCTTCCCACGCCGCTCATGAAATAATCGATCTCCAACCAGATCCGATTGCTTTGCGGCATTTCAAAATCATGCGCTCGGTATTCTTCTGTCCTGTAGGGCGTGACGCGGAAAGACATGTCTTCCCTGCTGTCCACAAAGATACCTCTCCCGTTCTCATCGGTAATGGCGACAAAGCGCGTCTTGCAACGACTGCCGCTCTCCTGGGGTTTGGGATAACGGTAAGAAAGTTCGCGCGCGTCGGCGGAATACAATCCATATACGCAAGCGAGATTGCGGTCGACGTAGCTTTCGGACATGCATTCGGGAATTTCGCCGATCAGTTCTCCTGCCGCGCCGCCAAAATTTTTTTCAGGCATGCCGAGTCCGTACCAGCGGACGTTGGTCAGATTTTCTTCCAACAGGAACCTGAACCCGAAGCGGGGCAGATGCTTTACGTGTTGAGCGAGACGAACGTTGCACTCCACGCTCAGATCTCCCCTTTCGTCCCAGCCGTAACGGAGCGTCATGTCCGCGATGGGACGGAGATAGGGCGTCACGATCTTGCCCGCAAACACCTCTTCCCACCGTCTGTGATTCGTCTGCGTCACAAAGAAGTAGGCGCGATCCAGTCCCCAATCGAGCCACTCGTCTTTGATGTAAGCATCGTTGTCCGTGAGCGCACGATAACAGTTCACCTCCATGGGGGCGGAAATCACGGGAGTCCCGTTGACGCGGAAACCGTACGCCATACCGTCTCCGTTCAAATTGAAATCGAGAACGGATTCTTTTTTGATCTGTTCCCTTTTCTCGCATATTTTGCGGAAAGAGCGCATCGAAACGATCTCCTCGCCGCGTCGGAAGGTAAATTGCACGATCTTGTCGCCCTGCACCGTTGCAGAAGGAAGTTCTATTCTCTTTTCCGCATGCGGGGCGAGCCCGCAGACATCGATTTCTTGCGTCAGAACGGGAAGATCGTCATCAAATATCGAACATTCACAGGAAAGGTCAAAGGGCAGGAAGTCATATCGGCTCAATATGACATAGACGCCGTTTTCCTCCCGCACGTCGACCGGAGCATAAACCTCCCGTAACGTAAAATATTCGGGGTTGGGCTTTCGGTCCGTCGTCACGATGCCGTCCATACAGAAATTTCCGTCATGCGGATATTCTCCGAAGTCTCCTCCGTACAATACTTTTTCTCCGTCTATGATGCTGTGAGAGCACCACTCCCAGACAAATCCGCCGCAGAGCTTTTTCTTTTCGTAGATCAGCTTCCAATAGTCTTCCGCATCCCCGCACGAATTGCCCATGGCGTGCGTATATTCGCACAGGACGAGCGGTCTGTCCGCATTTTTTTCAAATTCTCTCATCCATTCGATGGACGGATACATGCGGGAATAGAGATCGAGGCAATCGTCGCGATAAGCTTCCAGATTCCAAGCGCCCTCGTAATGTATGGGGCGATCGTCCTGCTGTTTGAGCCAGAGCGCGGCGTCCTCCAGATTTTTACCCCATCCGCTTTCGTTTCCGAGCGACCAGATAATGATGCACGAGCGATTTTTGTCACGTTCATACATTCTTTTGACTCTGCCGACGAACTGTTCGTGATAAACGGGAGAAACTGCAAGTTCGTTGATGTGCAATTCGAAATCCTTGTTGTTGTCCTGGATGCAAGTGCCGTGGCACTCCACGTCCGCCTCTTCGAGCAAATAAATCCCCATCTGATCGCAAAGTTTCGGCAACAGCGGATGCGGCGGATAGTGAGAAGTACGGATCGCGTTTGCATTCATCGCCTTGATGAGCAAAAGATCGTCCGTCATGTCTTTCTCCGTCTCGGCGAAACCGTTCACCGTCATGGAATGGCGGTTGACGCCCTTGAGCTTGACAGGCATTCCGTTTAACAACAATACGCTGTCTTTTATCTCAATTTTGCGGATGCCTACTTTCTCAAAGAAGGTTTCGCCCGCGCATACGATGTTCATATCGTATAGTTCAGGCGTCTCCGCCGTCCACAACCTGGGATTTTCCACAACAAACGTAAGTTCCTTTCCCGCCTTGGTTTCTCCGTTAAAGGTGACGGTTGCGGCGCAATCGCCGAAGAATGAAACGATCCCCTTTCCGTCCTGAATATCCGACGTGATCTTGTAATCATACAAACCGTGCAGAGGACGGTGAGTCAGATAGACGTCGCGGAAGATGCCGCTCATGCGGAACTTGTCCTGGTCTTCAAGATAAGAGCCGCAATTGTATTGAAAGACGACGACGCGGATTTCGTTGTGAACGGATAAAAAAGCAGTCACGTCGAATTCGGCATGGGAATGGCTGACGGACGAGTATCCGACTTCCCTGCCGTTGACAAACAGATAAAAACAGCTGTCAACGCCGTCAAACGACAGATAGTATCTGCCCGTAAAATCGGAAAGATCTATTTCTGTCACATAAACGCCGCAAGCGTTCTTTTTCAGGATCTCAGGCGGGGCATACGGAAACGGATATTTGACGTTTGTGTACTGGTGCCCGCCGAACCCCAACATCTGCCAACAGGAAGGCGTCTCCATCTCATAAGACGGCCGACATGTCAGAAGTTCTTCGTTTTCTTCTTCAAAATAAGAAAATTTCCATTTGTTCAAAACAATTTCCGTCGGCAAACGATAATAACAGCGCGACGGCATGGCATTTACCTGCATGATCGCCGTTTTGTGATAATTAAAAGACATTGTGTTTCCCTCTCTGCTTTCTATATTGTTTCAATTTTTTTAAAAATATAGGCACAAAAAGAATCACCGTCGATACGGTGATTCTTACCTTACTTTTCCAGTACCAACGACATACCGTTCCATTCCATCGTAAGCTTTCCGCCGCTGATCACGACTGCGAGCGAAGAATTGCCGAATTTGAGATCGTAACCGTTTTTTACGGTCTCGCTCTTAGACCAGGTTCCGTCCAATTTTGCGTTATCGGAAATCTGATAAGAGACGGTACCGTCGTGTCTCATGTCGATGACGCAGAAATCTTCCGTGATCGTCGTTCCGAGGAAATCATCGCCGACTTTATATTCGATCGATATCGCGCCGACGGAGGCCTTCATGGAACTGAACTTATAAGTCCCCGTTTGACATCCCGTTAAGATCGCCACGCACAAAACACAAAGCAATCCGATCACCGCAGCTCTGACTTTCTTCATAAGTATCCTCCTTTTTGATGAGCGTGTCGCTAAGAAAAAACAATCTCAGCGCATTCCTAAATCATTATAACATGATAAAAAGCGCAAATCAATAGTAAACGGAAAAATATTTTTGGTCAAAGCGCATCTTTTTTGGAAGTTTCATCCACCTTTTTCTTTTTGCGAGAGGAAACGCGATGTTTCAGCCATTCATGGATGCGGTCTGAGTTTTTGTAAAGAAAAATCATGAAACCGATGACTGCGGCAAAGAGCGCAACCCAGATCAGAATGCCCCACCAGGTGTCGAACGGAATCAAATTCAGCGGAAATGCGGTGGTCGTGATGGCGATCAGCCTCGATATCAATATCATGACAACAAAATAACCGAATTTCATGCTGGAAAGCCCTGCGACGAAGCAAAGAATGTCGTCCGGAAAAAATGGCAAAAGGAACATTGCCGTCAGAAGATAAATGTCTTTTCGTTTGACTTTGCGGAGCCATTCGTCGAGCGTTTCTTTTCCCAACAGCCAGGCAACCGCCGCATACCCGAGCTTTCTGCCGATGAGAAATGCAACGATCGAGCCTGTCACGCAACCGATATAGCTATATATAACGCATCGGAACGCGCCGAAGCAAAAGACACCCGCCGCGATCGTCATAACTGTCGGAATGGGCAGAACGACCGTCTGCAGAAACTGCAATATGATAAAGACGATGGGCGCCCAGATCCCTTTTGACTGAATCCACTCGCGCAAAGTTTTCTTGTCGTAGACGATTTGATGAAGTCCGCTTACCTGATAAAAAAACAAGAGCGCGGCGGCCAGATCTGCGAGGAGAAAAGCCGTTAAAAAAAGTTTATACGTTTTTTCGTATCCTTTGCAATAGAAGAAGGCAAACAAAGCCCACGCGATCGCATAGAGAGCTGGGAACAACCACTGAAGCACGATGTGTCCCCGAAATTCCTGTCTTGCAAAAAAATATGCGGAAAAAACCGCTCCGATGAGCGCAAGACAAAAACTTACGATAAAGTTCAGTACCAGCTTCCCGTTTTTTCCCATAGTAACAGTATACTTCTTTCCCCGATATTTTAAGATAATTTTTTGATGGCAGACGTTGCCAGAACATCGCATCGATTGTTGTATTCGTTGTCGGCATGCCCTTTCACTTTGACGAAACGGACGCGGTGCTTTTGCGTCAATGCATACAGCTTTTGCCAAAGATCTGCATTTGCCACAGCCTTTCCGTCGCTCTTCACCCAGGAAGCAGCGACCCAGTTTTTCAGCCAGCCCTGCAAAAACGCATTGACAGTGTAAGCCGAATCCGAATAAATTGTGACCTCACAAGGCTCTTTGAGGCACTCAAGTCCGGCGATGACCGCATAAATTTCCATGCGGTTGTTTGTCGTTTCCGCAAAGGCGCCGGAAATCTCTTTTTCGATGCCCTTAAATATCAGGATGGCTCCATAGCCGCCGGGGCCGGGATTGCCGGAACATGCGCCGTCCGTATAAAGTTCCACCTGTTTCACTGCGCAAGCTCCTCAGATCTTTTTACGCAAGCCGAAACCGCATGGGAAACGATTTCGGAAAGCCCCTCTCTTTGAAAGCATTCGACAGCCTGAATGGTCGTTCCGCCCTTGCTGCATACGGAATTTACAAGCGTCTCCAACGGAAGATCGGAAGATTCTGCCATTTTTGCGCCGCCTATCACAGTCTGTATCGCCAGGATCCGCGCCTCTTCCTCTGTCAAGCCATGTTCGACTCCGGCCGCGGCAAGACACTGAATAAAAAGATAAACGTAAGCGGGGCCGCTTCCCGAAATGCCCGTCACTGCATGCAGTTTGGCTTCAGGCACGGCGATTGCCTTTCCCCGGGCACCAAAGAGTGCCAGCAGAAACGCCCCCTCCTCTTCTGAAAACGCAGAGACATCCACGGCTGACATACCGTAACCGATCCGGCAAGGCAAATTCGGCATACAACGAGCTACGCGGCATCCGCCGAGCATTTCGCTGATTTTTGCGGAAGGGATGCCCGCCATAACGGAAATCGCAATCTTCACAAGTCCGAACACGGATTTTGCCGCCTCTGCAAAGTCCTGCGGGCGTACGGAAAACAAGACAAATTCGCTATTTGCTGCTTCTTTGTTGTTCAGCGTCACTGCAGTGCCGAGCAGCCGCATCTTTTCAAGCGACGACTCATGTCTTGCGCTGCATATTACCTGTTCGGGCGCGACTACGCCCGCTTTGATCGCCCCCTCTACGATGGCGTGCGCCATTTCGCCGCTGCCGATCAGGCCGAGACGATATTTTTTTCCGAAATTTGTATTCATATGGGTATTATACCCAAAAAAAACAAGAAAGTCAATATTCTTTCAAGATGCGTTGTGACTTTTCATGCCCCATACACATTCTTTCATTTTTGAAGTTCGCGCAGTCACGAAACCTGATTCGCTTTATCTCAAAAAACAGGGTTTCTGTTTCCGCTCCTTCAAAAAAGAGACCTCTTCGGAAAAATCCGAAGAGGTCTCGCCGTCAGATGAATTTTCTGTTAAATGTTTCTCACTCCCACGAGCGCATTTCCTTCATATGCATAGAGCAAAATGCTGACGCCGCTGTTGACATAGTAATCTTCAGTCAGGTTGAAAATCATGTAGGTATTCGTTCCGCTGACGACAAGCGCATAACCCTCCGCATTGAACGTCAAGCCATTCGTATCCGCAATGATGCCCTCTTTGACCGCAGTTCTTACATCATAAGCCGCAAAGCTGCCAAGATCGCCGCTTGCAGAGGCATCGATCGGCAACGAAATCAGATACTTTCTTCCGTTCGAAACTTCGCTCAAATTTCTATCGGAAATATCTGCCGTATGCTCATCCGACCATGCGGAACCGTCTTTCGTCCAATAAATTGCATTGACAGAAAGCACAAGCTTATAAGTGTACTTCGTCTCATTCGTATCAATCGCGAAGGAGGTGCCGTTCTGATGAATCGTATAGGTAAGATCCTTGATCGCATTGCCCGCGAGGAAAGAACCGGTACCGGTCAATACAGAATCAGGAACTTCATCAGAGAAATTCGGCGCTGCCGCGACGACAGCCGTATCGTTTACAGAAGAAATTAACCCGTTGTTCACGCAATTCGTCGCATTGATGGCGGAATTAGGATACTCCTCCTGACGCATTGAATCGATGTAGGAAGGATTTCCGAAGAAATAGCCGACGAAGTTGGTACCGCTGATGGCTCCGTTGTTCACGCAGTTGATATAATCGATGATCAGCTCGCCGTTTGCGCAAGGTCCGGACCCTATAAATACCGCCGTGCACGTGCCTACGTTTTGAATATTTACGTTATTGACACAATCCTTGAACACATAGCGCACGGAGCAGTTGGCAGGTGTATAAAGAGCATTGACGATAAAGAATCCGAAATTTGTAGAATTCGCTGCAAGCACTTCATCGGAAAGGGAATTGGTCGTGACGTTTTCAAACGTAACGCCGTAATCCGTACCCCAGTCTGCCGTCTCAATCAGTGAAGTCGCGTCAGCCATATAGAAATCCAGATTCTTAATGGTGGTTGCGCCGTTGATTTCATTGATCAGGCAATCCGTTTCGCCTTCGTTGTAATCGCGAGTCAACTTATATCCGTTGCCGTCATAGGTACCGCAGAATTTAGCAAGCATCGTTTCAGCTATCACATCCGCGACCTGCAGGAAATAATAATCCTCATTCGGCGTCGCCGTAAACTTATCGATGTTTGCCCAATCGACCGAAGTTTTGATCAACGCAGTGATAACCGTGTCATCATCAAAGCCGTTCAACGTAGCCGTATTGCCATAATTTACGATGTAACCGTCAAACGTTGTGTTGGTCGCGGTAACTTCCGTCTTATACGAAGTGCCCTTATAAGCATAGAGCGCCGCCGTGAAAGAAGCCACCTCTTGGTCAGCCGTATTGCAAGTGAAGTTGCAGCCCTCGATGTTTACAATGGCATCTGCCAGATAGGCGCCAACGGTCGGATTGCCTACGACAAGTGCGCCGTATGCGACCTCATTTCCGCTGCCCCAATTGGAGGGATTGTACAAATCGTCTGCCCAATCAAGATACTCAAGAGTTGCATCAACCGTAACATTTTTGAGCGTTGCGGTTCCCGCACGAACAACGATACCCTGACGCTGCGCCACTACTTCAACGTCCGTCATATTCAGCGTACCTGCGACATTGATCAAGACTGCAGCCGCGTCGCCGTCTGCCGCCGTAGTTTCGAGAACGGAATTCTCAACAGTGATCACTACATTGTAATTATCCGTGGTCGCGGCATTCGTACCGATGGCATAGACTCCCGTTGTTCTGATCGTGCTGTTTCTGACCGTAACGCTCGCCGCGTCGCCCTGAGGGAACAAAACGCTGCCCGTCGAATTGATTTCTACGCCGTCCAGAACGAGAGACGCTCCCGTCGCAACGTTAAAGTTTGCATTGGTAGAAACTGCATTTTCAGCGACAATGGAACCGTTTTGCATGACCAACGTCTTTCCGCTTTGAACGACAACCGTATTCATGCTGTCCGAAATAGTAAGCTCATGACCGTTCAGATCGATCGCATACTCCTTGACGTCGGCAAGCGCAAGGACACCGTTCAAATTCGCAGCATCCAAAGTCATGTTCGATTCCAGCTTCGCAGTCGCTCCGGGGGTAGCCAAAATTTCAAGGAGCTCGTCCGTCGTTGACGTTGACACGCTCGCCGCAAAAGAAATATCGATTCCTTCGATTTCGATCGTGTACTCGCCGTTTGTCAACGTGTAATTGCCTTCATTGATTGCGGGAAGTACGACCTCTTCGGTATGCGATGCATCGTTTGCGCAAATGAGCAGCGCACTGCCCTCTACTGTCAGCGTAGGAACCACGGTTACCTGCGCCGAAGTGAAGTTATGCGGCAACATCGCGATCGGCCAGCTGTATTCAATGATTTCGCCGCAAACGGAACAGCTCTTTTCGTCCGTCCAGCCGAGCGAACCGCAGGTAGCGGCCTGACCGCGCTTCACAACGATCGTATGTCCCGTCGCCTCTACGACATCATCCTTATAGGAATCGCCGCAAACGGAACAAGTATGCAGGGTATAACCTTCTTCCGTACAAGTGGGAAGAACGACCGTCTCCGTATAGCTGTGACCTTTTGCAGAAATTTCTTCGCGCTCAGTCTCTCCGCATACAGAGCATACCTTTTCAATATAACCTGCCTCCGTACACGTCGCCTCAACTACAGTCTCTGTAAATTGATGCCCTGCGGCAGGAATGACATCGGTATAGCTGTCGCCGCAGGAACAGGTATATGTGATCAAGCCGTCTTCCGTACAGGTTGCGGCCTGCTCATCCGTCTTTTCGTAGGCATGCGTATGGGGACCGGGTTCTTCGGTAGGCTCAGTCGTCGGGTTCTGCGTTGTAGGCGGCGGAGTTGTTTCGTCATCCTTACATCCTGCCAAACCGCAAAGCAGACAAGAGCCCATAAGCAATGCCAGCAAAATCTTTGCTAATTTTTTCATAGGGTCACCTCCATTCATAATAGCGATTTCATTTTAACATAATTGAAAATATTTGTCAATACATGCGAGCAGAATAAAAAAAATTTTATTTAGTCACAGAATATTACAAAAATATAATCAAACAAACGCTTTTTCTTAAAAAGTCTGCGGACAGGCGAAGCGTCTGTGCTCACTCCCGCAGACCTGAAAGACGGCAAAGTGAGTGCAACGAAAAACGTCGTATATTCAGACGAAAAGCGCATCGGACAGACACCGAAAAGCGACGCGGGGTTTCGCTCCGTGCCTGTACCCGACGCGTTCTTTTGGAATTTCAAAAAATTCTGCGTGCCGTCCTTGAAGTTGAATGTTATTGTCAGTCTGCCGTTAAAAAACGAACTGAGCAACGACTGAACTGCGAATACGCAATACGAAGCTTGTCATTATAATATAATTTTCTGTTACTGTAAGTTTGGCTTTATGCTCGGCATACTTCCGAAAGTCGTTTTACCATTTTATTTGAACGATTATGAATTATGGTCGTTGACTTGATCATATAACTTTCTATGTATTTAGTATAATCAGCCTTTTCAGCAGCTGTCCACTCTTGTTGTTTTCTCAGACAAAACGCATAGGGAGAAAAGAGCTTTTCAGGCACGGATTGCAAAAAATAATCGTCCAACCAGCACAGATCCTTAAAATATGATAATCCACCGTTTGCTTTTAGCCAGGAAAAGAAAAAATCATTTCGCTCAATCAAATTTGTCAAACGTCTATCGCCGTTGCAAGAGGTAAGACAGTTTGCCAACTGAATGGGGAACAGATCAAAATAATCTTTATATGCCGTTCCGCGATACGTATTTAGTGTAAATGCTCGCTTTTTATTAGATTCCGCAACATTGGGCAGTAAAATATAGTTGCCGATTAGATGATAAGAGGTATGAAATTTCTTTACCGATTCTCGCAAATTATCGGACGCATTGCTTTTGATTACCCCTCCCCATGTGTTTTGCTCCGCAACAAATTTACCAAAGACTCTATTGAATGTATTTAAGGTATCACCGCGATATTTCTTACCGGGGCCAATTTCGTATAAAGTCAAGTCAGGAAATGATTCTCCCCAAAGCAAAAAACTTATTCCTCGCATTAGATTGGTATCGTCGCAATCAAAGGAGCGCCCGTTACACCCATAGCGGCTGTCGCCACGCAAAGAAGAAAAATCAAAATTGATAAGTTCTTGAATGTTTCCTTCCAGCCGTTCCTTTACAAATGCATGGATAAAATCTCTGCAAACAATAAAATCATCCGATTGTTTCATGGCGCCTCTCCGATATATCGACATTTTTGCCGTTTTATTTCGCTAATAAAAAAATCCGAATCATTCGCCGGTTATCAGCAAATAATTCGGATTATACCACTTTGGTGCACCTTCACGGACTCGAACCGGGGACCCACTGATTAAGAGTCAGTTGCTCTACCAACTGAGCTAAAGGTGCATCTATGATAAACAGAAGACTCTGTTTATGTTTCGTTTGGTGATCCTGCCGAGATTCGAACCCGGGACACCGTGATTAAAAGTCACGTGCTCTACCTACTGAGCTACAGGACCAAGTATGGCTGGGGTGGCAAGATTTGAACTTACGAATATCGGAATCAAAATCCGGTGCCTTACCGCTTGGCGACACCCCAATGAATTTTATGGGGCGGGCGACAAGAATCGAACTTGCGACCTCCAGGGCCACAATCTGGCGCTCTAACCAACTGAGCTACGCCCGCCATAAAATTTTGGTGCGCCTGAAGAGATTCGAACCCCTGACACACGGCTTAGAAGGCCGTTGCTCTATCCAACTGAGCTACAGGCGCATATCTTTTCGTCCTTTAGGCTTTTCGAATGAGTCAAGTGAATGTGGAGCGGGTGATGGGAATCGGACCCACGCAAGCAGCTTGGAAGGCTGCCATTCTACCATTGAACTACACCCGCGTTCCGAACCTTGCCCTAACAACTTAATGCTCGATGATTATATCAAATCGCATTATGGATGTCAAACATTTTAGAGGCATTTTTTGAAATTTTTTCAAGAAAAAAAGAATTTTTTTATTGTATCTTCACTATGGTCGGAACAACTTTTTCGCCGTGGATGCACAAATAACAATAGGACTTATCGAGGGCATACCTCGTCATGCATCCGGGGTTGATCGTCATCACGCCGTCTGTCTCTTCGATGCGGGCGATATGCGTATGCCCGTACAGCGCAATGTCGCAGGAAAGCTCTTTGGCGCGGTTCACTAGCCCCGCAAGCCCTGTCTTGACTCCGTATTTATGTCCATGACACAACAATATCTTATGCCCTTCGACTTCCAGCGTCATTTCGTTGCCGACTGAGGTAAAGTCGCAATTGCCTGTACAGCGATAGATTTTATCGGGGTATCGCTCGGTGGCGCCGCGCATATCCGAGGAGACGTCGCCGAGATGAACGATATAATCGCTTTCATCCATAATTTGAGACAATTTCTCGATTGCCGCGAGATTGCCGTGTGTGTCCGAAAGTATGATCATCGTCTTCATAATTTTTCTGAAAGCTCCTTCAATGCGCGATAACGGTGCGAAACGCTGTTTTTTTCCTCCGCGCTCGCAATGCCGAAAGGCTTATTCAGCTCTGTGGAAAAGAACAGCGGATCATATCCGAATCCGTTTTCCCCTTCCGCACGCTCTAAAATATAGCCATCCGTCTTTCCCTCTCCGCTTAAAATCCTGCTGTCAGGAAAGACCAGAGCGACCGCACAATAGAAGTATGCGCTCCTGTCCTTTCCTTCCAAATTTTTCAAAAGAAGCGCATTGTTTGCCGCGTCGTCCCCGTGTCTTCCCACATAGCGAGCGCTGTGAATACCCGGTTCGCCGTGGAGCGCCACGCAGCAGATGCCGCTGTCGTCTGCGAGCGCAGGAAGCTGCAAGGCTTCCGAAGCAGCCCTCGCTTTGATGATCGCGTTCTCTAAAAAAGTATTGCCGTTTTCCTCCGCTTCACCGAAGAATCCAGCCTGCTTTTGGGAAACGATGACATATTCGGGCAAGAGCTCTTCGATCTCGCGCAATTTGCCTCGATTCCCCGTCGCCGCAACGAGCACGGGGCGCTCCTTTTCGTAGGCGACCCTCCACTCGCCGTCCCTGCTCAGGCGAATGTTCCCGCAATAAGTAAAACCGTTCTTTTCCAGCGCGGCGCGCATGGGCGCATTGTCCTTGTGTGTATCGATACGAACTGAAGCAAACCCCTTTCGGCCCGCTTCGCGCAACGCTTCCTTAAAGAATGCGCTTGCGATGCCTTTTCTCCGTGCGCCGACAGCCACTCGATGTACGGCGATAAATCGCCCGTGCGTCTTCCATTTGCCGTCGTAAATGACATCGTAATCGGGTTCACGATCGATAAAAGCCGCACAGCCGAGGATCTCTCCGTTCTCTTCAAAAACGCGCGTATGTCCCGCCGAAACATCGTTTTCGACGATCTCTTTCTGCGGATAGCCGCCCTGCCACTGTGCAAGCCCGTTGTGCCCCATAAACGCGCGAGCCTGCTCATAGAGTGCGAGAAGATTTTCAATGTCTTGCTTCGTTGCGATTCTGATCATGTCGCATATTATAGCACAAAAAAAGCCGTTCGGCAATCATTTTACCGAACGGTTTTCTGTCAAAACAACCAATTGTTCCGTATGTACGGCGCATCAAATAATATCGCACCGAGCACTACCTGACTTTTGCGCGGGAGAGCATTGCGATTCCCACCGCGATGAGCATCACGCCGACGTCGGCAAAGACGGCGAGCCACAGACTGACGAGATCCCACAACCCCAGCATCAGCACAACCAGTTTCACCGCAATGGAAAAGACGATGTTGAACGTCACAATGCGGCGCGTGCGTTTGGCGATCCGAACCGCCTTCGGCACCGAAGAGAGCGCGTCGGAAACCAACACCACGTCGGAAGCCTCGATCGCCGCGTCTGACCCGAGTTTTCCCATCGACATCGCGCAATCGGAGACGGTCATCACGGGCGCGTCGTTGATGCCGTCGCCCACATACAGAAGTTTCCCGCGTCTTTTGAGCTCTTCCGCCGCGTTCAGCTTGGCGTCAGGCAAAAGTTCAGCTCCGACGCGATCGAGTCCGATCTCTTTCGCGACGATCTCCGCGCGCTCCTTTCGGTCGCCCGTCAGCATGACGGTCTCTTTTACGCCCAATTTTTTGAGTGCGTCGAGCGCCTCTTTGGCGTCCTCTTTGACCTGATCGTCAATGGCAATGCATCCGAGATATTGTCCGTCATATGCGACGTATAAAAGCGTGCTAACGCTTTCGCGCTCGGAAAAATCGATTCGGTAGGAGTGCAACAGCTCCGCATTGCCGACGAGAGCGATTTTGCCGTCAATGAAGGCGCAAAGCCCCTTGCCCGGGATCTCCTTCACATTCTCCGCGACGTAAGGCGTCTCCCTGCGCAAAGACTTCGCAATGGGATGTTCGGAGAGCGCCTCTACCGCCGCAGCGATAGGAAGCGTGCGTTCATCCCCCCATACCCCGACCACGGAAAAGTCGCCTCGTGTAAGCGTTCCCGTTTTGTCAAACGCCGCCACTTCAATCTGCGAGAGCGTATCGAGATAGGTCGACCCCTTGACGAGGATCCCATATCTCGCGCATGCGCCGATGCCGCCGAAATATGACAGCGGCACGGAGATCACCAGCGCGCAGGGACAGGAAATGACGAGTGCCTTGAGCGCGCGTACGACCCATTCGGCAAACACAGGCTGCTGTCCCGCCAACGCAAGCACGCCGGGCACGACGAGTCCCACGACGAGCGCGATCCCAAAGACGATGGGCGTATAAATACGCGCAAATTTTGTGATAAACTGCTCGGGTTTTGCCTTTTTGGAAGCGGAATTTTCCACAAGCTCGAGGATTTTTGCGACGGTACTGTCCGCATAACAGCGCGTCACGCGCACAGTCAGCGCGCCGCCGATGTTGATCGAACCGGAAAGCACTTCGTCCCCCTTCCCGACGGGGCGAGGCACAGCCTCGCCGTTCAGCGATTTGAGATCAAGTTCGGACTCTCCGCTCATCACCGTGCCGTCTGCAGGAATTTTTTCGCCCGACTTGACGAGAATGACATCCCCCACTTCCAGTTGTTCGGGTGAAACCGTCTTTTGTTCTCCGTCCAAAAGCAACGTTGCATAGTCGCTTTTCAGCTCCATCAGGGAGACGATGGAGCGACGGGAGGAACCGACCGCGATCGATTGCAGAAATTCGCCCAACTGATAGAGCAGCATGACGGCCGCGCCTTCCACGTATTCGCCGAGGCAGAACGCTCCGATCGAAGCGATGGTCATCAGTGTGTTCTCATCGAATATGCCGCGGATGGAGCGGAAACTTTTGAAAAACTTTTTGATTACGGGATGTCCGACGACAAAATAACATGCGGCCAGAAATACGATCGACAGGATGAACGCCGCCGTCCCCTCCAAAAAATGCAACACGGCACCGGGCACAAAGCACGCAAGCCCGATCACAAGGCAGATGAAATCCTTTTTGTGCTCTGCAATGAGAGAAGTCTTTTTCTTCTCCTCTTCGCCCGTCACCACTTCGACCTCTTCGAAGGAGGACGCCGCCTGCACTGCGTTCCGATACCCCTCGTCGCTTGCGACAAGCACGATCTTCTGATCGACAAAGCTGACCGAAACGCGCTCGACACCCTCTTTCCCTGCGATGATGTGTTCGAGCTCTGCCGCACAAGCCGCGCAGTCCAGATTTTTCAGGCGGATGGTCTGCTCGACCTCGCGCACGATCTCCACCTCTTCAAATCCCGCGATCGCTTCGATCGCCCTCGCGCATGCCGCTTCGTCTTCCGCGACGATCCGCACGCTCTGCGCCACATAATTCACCTCGGCGGAGGCGACTCCCTCCGTCTTTTCAAGCAGTTCCTGCAACTCTGCCGCGCATGCCGCGCAGTCGAGATTTCTGATCTTCAGTTTCTTTTCCATGCTTTACCCCTTCTCGCATACGACGTGTTCGAGCGCGATCCCGATGATGCGCGAGACGTGTTCATCGTAAAACGAATAGACGATATTCTTCCCGTCTCTGCGCGATTTGACGAGCCGATTGTCCTTGAGCACGCGGAGCTGATGGCTCACGGCGCTCTGGTTGCCTCCGACCGCCTCGACGATATGATAGACACACAGTTCCCCTTCCGTCAATGCGAGAATGATCTTCATGCGCGACGGATCGCCGAGCAACTTGAAGAGATTGCACATGATCGCAAGATCTTCCTCCGACAGCGCCGTAGCGCGCAGGCGCTTGAGCGCTTCCTCGTGTTCCCTTTCGTGATCGCAAATATCCATTGCTGTTTTCTCCGTTATTATATGAATAGGTATTCATATTATAATATATTCATTGCACATTGTCAAGTGTTTTTTTGCGTTTTTTGATCGTTATCACAAATTTAATTTTGGCTGAGAAACTGCAGGAAACGATTGTATGGCAATCAATCTGAAAACATGAAAAGAACTATCATTTATGGATATTTTTTGAATTTTTCGCACAAAAAATCAAAGAAGCTTATTGACAATTTATCGCAATTCATGCTATACTGACAAAAACCATATCGGAAAACGACGATATTGCGTTGTTCTTGCTTCTGATCTTTCATCCGATTCCCCATCTGAAAAGGCATTTGTCGGTATAACCCGCCAATTGTTGGAGTAAAACAATCACAAAGGAGAAAAATCATGCGTAACTTAATACTTGCAAGCGAGAGCTTTAACTTCTTCGACTTTCTTTGAAGTGTCATCGGATGGATGATAGATCATCCGCTTATCGCCGCCGCTATCTTCGTCGGATGCGGACTCATTGAGCTTTGCATCGTGCTCCTCTCCAGAAGGGCATACCGCAACGACCTCAGAAGCCGCGCATACAACGACGATGAAGGCGAGCGGATGTTTGCCAAAGACAAGAGATTGCTCATAAGTTCTGTCGTTATCTATTGGGGTTTGCTGCTCTTCTGGGTTGGCTTGTTGGGATACGGATATTTCAAGACCATTGACGGCGGTCCGCTCGTCAATCCCTTTGAGCTCGAAGAACTGACAGAATGGATCGATATGGCAATTTTTATCTATTTCGTATATTATTTTGCCACCATTATCTATGCAGTGATCACAAAGATCGGCATTACAAGCCTTGTCTGGAAAATTCTCTCTTATGTCACGAATCTCACTTCCGCCGTTGAAAGAGACATCAGCCACGAAGACAAAAAATACGTCTTGGTGACAACGAATACCAACGGTCAAAAAACGGTAACGTCTTTTCAGAGCGGAGCCTCTAAGCCGGCATTGATCATTCATTGCATAGCCTTTCTCATCAAGCTCGCAATATGTGCGGCATTTATTGTATTTGAAACGGTCGCAAATCCGTTTATGTGCCTCTTGGTATTCCCCGTTTTGTTGCCGATCTTCATGTACTGTGACAAAAAGGCCTGATATCGCAGCATGCGGAGAGCTGGCTCCCGAAAATCATAACTCCAACGAAATGAAAAGCCCGTGGCTCTCAAAAAAGTGAGCCACGGGCTTATTTTGTTCATTTCTATATAGTCAAATCGACGAAAATTCAGTTCGGAAAAGCGAGCGTGCGGCGGGAACGGAAGACCGTCTCCCCTGCCTTGAACGAAGGAATGTGGAGCGTCAGCTCCTTTGCAAGCAGGCATTGCCGCGTCAGATGATAACGCGCATTCCTGGCGGAATCGCCATATTTTTCATCCCCCGCGATCGGACACCCGATATAGGCGAGATGCGCGCGGATCTGATGCGTCTTTCCCGTATGGAGAATCACTTCGATGCGCGTCAATTCCCCGATCGTTTCTTTTACGCGATATTCCGTGACGATCTTATCCCCGATCGGCGCGGCAGAGACGGTGACGAGCGCACGTTTTTCATCCTTCTTGAGATAGGCGGTCAAGACGTCTTCGCGCTTTGGAAACGTGCCGAAGCAGATCGCCTCGTACTTCTTCTCCACCCTTCTCTCACGGAAGGCGGCAAGGAGCGCACGCTCCGCCGCATCGCCGCGCGCAAACACCAAAATTCCCTGCGTGTTGCGATCGATCCGATGTATGAAACGGCAATCCCCCCCTTCTCGCAGGGCGGAAAAAACCGCCTCGGCATTGACCCCGCTGTCCTTGTCCGCAACGCAGATATGCTCGTCTTCATAGAGCACGTCGAAGAGCTTGCGCTCCTCCTGCTTTTTCGTCGTATAGTAGGAGACCACGTCGCCGCGCCGCAGCGGCACGTCCTTGCCGACGCGCACGCCGTTGACGCGCACGTCTTTGGCGCGAAGCAACGCAGACAAATACACCGAACCTTGCGGATAGGTGTTATCGGTAAACGATCTGAGACTTTGCGGTTTTTCTACGGTAAATTCTTTCAATTGCAAACCCTGCCGGTAAAAGGAATAATAAGAGATAGGGACGGGATACGAAGCCGTAAGCGGCATACGCGAACACGAGCGCCGTAACGGTTTGTATAAGCGCGTTGCGCAGAGCGAGGCGGATGCCGATCGCCTCCGCCACGGAAGCGATCGCGGAGACGCAGGGCGAACAGGTCAGCACAAACGTCGCGAATGCCGCGGCGGAAGCCAACGTAAACGGCAGTCCTTCCGGATAAAAGAGCTGCAGCAATCCCGCCACGTTTTCTTTGGCGACGAGCCCCGAGAGCGCCGCATACACGCACCGCCAGTCGCGGATCCCCATCGGATAAAAGAGAAAGCGAAGCGCGGAACACAAGCTCGCGAGCATGGAACGCTCCGCACCGTAATGCATGGAAAAATCGAAGGATGAGAGGAACCAGGACAGAAGCAAAAACGCCAGCACGACGGTCACTGTCTTCATTATAGTACTTTTTGCGGAGAAATACAAGGATTTGAGCACATTCTTTGCGGAGGGAAGGCGAAGAGGCGCGACCTCGGCGGGGAGCGAGACGGGGCATACACCCGAGAGCACGGAGACGATCAGCGCGATGGCGACGCCCGCGAGATAGAGACAGAGTATGGGAAGGAAGGGCCGTTCAAAGAAGGCGGAGACGACGGTCAGATAGACGGGCAGCTTTGCGGAACAAGAAAAGTACGGCAGACAGAGCGCGAGCTTTTTTTGCATGCACCGATCACACGTCTTTGTCGTCTGCATCGCCGCCGCGGTACAACCGAACCCCATCAGCAGGGAAAACACCGTCCTGCCCGTCAGTCCGAATCTGACGAAGAGGTCGTCCGCCACAAAGGAGAGAATGGAGAGATATCCGCTCTCCTCCAGCAATATCAGGCAAAATTGCAGACACAATATCTGCGGCAGAAAGGACAGGACGCTCCCCCCGCTTCGGATGATGCCGTCGCAGACAAAAGAGCGAAGCGCCTCAGGCTCGTCCGACATGGCGCCCCGTGCGGCGGACTCCAACCGCGCAAACAGCGCCTCTACGCCGCCCTTGAGCCACCCCCCGGGCGCCGCCGAGGCGAACGTAAACCAGAAGGAAAATGCAACAAAGGCGAAAAAGAAAATCAAGGAAAATACGGGATGATAGCAAAGTTTTTCAAATCTTCCCTCTCGGTATGTACCCGAGGAAAAGACGGACGGCGGAATCTTTTCCGCAACGACGGGAGTTCTCGCCGCGTCCGAGAGAATGAGCTTCCAGAGCGAAGCGGCGTTTCCTTTTTTTTCGTCCGCGACAAAGACAGGCACACGCAAACATTCCGAAAGTTTCTTTGCGTCGATCTTTCCTTGACGCCGTTTCAGCTCGTCAGTCATGGTGAGCGCGACGATCAGGCGGCACCCTTTCGACGCGAGCTCCCGCGTCAGCGCAAGCGAACGCTCGAGTGCAGACGCCTCTATCACGTTCACGACGATGGCGTCGCCGCTCAGGGCGCTTACGGCGGCTTCTTCTTCGGGCGAAGTGTATCTGAGCGAGTACAGCCCCGGCGCGTCCGTGACGGTCGCGACAAGTCCGCCCCGCCTGACTGTCTTGGAAAATGCGTCCACGGTCACGCCGTGCCAGTTTCCCGTCTTGCGATAGGAATGCGTCAATGCGTTGAAAAGCGTCGTCTTGCCTGCATTCGGATTGCCGATCAATACGATATTCAAAGCGGTTTTACCTCTATTTTTTGAGCGATTTCCTTTCGGAGACAGACCCTGCCAACCGATTCGACGAGAAAACTTCCCCCTCTCAGCGAAACGCGGATCAGCCGCACGTCTGTCCCCTCGCCCAATTGCAAGCCGCGCAGACGTTCTCGCAATTCCCCGTTCGTTTTGAGCGCCGATATCTTTGCCGACTGCCCTATCTTCAATTCGTTCAAGGTCATACCGTATTATATGCGCCTTGTCCCCCGTTATGCCGTTCAATGCGCTCCGCCGCAAAACTCGTTCTTTTTCCGCTCAAAACCGCTCTTGCAAAGATAGGAAAAGCATGCTATAATATAAAAAAATTCAGGCGGGTCAGCATGATTTGTATCATCACAGGCGCTTCGCACACGGGAAAGACCGTGCTCGCGCAAAAACTTCTCAGAAAATATCGCATTCCCTACCTTTCCGTCGATCTGATCAAGATGGGGCTCATTCGCAGCAAATACACGACGCTCACGCCGCTGGACGACGAAGCGCTCGAGGCATACCTTTGGCCCGTCGTCAAAGAGATCATCAAAACCGCCATTGAAAACGGGCAAGACCTCATCGTAGAGGGATGTTACATGCCGCTCGGGCTCAGAAAGGAATTTTCTCCTAAATATCTGCCGCATATAAAGCTCTACTGTCTGGTCATGACGGATGCCTATCTTAAGGAGCATTTCGGCAACGTAAAAAAATACGCCTGCGCCGCAGAGCTCCGCACGGAGGGCGATGTATGTGACTTTGATTTTCTCCGCAAGGAAAACAGGCGATACGCAAAGATGTGCGACGAATGCGGAGTCCGCCCCGTTCTGATCGACAAACGATACCGAATCTCAGTCGACCCTGCCGTCGTTGCCGAGAGCGATCGGATGATCTTTCGCCGCATCCGCCCTTCCGATTTTTCATATCTTTGCGAGATGCTGCAAGACCCTGCCGTCACTTATGCGTGGGAACGCCCCTTCGCGGACGAAGAAGTGCGCGCCTGGATCAAAAAGAGGCGGGAAAACTATCGCAAGTTCGGATACGACTACTTTCTTGCGATCGAGAAGAAAACGGGAAAGACGGTCGGTCAGATCGGACTGCTCGAAGAGACGCTCGCAGGGAAAGCTTATACGGGAATCGGCTACATGCTCAGAAGAGAGGAATGGGGAAAAGGTTACGCCACGGAAGGGGCAAAGGCGATGCTCGATTACGCATTCCGCGAACTTGGAAAGACGGAGATCGTCGCGGATATCCGACCCGAAAACCTTGCCAGCCGAAGGGTCGCGGAGAGGCTCGGCATGCAGATATGCGGCGAATGCGTCAAGCGCTTCGACGGGAAAGAGATGCCGCATCTCATCTACCGCCTGCAAACATGAACCGAATTCAATCCACTAAAAATATTCCCCGCTCAGAAACGAGCGGGGAATATCTATATTCGGGCAACGCAAGCGATCGCGCAAACCAAACGCTGCATAAGTTTTATAAGCGGGCATCAAAAGAATACGCCCTTTGCCTGTTCCTTTCTCTCTTTTGCGATGCTGAACGGAATGCGCGTGGTATATCCTCTGCGCGCCGCGACGATCATGTTTGTCGGCCAAGAAAAAATATCGCGATTCCATACATTTACGGTGTCGTTGTACACCTCCCGCGCCGCAGTGATTTCCTTTTGCAGATAGCTGTTCTGCCGCATCGCTTCCGCAATCGCCTCGTGCGCTTTCAGCTCGGGATATTGTTCAAACGCGACGTTGATACTTCTGTCAAGCAGCTCTGCCTTTTGAGCGATCCCATTCCGCATGCCGTCGTCCTCTGCGCGTGCGCCGGAACGATATGCGGCAATCTTCGTCATTGTCTCTTCGTCGAGCGCAATCGCCTTATCCACAAGCTTTGCGCAGTTCTGCAAGATGACGACGCGCTGTTCAAGATAATTATCGATCTGGGAGGCATCGTGCTGCACTTTTTGTTGCAATTGCGAAAGATATTCTCCTGCTTTGATCTTGCAGATCAGAAAAATCAGCCCGGGAACAATGCCCAACACCCACAAAAGCACTTCGAATATCTTTGACCCCGCGCCTACTTTCACGGGAATCTGTTTTTCGATTACTGCAACGTCACGCCCCTGTCCGTTGATCGGTCCGTTCACTTCATCCAATTCATTTGCCATAATTCTCTCCTTTTCGATTTATTCTTGACCGTCCACATTCGTCCGTTCAATTTCTTCTTCCTTCTCCGCCTCTTCCTCGGAGAATTCGTTTTCTTTTTCAGTCTCTTCCTCCGCTAAGGCTTCTTGCTCCTCCGCCTCCAGCTCCAAAAGCGCAGCCTCTGCCTTCCGGAACGCTTGCGCCGCGTCGAACGCCCGACGGATTTTCAGATCCAAGCCCGTGCGCACCGCGCCGTAGAGACGCTCAAACTCGGCATCGCTTTGCTCGTCAAAATAGCCGTGTGTCAGAATCATGACCAAAAAGCCGTCATGAAAGTTTTGAAGTGAACCCCAAAGTTTGGACAAAAA
>CALVME010000094.1 GCA_944342055.1 uncultured Clostridia bacterium | reverse complement strand
GGGGTACCTGTGACGCGGAGTGCAACCTTCGGTTCAACCGCGCGGCGATGATGCTGCCGCCCGAGCTGTGCGATTACCTCATCGTACACGAGCTGGCGCACTGCAATTTCCGAAATCACGGCGAGGGGTTTCATCGTTTCGTTGCACAATTTTTGCCGGATGAGCGCGAACGCAGAAGAAATCTTGCGAACTATGCCTTTTTGTTGTCGCTTTACCGAACGCGGTAGTTTTCATTGTATTTTCACAGAGAGATAATTGACTTTGAGGCGCAAGTTTGCTATAATATATCGATATTGATATAACAATAACAACGAAAAACACAGGAGTTTGATTATGGTAAAATCGTTGACACCGTCCCTGCGGGGATATCGTGCGCTTACGATTTTGACGCCGCTCGTCATGATCGGCGAGGCAGTGATGGAGATCGTCATCCCGTTTGTCATGGGTGATCTCATCAACTACCTCAACGACTGTCTGGACGGGCTTGACACCATGCAGATGAGTCAGGTCTTGCTCTTTGGCGGCGCCATGTTGCTTTGCGCGTTTTTTTCACTCCTCTGCGGCGTACTCGGCGGCAAGTTTGCAAGTACGGCGAGCGCAGGATTCGCAAAGAACCTGCGTCGGGATATGTATGCAAAGATCCAGACGTATTCCTTTGCAAACATCGACAAGTTTTCTACCGCTTCTTTGGTCACGAGACTTACCACCGACGTCACGAACACACAGAACGCTTTTCAGATGTGTATCCGCATGCTCGTGCGCGCGCCGGTGCTGTTCATCTTTGCGACGGTCATGTCGTATCAGATCCACGTCGGGCTCGCGTCCATGTTCATAGCGGCGGCGATCGTGCTCGGCATCGTCGTGGCGATCGTGCTCATCAAAGTCGTGCCCTATTTCCGCACGATGTTCAAAAAATACGATTCCCTCAACGCCGTCGTGCAGGAAGACCTGACAGCGATCCGCGTCGTCAAATCGTATGTGCGTGAGTCTTATGAGATCGAAAAGATGAAGCATGCCACGGGCGAAGTGTACGAGTATTCCGTCAAGGCGGAGAAGATACTCAACTATCTGATGCCCGTCATTCAGGTGGTCATCAACCTTACGATGGTGCTGTTGCTCTTCTTCGGCGGCAGGCTCATCATCGCGGGCAATCTGCAGATCGGCGATCTTTCCAAGCTTCTGAGCTACTGCGCCCAGATCCTGACGGGCGTCATCATGGTCGCAATGTGCCTCAACTTCATCTCCATGTCGAGAGGATCGGTCGAGCGTATCGCCGAGGTGCTCGACGAAAAACCTTCGCTCTCCAACCCCGCAGAGCCCGTCACGGAAGTCAAAGACGGCTCTGTCGAATTCGATCACGTCGATTTCGCTTACCGCGCAGACGCCGAGAAGAACGTCCTTTCGGACATCACTTTCTCCATTCGCTCGGGCGAGACCGTCGGTATCATCGGAGGAACGGGTTCGGCGAAGACGACGCTCGTCTCGCTCATCCCGAGGCTGTACGACGTGAAGAGCGGCTCGATCAAGGTCGGCGGCGTGGACGTAAGGGATTACGACATGGAGGCGCTGAGAAATCAGGTCGCCGTCGTATTGCAGAAAAACGTCCTGTTCTCCGGTTCGATCTCCGAAAACCTTCGCTGGGGCAATGAAAACGCGACGGACGAAGAAATTCGGGAAGCGGCTTCGCTCGCGCAGGCGTCGGAGTTCATCCGCGACATTCCCGAAGGCTTCGATTACGATCTGGGGCAGGGCGGCGTCAACGTCTCGGGCGGACAGAAGCAGCGCCTCTGCATTGCGAGAGCGCTTTTGAAGAATCCCAAGATTTTGATCTTCGACGACTCCACCTCCGCGGTGGACACCAAGACGGACGCGCTCATCCGCGCCGGACTCAAGAAGCACGCGCCCGAAGTGACGAAGATCATCATCGCGCAGCGCATTGCCTCCGTGCAGGAGAGCGATCGGATCATCGTGATGGACGAGGGACGCATCGTTGGCATCGGCACGCACGAGGAATTGCTGAAAACCAGCGATATCTATCGCGAAGTTTATGAATCACAGGTCAAGGGAGGTGACGAAGATGCCCAAAAATAAAAAAGTGCAGCTTCCGGAAGAAGAGATCCCCGAAGACGTGAAGAAGGATATGCAGAAGAACGCCCTGCACGGCAGGGGCATGCGCGGCCCTGCGATCAAGGGCGGCGGCGCGAAAAATCCTTGGAAGACGTTCAAGCGACTGATGGACTACACGCTCCGCAACAACAAAGCGGGCTTTGCGATCGCGATCACCGCGGTCATCGTGACTTCCCTCGTCAGCATTGCGGGCAACCTCTTTTTGAGCCGCATCATCGACCAGTACATCCGCCCGCTCATCGGACAGGTCAACCCCGATTTCTCGAAGTTTTACGGCATTCTGATCGCGCTGTCCTGTATCTATATCTTCGGCGCGCTGTGCGCCTTCCTCTACAACCGCGTCATGGTCTTTGTCGCGCAGGGAACTCTCAAACGCATGCGCGACGAAATGTTCGAGCACATGCAGCACCTGCCCTTGCGGTTCTTCGATACCAGGACGCACGGCGATCTCATGAGCTGCTATACGAACGATACCGATATCATGCGTCAGCTGCTGAGCCAGACCATTCCGCAGATCGTGTCTTCTGCGGTCACCGTCGTGGGTACGCTCTTTGCAATGCTGTATTACAGCGTCACGCTCACGCTGATCATGCTCGTCTTCTTCCTGCTCATCACGCTGGCCGTCAAGAAGATCGGTCAGAAGTCCGCGCGGCATTTCCTGCAACAGCAGATCAAGCTCGGCAAACTCAACGGCTACATCGAGGAGATGATCGAGGGACAGAAGGTCGTCAAGGTGTTCTGCCACGAAGAGCGCGCGAAGGAGAAATTCGGAGAGCTCAACGAGGCGCTCTGCATGCACTCCACGAAGGCGAACGTGCTGACCAACATCATCGGGCCGCTCACCAACAACATCGGGTACATTCAGTACATCGTGCTTGCGGTCGTGGGCGTGGCGCTGTGCACGTCGAACAGCTGGCTCGGACTCTCTCTCTACGGCGCGACTGCCATGGCGGAGGCGACGGGCGGCGTGTGCGCCGTGACGATCGGTTCGCTTATTTCCTATCTTCAGCTTTCGCGTAACTTCAATATGCCCGTACAACAGGTCACGCAACAGTTCAACGCGATCATCATGGCGCTTGCGGGCGCGGAGCGCATCTTCGAGATCGTCGATACGCCCTTCGAGGATGCAGGCGGCGACATCACGCTGACCAAGGTCAGAGAAAAGGAAGAGGGCGAGTTCTGCGAAGAAGAGAGCGCCGATTGCTGGGCATGGAAGGTGCCCGCGGGAGACGGGACGTTCTCCTATGTGAAACTGCGCGGCGACATCCGCTTCAACAACGTCACGTTCGGTTACAACGAGAACAAAGTCGTATTGAAAAACATATCTCTCTATGCAAAACCCGGACAGAAGATCGCGTTTGTCGGTGCGACGGGCGCGGGCAAGACGACGATCACCAACCTCATCAACCGCTTCTATGACATTCAGGAAGGCGAGATCCTTTACGACGGGTTGCCCATCCGCAGCATCAATAAGGACGACTTGCGCCGTTCCCTCGGCGTCGTCTTGCAGGATACGCACCTGTTTACGGGTACCGTCATGGACAACATCCGCTACGGCAGGCTGGACGCGACGGACGAAGAGTGCATTCAGGCGGCGAAACTTGCCAATGCGGACTTCTTCATCGAGCATCTTCCCGACGGCTATCAGACGATGCTTACTTCGGACGGCGCCAACCTTTCCCAGGGACAGAGACAGCTCCTTGCGATCGCGAGGGCGATGGTCTCCAACTGTCCCGTGCTCATTCTGGACGAGGCGACTTCCTTCATCGATACCCGCACGGAGAAGCTCATCGGGCAGGGTCTCGACAAGCTGATGGAGGGCAAGACGGTCTTCGTCATCGCGCACCGCCTTTCGACGGTCAGAGACAGCAAGGCGATCATGGTGCTCGAACACGGTCAGATCATCGAGAGGGGCAGTCACGAGCAGCTCATCGCGCAGAAGGGCAAGTATTATCAGCTTTATACGGGCGCGTTCGAGCTCGAATGAGGAACGCAGCGCTTGCGCGAGCAGGCGAAAAAACGGAGCAAATGCTCAGAAAAAGGGAAGGCGCGACGCGCTTTCCTTTTTTTGCTTGCCGCGTTTTTTTGAGCAAAGAGCGATTTTTTCCGGTTGAGATTGACAATGCGGAGAAGTTAAGCTATAATGACGGCAGGAGCGTTTCTATGGAAAAGACTGAAAACAAACGAAAGTATCTCCTCGCCCTGCTGTTTGCGGCCTGCGCGGGCGCGTTTTGCGCCTTTTTTCCGCGGGCGACCGAGCGCAATCTCATTTTTATTTTTGCCAATATCGCGCTCGCCTGCGTCTGTGCGTTCTTTTTGGATTTGCGTTACGGCATTTCGGAGCGTGCGATCGCGCGGAGAGCGGTTCCGCTCATCGTCGGCATCGCGCTCGTCTCTCTGTTTACCGCCTGCATTTTCAGCGGTTATTGCGCCGAGTGGGGTTGGACGCGCCTCGCCTTTGCGCTCATTCCCTTCGGGGCGTATTTTCTGTATGCGGTCATCTGCAGATTGTATGATCTGTGTCTCCCCTTTTTGCGGAGCGCAGTTTCGCACCGCCGAGGACTCATCGCTTTCGGCGCCGCGTCCGCCTGCTTCCTCGTCCTTTCGATTGTCTTGTGCGCGAGCACCAACGTCTTTTATCGCCCCTTCGGCGAGGGGGACGAGGGGCTTCGCTTCGATATCCTGTTTACGAGCGATACGGCGAACATTTACGTCAACGACGCCTTTTTGAACATGCAGAACACGCAGAACGATCTCAGACAGTTCTGGTTTCCCTTCCTCGCCATGCCCTTTGCCGTCCCCGCGAAGCTGCTTTCCTACGTCTTCTTTTTTGTCGAGGACAGCTATGCGATCTTTCTGATCTGGATGCAGCTCAACGCGCTTTTGGGCGCGGCGCTGCTCTTTGCGGCGTGCCTGCGCCTGGGCTCGGCGGAGGCGTGTGCGTTCAGCGTTCTCTTTTTTGCCTGTTTTGCTCAGCTGTTTTTCGGCTTGGTGATCGAGCAATACATCTTCCCGCTCTTCTGGACGGCGCTCTTCGCGCTCGCATATTGCAACGCGCGGCGGGAGACTGCGGCGCTGTACGCCTTCGGCGTGGGCGGATTTCTGACGAGCGGGATCCTGCTTCCCTTCGTCTACCGAAGCGACATGAAGTGGAAAGGTGCGCTCAAAGCGCTCGGAGAGATCGTCTTTTTGGGCGTATCGCTCTTCCTGCTCGCGGGGAGGCTCCCCACGCTGCGCCCCGATCTGCTTGCGGAGAAGCTGAACGATATTTTTCAGTTTACGGGCAAAGACATGACGATGGGAGAGACTTTCTCGATGTTCACGCACTACGTCGTCTACCAGTTTGCCGCGCCGCAGATCGTCGTATCTTTGGAAGGATTTCCTGCGATCGCCCTGCCCGAGACGAGCGGCGTCTCGGTGGCGGGGATCTGCATTCTCGCCGCGGAACTCTTCTGCTTTCTCGCCTCGCGCAGGGAAAAGCTCGCGTGGCTCGGTTTGTTCTGGATCGCCTTTTCCGCCCTGTTGCTCGGCGTTATGGGCTGGGGCGCATCGGAAAACGGCATGGTGCTGTATGCTTCCTATTTCTGCTGGGCTTATTTGCTGCTCCCGTGCCTCGCGCTCAAACAGACGTTCCCGAACGCCGAACGCAAGCGCACCGTGCTGTTTGCGTCTCTCTGCGGCGCGGCAGCCGTCGGACTGCTCGCATACAACGCGGCGGCGCTCGTCGAAGTCATGCAATTTGCGTTGCAATACTATCCCGCCTGAGCGCGGGAGACGGCGCGTGTCTGCGCGATCGGGAGGCTGAAAATGATGGATATCGGAAAATATTATCGCGGGGAGTGCTTTGACGCCTATCTCACGCTGGGGGCGCACCCCGAGGGAGAGGGGTATCGCTTCTGCACCTATGCGCCGCGCGCGCGTCAGGTCAGCCTCATCGGCGAGTGGAACGGCTGGCGCGAGACGCCCATGCTCCGCGTCGGCGACGGCAATTTTTTCGCCTGTACCGCCCCCGCGCGGGAAGGGCAGATGTACAAATACCGAATTTACGGAAAAAACGGAAGGAGAGATCACTGCGATCCGTACGGATACGGCATGGAGCTTCGCCCGCACAGCGCTTCGATTTTGCGCGATCTGCGCCGCTTCCGCTTTTCGGACGGGGAGTGGATGGCTTCGAGGACGGACAAAAAGGGGGAACCGCTCAATATTTACGAGATGCACCTCGGTTCCTGGCGCAAGAAAAACGCAAGTCCGACGGGTTGGTACACCTATCGCGAGATCGCTGTGCCGCTCATTCGCTACTTAAAGGAGACGGGCTATAATTACGTCGAATTTCTGCCGCTCGCGGAGCACCCCACGGATGAGTCCTGGGGATACCAGAACACGGGCTTTTTCAGCCCGACTTCCCGCTACGGGAGCGCGGAAGATCTGATGTATCTCATCGACGAGTGCCACCGCAATCGAATCGGAGTGATCATGGATTTCGTCCCCGTGCATTTTGCCGTGGACGATTACGGACTCGCGGAATACGACGGCGAGCCGCTCTTCGAGCCTGCGTTCTCTTCGCACGCGCGCAGCGAGTGGGGGAGCTTTTATTTCGATCATTCGAAGGGCGCCGTGCGCAGTTTTCTGCAGAGCGCAGCGGCGTATTGGCTGGATCTCTACCATTTCGACGGACTGCGCATCGACGCGGTCAGTCGCCTCCTGTATCATGAGGGCGACGAGTCGAAGGGGGCGAATCAGCTCGGCATCAAGTTTGTGCGCGGCATGAACAAGGGGCTCAAGGAGCGGTTTCCCTCCTGCATCCTCGCGGCGGAGGATTCCTCAAGCTATGAAGGCGTGACGGAGCGGACGGAGCGCGGGCTCTGGTTCGATTACAAATGGGACATGGGATGGATGCACGACACGCTCTCATATTTTCAGCTGCCGCCTTCCCTTCGGAGCCTGAACGTGGACAAGGTCTCCTTCTCCATGTATTACTTCTACAAGGAGCGTTTTCTTCTTCCGCTCTCCCACGACGAAGTCGTGCACGGCAAGGCGACCGTCCTGCAAAAGATGAACGGCGGGTATGCGGATAAGTTTCCGCAGGCGAAGGCGTTTTATCTGTACATGTATGCGCACCCGGGGAAAAAACTCAACTTTATGGGCGGGGAGATCGGACATTTCCGAGAGTGGGACGAAAAGCGGGAAAACGACTGGTCGCTGCTGCGATATCCCGTGCACGCCGATTTTTTCCGATTCATGAAGGGACTTAATCTGCTGTATCTGGAGCATCCCGCCCTGTGGGAGCGAGACTATGACTATGCGGGATTTTGCTGGGAGAGCATCAACCAAGGGGGCAAAAACGTATTTGCCTTTCGGCGGGCAGCAAAGGGAGAGACTGTGCTTGCGGTGTTCAACTTCTGCGACGTCGCGCAGGAACTTTCTCTCGACATGCCTGACGTCTCCGCTCTTTCCTATCTCTACGGCACGGTGCCGAACGAGAAAGTGCTCCCCTCTCGGGACGGCGGGTTCGTGTTCTGGCTCGCCCCGTACGACGCGCGGCTCTATCTCGTAAAGGAAGCGGCGAAGGGCGGGAAGCGTCTTATGTCGCCCGAGGCGGAGGGCGCTCCGCGGTGAGGTCTGCGCTCTGCGCAAAGTCTTGTCGGACGGGAAATCAAAAAATCACGGCAGAGCGCCGTGATTTTTTTACAAAAGTTCGTTTTTGCGGTTTTAGGAGAAAAGATCGGTGGACAGGTATCTGTCGCCCGTGTCGGGCAGGAGCACGACGACGCGCTTATGCTCGTTTTCGGGGCGGGTCGCCACCTGCAGGGCGGCGGCGAGCGCCGCGCCCGACGAGATGCCGACGAGCACGCCTTCCGTCTTTGCGAGCGTGCGCGCCGCGTCGTACGCCTCGTCTTTGCCGATCGCGAGCACTTCATCGTAGACGGACGTGTCTAAAACGGTGGGGATAAATCCCGCGCCGATGCCCTGTAGGGTGTGTGCTCCCGCTTTGCCGCCCGAAAGCACGGGGGAGTCGGACGGCTCCGCCGCGACGACGCGGATGCGCGGATCTTGTTCCTTGAGATAGCGTCCCGTCCCCGTGATCGTGCCGCCCGTGCCGACGCCCGCGACGAAGAAGTCGAGCGCGCCGTCCGTATCCCTCCAGATTTCGGGTCCCGTCGTCAGGTAGTGCGCGCGCGGGTTGGCGGGGTTGACGAATTGTCCCGCGACGAAAGAGTCGGGGATTTCGCGCGCGAGCGCGTCTGCCCTGTCGATGGCGCCCTGCATGCCGAGTTTGCCGTCCGTGAGGATGACTTCCGCGCCGAAGGCGCGCATGAGGTTGATGCGCTCTTCGGACATGGTGTCGGGCATGGTGATGACGACGCGATAGCCCTTCGCCGCCGCCAGCGCCGCGAGCGCGATGCCCGTATTGCCCGAGGTGGGCTCGATGACGGTGGCGCCCGGTTTGAGCATGCCGCGCGCTTCGGCGTCCGCGATCATTGCCAGGGCGACCCTGTCTTTGGCGGAGCCTGCGGGATTGCAACATTCAAGTTTTGCGAGCAGGGTGGGGGCGCGGTGCGCCGCGCTGAACCGCTCGAGCGCGATCAGCGGGGTGTTTCCCACGAGTTCTGCGACGGAACGACGGATATTCATAGGACCTCTCAATGTTTTTTGTAAAGTTTCGCAAGCCCGCCTTCCGACGTCTCGCGGTATCTGCCCGAAATATCTCTGCCCGTCTCGTACATCGTCTCGATGATGGTGTCGAGGGAGACCTTTCGCGTGTAGGTCAGGAAGTTGGCGAGGGAGAGCGCGTTGATGGCGCGCATCGCGGCGACGGCGTTGCGCTCGATGCAGGGGATCTGCACCAGCCCGCCGACGGGGTCGCAGGTCAGACCGAGGTGGTGTTCCATGGCGACTTCCGCAGCATATTCGATCTGATCGAGCTCCATTTCAAACAGCTCGGCGAGCGCGGCGGCAGCCATCGAGCAGGCGCTGCCGATCTCCGCCTGACAGCCGCATTCGGCGCCGCTGATGGAGGCGTTTTCCTTGATGAGATTTCCGATCAGTCCGCCCGCCGCGAGCGCCCTCACGATCTGATCGTCCGTGAAGCCGTGTCTGTCCTGCATGTATTTGAGCACTGCGGGGAGCACGCCGCTCGCGCCGCAGGTCGGCGCGGTGACGATGGTCTCCGCCGAGGCGTTCTGCTCGCCCACGGCAAAGGCGTAAGCGCACACGAGGCGGTTTTCTTTCGTCTCGGGCGATTCGTCGATGTGGTGCTGTCTGTAGAGCAGTTTCGCCTTCTTTTCGACGTCCAGCCCGCCGGGTAGGACGCCGTCCGCGCGCAGCCCCGCGCGGATGGTATCCTGCATCTGCGCCCAGACGGCGTGCAGATAGTCGAAGATCGCCTCGCTCTCCACCGACTTGACGTAGTCGGACAGGCGCAGCTCGCGCTCGGAACAAAACGCCTTGATGTCGTCGAATTTGGTGAGCGGATAGATGTCCCGCTCCTCCGATTCCCTGCCTTCGACGGCGATCGCGCCGCCGCCGATGCTGAAGACGCGCATCGTTTCACCGTCTGCGGAAAAGACTATGGTGTTGGGGTGGGGGACGGGCGTCGCGGCGTCAAACAGGATGAGGGGAGAGGGCAGTACGGAGGAGAGCACGCGGTCGGTGCCGTGTCCCTTGCCCGTCAAGGCGAGGGAGCCGTACAAAGTTACGGTATAGTGTTTCGCGTTCGGATGTTCGGAGAGGAAGAGCCGCGCCGCGCGTTCGGGGCCGATCGTGTGCGACGAGGACGGACCTTTGCCGATCCGATAGAGATAGCGTAAAGATTTCATGGCAACAGTATAGCACAACCTGTGAGCGAATACAAACAGATTTTGTAAAAATAATTGCAAAAGGGCGCGCGTTGTGGTATAATGACCGAAAGGAGTTGTGTTTCGATTTATGAGAATGCGCAGAAAACGGAATCTGGACGAGCGGCTCGCCGCCTGCGGAGACGTCGTCATCCATCCCGAGCTGACCGATAAAAACATGAAAACTTCCGTTCTGAGGAAGGAGTATCTCGATCTTGCCGCTCTGTTCGGCAACGATCGTCCCGTTCGCGTGGAGATCGGCAGCGGCAAAGGTTTCTTTGCGTGTTCGCTCGCAAAGCTGCACCCCGAATACAACGTGCTTGCGGTAGAGATGATCTCAAACGTCGCCATCGTCGGCGCGGAACGCGCCAAAGCGGAGGGGATCGCAAACGTGAAATTTCTGATCAGCCGCGCGGAGTGCCTGGAAAAGTACCTGCGCGAAGGCTGCGCGGAGGCGATCTATCTGAATTTTTCCACTCCCCTTCCCAAAGACGGATATGCGAAACAGCGGCTCACGCACGAACGGTTTCTGCGCATCTACGAGCGGCTCCTGACGCCCGACGGCGTGATTTGCCAAAAGACGGACAACGTGCCGTTTTTTGAGTTTTCCATGGAACAGTTCCGCCGTTGCGGTTTTACGCTTTCCGGGATAACATATGACCTGAAGGAGGGAGACATTCCCGAAAACATCGTGACCGAGCATGAAAAGATGTTCTCCGAACGGGGAATACCCATTTGCAGGTTGGAAGCGCGAAAAGGGGAGAAGGTATGATCATCGAGATCGAAAAGAGTTTTTTCAAGAAGTTCTATGCGTTTTTGGCGAAGGAGTGCGCCGTCTCCGTGCAGGAAGACGCGGATATGTACATATACGATCTGGGCGAAGTGCCCTCCCGCTATCGGCAGAGATCTTTGAAAAAGCTGATGACGGAGCGCGTGCTTCCCGCGATCGCACTCTATAAGGCGTTGATCGCAAGGTCCTTTTCCGAACAGGAGACGCTCGATCTTCTGGAGCGATACGCAAAGCGGGAAGAACAGAGGATGTTGCGCCGCTATGCGTCCAAGGGAAAGCTGAGCCGAGCACTCGGAATGTACAAAGGGACGATCTATCGCTTGTTCGCAAAGAGAAAGGACGGCTGGGAAAAGATATGGGCGGTCAACGGCGCAAAGCAATCTCGCTGCACCGTCACGCTCTGCCCGATCGTCTCCGTATTGCGGGAGTACGACTGCGGGTCACTCGCACCGCTCTTTTGCCGGCAGGAGACCGAACGCTACAAAAGTCTGCACGGCGCAGGGTATTTTTCTTGCGCTCACAGCATAGGACGCGGGGACGTGTTTTGCGACTTTGTCTTCGAAATGCAGAAATAGGTGGATGAAACATGGAACTTTCCGAAGTATTGCAGGCGCGCTATTCGGTGCGCAAATATGCGAAAAAAGAAGTGGAAGAGGAGAAGATCGCCGCGATTTTGGAGGCGGCGCGCATTGCGCCGACGGCGAAGAACCTGCAACCTGTAAAGATCCGCGTAGCGAAGGGCGCGGAGATGGAAAAACTTGCCGTGGCGACCAAGTGTACGTTCGGCGCGCCTCTCGCGTTTATCGTGGCGACGGGCGGCGAGTGCTACGAGCGATTCTACGACAAAAAGCAGAGCTATGACACGGATGCGGCGATCGTCGCGACCTATATGATGCTTCGGGCGACCGATCTCGGACTCGGGACCTGCTACGTGATGGCATATCAGCCCGATCTGCTCAAGGCGGAATTCCCCTGCCTCGCAAATTACGCTTCCGCTTGCATCCTCATATGCGGCTACGCCGCGGAGGACAGCGTGCCGTCCGAGCGGCACGGCAGCCGAAAGGCGCTCGGGGATATCCTTCTTTGAGCATCATCACCTTCAAGGAAGTATGAAAAGGAAAAACAGAGCGATACTGAAATCGATCGGGAGAGACAATGGCTGAAAGAGAACGAAACAGAAAAAAAGGGTTTTGGGCTTCCGTCAAGGAGCAGGCGAGGGCGAATCGCACGACGTTTATCGTCTATCTGATCTTGTGGATCGCCGTCCTCGCGACGATGATTCGCGCTATCTTTTTGGGGAATTACGAGCATGTCTTTTTGTGTATTCTGACCTTCGTGCTCTTTATGGTCCCGTCTTTTTTGGAAAGGACGCTCAAGATCGAGTTCCCTTCGGCGCTGGAGATCATCGTCGTCTGTTTTATCTTTGCGGCGGAAATTCTGGGCGAGATCGGGAGCTATTATACGAGAGTTCCCTTCTGGGATACCCTTTTGCACACGGTGAGCGGCTTTCTCGTCGCGGCGGTCGGCTTTGCGCTCGTGGACATTCTCAACCGCGACGAGCACATCAAATTTCAGCTTTCTCCCTTTTATCTCGCGCTGTTTGCGTTCTGTTTTGCGCTGACCATCGGCGTCCTTTGGGAGTTTTTTGAACTGACGGTGGACGTCCTGCTCAAAAAAGACATGCAGAAGGATACCGTCGTCGATTTCATCTATACGGTCATGCTCGACCCGAACAATTCCAACGTCGTCGTCAAGAAGGAGGGGATCGCGGACGTGATCCTGGTCTATGCGGACGGCTCGCAGGAGGCGCTCGGGCTGGGCGGATATCTCGACGTGGGACTTTACGACACGATGGAGGATATGTTCGTCAACTTCATCGGCGCGACGGTGTTTTCCGTCATCGGCTATTTTTACGTCAAGCGCCGCGGTAAGGGCAAGCTCGCCTCTAAATTCATTCCCGTCCTGGCGGACGACGCCAAAACGCGGCAGAAAGAGGAAGAAAGGGATGCGCCCGAAGGGGAGCGGGAGGAGCCGACAGGAGAGGTACAGGAGACCGCGCCTCTCAAGGAGGAGACGGAATGAATGTGATCTTGATCGGAATGCCGACTTGCGGCAAGAGCACGGTCGGGGTCCTCGTGGCAAAGGCGCTCGGCTACGATTTCGTCGATACCGACCTCCTCATTCAGAAGAGAGAGAAGAGGAAGCTCGGCGAGATCATCGCCGCAGAAGGCATGGAAGCGTTTTCCCGCATCGAAGAGGAGGTGAACGCCTCCCTGCAGGCGGAACATACGGTCGTCGCGCCGGGAGGGAGCGTCGTCTACGGCAAGAGAGCGATGGAGCATTTTCAGCAGACGGGAAAGATCGTGTATCTGCACCTTTCCTGCCCGGCGATAGAGGCGCGCCTGAAGGATGCGCGCGCCCGCGGCGTGGTGATGAAAGAGGGGATGACCATCGAAGATCTTTACGAGGAGCGAAGACCGCTCTATGAAAAATACGCCGATATCACGATCGAATGCGACGGCAGGACGATGGAAGAAATTGTAAGTCTCGTCCTTGCGGCGCTCAGGCGATCTTAAAATCATCGATGCTGACAAGAAGGGCCGCCGCATGCAGCGGCGGTCCTTTTGCATGAACGCAAAAGAGAAAAAAGGAGAAGACGATGGATCTCGTCGATGGAAAAAAAACGGTTGACTGGCTGAAATTCGGGGCATACTGTTACCTCGCTTTTCCTTGCGCGGTCTTTTTTTTGGGCTATTTGCGCCTGTATTACGCCCTGCCGCTGACGGCGCTGGTCGCGCTTTCGCTGATACTCGTATTGCGGCGAGAGAAGAGAGGGAGCGGCGCAGGGCGCTTCTGGGCGGAACATTGGCGGGGATTGCTGCTCTTTGCCGCGATCCTGCTCCTTTGGGTGCTTCTCTCGGGGGTGGGCGGTTACGCCTGGCAGAACCGCTGGGACCATAAGTTCCGCAACGCCGTCTTTCAGGACCTCGTGCTCAGGGACTGGCCCGTCACGGACGGCGAGGGCAACGCCCTTTGTTATTATTTCGGCTTCTGGCTTCCTGCGGCGCTGGTCGGCAAGCTTTTCGGACTGTCGGCGGGATATTTCGCGCTCTTTTTGTATGCGTTGATCGGGTGCGGCATGGCGTTTGCGCTGATTTTTCGCTATCTCGGCTCCTTCCACTGGTGGGCGATCGTCTTTTTTATCTTCTATTCGGGTCTGGATGCGATCTCCTATCTGATCTTTCAGAGCGACGGCGTCTCGGACTTTCTGCACAAACTTCTCAGCGGAGAGCACTTGGAGCTTGCGACGCTGTATTTTAACTCCTCTTCGAACACCACGCTCCTCTATTGGCTGTACAATTCCTGCGTTCCGTTCTGGGTGGCGTTCCCCCTTCTCCTTCTGACGCAGGACAAGACAAAGCTTCCCTTTCCGTACGCGCTCCTGCTTTTGTTTTCGCCCTTCGCCTTCGTGGGATTGGCGCCCGCCGTGCTCTTTCTGATGATCGGGGGCTGCCTCGAACGCAAAAGGGGATGGCTTCGAGCCCTCGTCTGCGTTGAAAATTTCACGGCGCTTTGCATCGTGGCGGTCGTCGGTTGCTTTTTTGCGTCCAATCAATCGGAAAACGTAAAGTACTTTCTGCCGCTCAGCGGCGCGGTGCTCGTGCGTTTTCTGGCGTACGCCGCCCTCGAATACGGGGTCTACCTCATCTTTTTGCCGAGAGAACTCAAACGCGACAGAATTTTGCAGATCTTGCTCGCGACGACGGCGCTCACGTCCTTTTTCGTGATGGGGAGCTCTTACGATTTTGCCTGGCGGACGTGCATGCCGCTCGCCTTTTACATCGGGTTGCTCCTTTTAAAGCGGCTTTCGGAAGGGGACATGCCGTTTCGGGGCGCGCTCGCTCTGTTTGCGGCCGTTTTCCTGATCGGAAGCGTGACGGCGGGCATGGAGCTTCTGCGCGTCGCGGTGAATACCGTCTCCTCCCTGATCGAAAATGAGCCCCTTCTGAGCGACGAGCTTTCCAGCATTTTCCTCCCCAACGAATGTTACGGGAACTTTGTCGGTTCGGCAGATTCTCTCTTTTTCCGCGTCTTTGCGCGGATGCCTTGAGGGTTTTTGCGGGATTTTTGAGCGGCAATCTTGACAGCCGCACGGCTGTGTGGTATATTGAATGTGAGTTATGAAAAAAGAGAGGAGAAGAATATGAAAAAACCGGTGAGGGACGGCAGGACGATTTCCGCCGACAAGGTAAAGCGATTTGATTTTGCCAAAAAGCCCAAGCGGGCGAACCGCCCGATCGTCTGGGTGGCGAAAAACGTCGCGGCGTTTCCCTATATGAGATCTCACGATTTCAAGCTGACGAAGGTCAACATGGACGGCGTCAAGCCGCCCTATCTGCTCTTGTGCAATCACGGGTCGTTTGTCGACTTTTACGTCCTGTTCGAAGCCATCCGACCTTACGATCCCAATTGCGTCGTCGCGATCGACGCCGTGCGGGACATCGGCATGCCCGTCATGGGGTTGACGGGCTACATCTGCAAGCGCAAATTCGTCAAAGACCTGCACCTCATCCGCAATCTGAAGTATGTGACGGAGAAGCTCAGAAACATCGCCTGCATCTATCCCGAGGCGCGCTATTCCCTGGATGGCACCACGTCGTTCTTGCCCGAATCGCTCGGCAAAATGTGCAAGCTGCTCAAGGTTCCCGTGGTCACGCTCATCGCACGGGGTAATTTCGTCGCGCAGCCGCAGTGGAACAAAGAGGATAAGTTCATCCCGCAGGAGGCGACGCTCACGCAGGTGGCGACTGCGGAAGAGGTGAAGGCGCTCTCCGCCGCCGAACTCAACGAGCGCATCCGCAAAGCGTTCGTCTATGACGATTTCGCCTATCAGAAGGAGCGCGGCTATCGCATCGACAATCCCCGCAGGGCAAACGGCTTGCACCATATTCTGTATCAATGCCCGCATTGCTTGACGGAGTTTGAAATGTATTCCGAGGGGACGACGCTCGAATGCAGGCATTGCGGCAAAAAGTGGGAGATGACCGAGCTGGGAGAACTGGAGGCGCACGGCGGCAAGACGGAATTTTCGCACATCCCCGACTGGTTCGCCTGGGAGCGGGAAAACGTCAGAAGGGAGGTGCGGAGCGGCGTCTATCGCTTCGACGCCGAAGTGGACGTACATACCCTTCCCGATGCGACCTTCTTCTATGCGCAGGGCAAGGGAACGCTGCACCAGGACTGCAACGGCACGACGCTTTCCTGTACCTATCACGGAGAGCCGCTCACGCAGCACTGGGACGGCACCGAACTCGAAAGCGTTCACGTCGAGTACGATTATCCGTATAAGAAAGAGAAGTACAAACTCGATTTCGGCGACTGTATCGATATCTCCATCCCCGAAGAGTCTTTCTGGCTGCATCCGATCGGCATGCGCGATCAGCTGACGAAGTTCTCGTTTGCGACGGAAGAAATTTACGCGCTCGCGAAAGAAAAGGTCAAAGGGAAGGACGCATGAAGAAGATCATCATCGTGACGGGAGCCTCGGGCGGCATCGGAAGGGAGTTTGCGCTGCAGTTGGACGGTACGCAGGACTGCGACGAATTCTGGCTGGTGGCGCGGAACGCGGAGCGGCTCACCGCGCTCAAAGAAAAGATGCGCACGCCCGCCCGCGTGATCGCCATGGATCTGCAGGAGCGGGGGAGTCTGCGCGATTTCCATTACCTGCTCGAGAAAGAGAAACCCGAGATACGCACGCTCGTCAACGGGGCGGGATACGGGAAGTTCGATCTGTTCGAAGATATCTCCGTGGAGGACAACCTCGGCATGATCGACGTGAATTGCCGCGCGCTGACGGTCATGACGCAGATCTGCCTTCCCTATATGCGCCGCGGCGCAAATATCGTGAACGTCGATTCGCTTTCCGCCTTTCAGCCCCTTCCTTATGTCAACGTATATGCGGCGACCAAGGCGTATGTGCTCCGCTTTTCGCGCGCGCTCAATCGGGAACTCAAGCCGAAGGGCATTTCCGTTCTCGCGCTCTGCCCCTACTGGGTGAACACAGGATTTTTCGGCATTGCGAACAAACACGGGGTCATCAAGCATTTCGACAGGATATACGAACCCGACTGGGTGGTAAGAAAGGCGATCAAGGCGATGAAAAAGCGCAGGGAAGTGTATGTGCCCGGCACGCTCGCCAAGACGGTGCGCGCGCTCACGAAGGTGTTGCCGCATTCTCTCGTCATGCGCGTGTGGATGAAACAGCAAAAACTCAAATGAGCAATAGCCGCTCGGCCGATATGCCGCCGAAGACGCAAGGTCTTTGGTGCGAAGTTTTCGGGTCGGGCGGCTTTTTGCGGGCGGACGGAGTCCGCGCAAAGCCTTGCTATTTTTTCGGGGCTGTGTTATAATGTGTGTATGGCTACCGTAAAGGAATTTTTCCGCTATCGCAAAGGGGACCTGATCCGCCTGCTGTTCGCTCTGTCCGCAGGCTTTTTCAGCGTGCTGACGGCGCGGTACAACGAGAAATTGCTGATCGCGATCGCGTTTGCGGTCACATTCGCGGCGGCGTTTTGTCTGGATCGGAAATTCGGCTGGACGGACATCGAAAAACTTCCCAAACTGCCGTTCGTGCTCGTCGGCGCGGCGGCGGCAGGCGTCGTTCTGTATCGCTATCAGGGCTTTACGGGCGAAGCGGTGCCTGTGGGGGACGCCTATATCGTCTGGAAAAACAAGGCGCTCTTCTTGCTCTTCGACGTGGCGTCCTTTCCGTTTGTCGCCGTGGCGTTCACGCGGGCGGCGGAGTTCGCCCGCAACAAGGGGAGCGAGGCTTGGAAAAAAAGCGGGATCGTCGACCGCGTCCTGTTTTTCTGCGTGCTCGCCTTCGCTTGCGTCGCGGTCGGGGTGATCTGTTCGCTGACCAACGTCTTTTACGATCCGCAGACCGATTCGTTTGAAAATCCCGCGGGCGACGGGCATGCCGTCTGGTTCGACGTGCTGTTTACGACGGACAGCGGGCATCTTCTGCGCAGGGACGCCTTTTGGAATCCTTCCTGCGTGCAGAACGACATCCGTCAGCCCTTTTTCGCACTTCTTGCCCTGCCGTTTGCGCTCGTCGCGGAAGTCATCTCCTGGATCCCCGTGCCGAATTTGTTCGCGGCGGTGCTGTTGGTCGAACAGATCGTCTGCGTGTGGATAACGGGCTTGCTCGCCGCAAATTTGTTAAAACTGGAAGGCGCGGTCGGGCGCGTCTTTGCACTCTGCTTTTTCGCCACGGCGGGAAATTTTCTGTTTGCGTTCATCTTGGAACAATATGCGTTCGCTGTGTTCTGGCTCATGCTCGCCGTCTGCGCCTCCGTCGAAAAGCGGGAATCAGCCTGCGCCTTGACGGCGTTTGCCGCGGGCGGGCTTGCGACGAGCATCCTGTTTGCGCCCATGGCGACGCGCGCCTTCGGACGCGGAAAAACTTTCAAGGAGGGGTGCGCCGCGCTCGTCGTCGATTGTCTGAAAGTCGCGGGCTGGTTTTTGCTCATCCTGTGCGCCTTCGGTCAGCTGACGCAATTCGCGCCCGCGCGGCTCTTGGAGGCGTGGGAGGAGATCTCCTCGTTTACGGGCGAAAAGATCGGATTTGCCGAGATCTTTTTTCAGTACACGCACTTTGTGCGCAATCTGTTTCTGTCTCCCGCCATGCAGCTTTCCATGCGTGCGGAGATCTGGGAAGTTGACGGCGTCCCTTCCCTTCAGCTCTATCCCGCGGAGGGCGTCTCGGTGACGGGTATCGTTTTGTTTGTGCTCGCGGTCGCCTGCTTTGTCTATTGCCGAAAGGAGCGCTTCGCAGGGATCTGCGCCTATTGGATCCTCGTGTCCGTCGTCATCTTGCTCGGCGTCGGCTGGGGTGCGGCGGAAAACGGCATGATTCTCTATTCCATGTATTTTGTCTGGGCGTTTCTCGGACTGTACGCTTCTGCGATCGCAAAAGTCGTGCGCGGGAATCGGGTTGCGCTCATCTGCATCTTTTCGTCGTCGGCGCTCTTCTTCCTCGTCTGGAACGGCGTCGCGCTGGTTGAAATCATTCGCTTCGGGATCACATACTATCCCGCATAAGGAAACTCATGAAAAAACTCAAAGCATTTTTTTCGCTCATTCGGGTCAAACACTATCTGAAA
>CALVME010000093.1 GCA_944342055.1 uncultured Clostridia bacterium | reverse complement strand
AATCCGACGTGCGCCGTTTCGTCCCCGTGAAGCCGATTTTATATCTGCGCGCAGGCTGCGGACGTTCCGTGCCTGCGACCCGCATTTTTTGTCGGAACACAGCCTTTCGATCATGCTTCCGCCGATCCTTTCCCGCGTCATATTCTTCGGCTCATTTTTCCGATCGCATAACAACTTCCCATGTTGCCCCATACCCCCGCACACGTGCGTTTTTTCGTTGTTTTTCTACATAATTTGCAAATATTTTACATCTTTTTTTTCACAGCGTATTGACAAACACGCCGAAATACGCTATATTATTAGAAATGGAAAACAAAGAGAGGTGATAGTATGTTTTGCCACAATTGCGGAGAAAAACTGACGCTCCGTTTCTGTGAAGGAGAGGGCTTGATCCCGTACTGCGACAAATGCGGTTCGTTCATGTTCCCGCCTTTCTCCTGCGCCGTCTCCATGACGGTCATCAATCGTACGCAAGACAAAATTCTGCTCGCCAAGCATACCGGTCAAGAAGATTTTGTCCTGTTTGCAGGATATGTGAAGAAGGGCGAAAACGCCGAAAAGGCGATCCCCAGAGAGATCAAGGAAGAACTTTCCCTGAACACGGTCAAGATGAAATACATGAGCTCGCGCTACCATGAACCGCGCAACGTGCTGATGCTCGGCTTTATCGTCGTCGTCGAAAACGGCGAATACAAGCTCAAGACGGACGAAGTGGAAGAGGCTCGCTGGTGCACCTTCGACGAGGCGAAAGCGCTCGTGAAAAAGGGAACGACCGCGGAACATTTCCTGAACATGGCGATCGCGGAACTCAAGCGCAAGGCGATCTGACGCGCGACCGAAGGCAGAGACAGCGTTGAAAAAACAGCTTACAACAGACCGTTTAAGGCAATACCGCGCGCCGATATTGCCTTAAATTATTTTAGCGCCTGAGCGCTGAGCGGAGTACTTATGCAAGAAGATACGATTGAGACGCGGCAGGAACCGATCCGCGCCGAAAAATTGCCGCAAGTGGATTTATTTAAGGGGATCGCGATCTTTATGATCATTCTTACCCATTCGGCACATCCCTTCTCTCTGCCGATCTGGGCGACCTGGCTCCCGCGATTCGGGCAGATGGGCTGCCAGATCTTTTTGGTGCTGTCCGCCTTTACGCTGTGCCTGTCCTATGAGCGCAAGCGCCCGCGATATCTCTCGTTCGTCAAAACGCGGTTCTTGCGCCTCGCGCTCGAATATTGGTGCGTCCTCCTTCTCAATACGCTCATCGCGGGGATCTCAATCCTCGCTACGGGAGAAAACGCACTCGGAACCGACCTGAATCCGAAACACATCCTCATCAACGCACTGCTGTTGCACGGCCTCGTGCCTGCGGCGAACAACTCCGTCATCCGCGTCGGGTGGTTCGTCGGCACGATCTTTTTGTTTTATCTGCTCTTCCCCCTGCTCTTTCGTCTGTACCGCTCCCGCCTGTTCGGCAATCACAGGCACATTACGTTTCCGCTCGCTTTCTTTGTCCTGGGCGCAGGCGTCATGCTTTTCGTCGGCTTGGTCTATCCCAAACAGACGATCGCAAACAACAGCTTTCTCTATTACAGTATCGTCAACCAAATGCCGCCGCTCGCCCTGGGATTTTCCCTGTTTACCCTCTATCGTTCGGAAAAAACGGTAAAATTTCCCCTTTGGAAAGGGCTCGTCTCCCTGACCGTCTCCGTCGCGCTCTTCTTCGGCGGCATTCCCTACGCTTTCGCCTTTGTGCCCTTCGCGTTCGCGCTCGGATTTTTCTATTTCTTCCTTCTCTCTCTGCGTTCTTCCTGTCAGGGAAAGCTTGCGCAGGCAGTCGGGCGCTGCGGCATCATCTCTTTCGAGATCTACCTGCTGCATATGTACATCGTCTACGACGTGCAGAAGGCATGGAACTCCCTGCTCTTTTCGGGACAGAGCCAGGGACTGCTTGCCTATGTCGTATGGCTGCCCATCGCGTTTGCGCTCTCCCTCGGCATCGGATTTTTGTTTCACCTCCTGTTCTTTTCCGCACAAAAGAAGCTGAAACACCTCTTTCAAAAGAAAACTCCCCCGCAGACATGAAGCAAAAGCAAACGAACTTCTGTAGCTTCAGAGCAGCTCACACGATATGAAAAGGACTTCGCAGATGCGAAGTCCTTCTTCTTACTTCTTTTCGTAGCTGTCGCAACAGGTGCAATGATCTGCCGTGCAGCAGTTGCCGACATGAATTTCGCTGAGCGTGCAGTTCTTTCCGTCCGCATTGTAACGGCACTGCTGTACGTTGCAGCCGATGCTGTGGTTGATACGTTCCATGCTGTCACCTCCTTTTACAGTGTTACTTTGCGCAATCTTTGCAAAAGTATTCCTTCTGTCTTGACTTTTTGGCGCATTTCGGCTACAATAGAGAAAACCAAGCAGAGGTATTCTCATGAAAGTCATTTTAAAGGCAGACGTAAAAGGCAGCGGAAAGAAAGGAGACATTTTGGAAGTCTCCGAGGGCTATGCCAAAAATTTTCTTTTGAAAAAGGGACTTGCGGAACTTGCGACCGCGAGCGGCATCAATGAAATCGCACAAAAAAAGAAGGCGGACGCCTTCCATCGCGCGGAAGAGATCAAGGCGATGCAGGCGCTTGCGGCAAACCTGAAGGGAAAAGAAGTGACGGTCTCCATCCGTTGCGGCGCCAACGGCAAAGTGTTCGGCTCCGTCACCGCCCAGCAGGTGGCAGACGCGCTCTCCCGAGAGGGATTTGACGTAGACAAGAAAAAGATCGCGCTCGGCAGCGGCATCAAGGCGCTCGGAAGCTATCCCACGGAAGTCAAACTCATGGAAGGCATTTCGGCGCAGATCGTCGTCAACGTGGTCGCAGAATAGATCCATGCGGCAAAATCAATTCAATCGGCAGGGTTCGATCGCGAACCCTGCTTTTTTCTGCTGACCGTCCGACGGCTTTAGCCTCCGCTTTTCGCAGCGGCTCTCCCTTTCGCCCGGGCGTCTTTTTTCTTATTGATCGGATTTCGCAGCCTGTTCCGTCTCCGCGCATTTGACGGAATAAAGAAGGGCGCGCCGCATACATGCGGCGCGCCCCTGCATTTTTCAGGTAAAAATCAAAGTCCGATTTTTGCTGCAGAACAAGAAAAATCTCCTCGTCCGCGATCATTCTTTTTTATCGGATCCATCGGCAGATTGCGCTCTGTCGGCGCCGTTTTCGCGATCATCCCGACGCTTTTCCATGTTGCCGCTGCTGTGTTTCTTCAGAAAAGGAACTTTCCGCAGAAGATCCCGACATATCTTCCGATAAACCGCCCTATCCGAAGAAAGGCACAAAAACCAGACGCTCAGGCTTCCGACATAAGAAGCTCCGCCCGCAAGGATCTGCAAGCACAAATCGAGTGCGGAAGCATTGGCAAACAGCTGAACTGCGATCACGACGCCGAACATCAACAGCGAGCAGAAGAAAAACGGAATTGCGGCAACAAATGTTTTCCTGAAATCAATGTATTTTCTGACCAAAAATCCCTGGTAAATCAAGCCGAATATCTCAGCACATACCGTCCCGATAATTGCTCCGTATATACCGATCCGAGGAATCAAAATCATGGAAAGCACAATATTGATCGCCGCATTTACCAAACTACAGACGGTATAGGATATGTCTTTGCGCAAAGGGATCAGATACTGCATTCTGAAAATATCGCCGAGCCCAATGATCAGCACCAACGGCGTCATCGCCTTGATGATGTTGCCGCAGACGGCAAACGCTTCACCGTAATACACCAAAGCGAACAAATCCGCCACGGCAATCAATCCGAACGCAGCGCCGAACCCCATAAAGTAGACGGCAAACAGAGAATACCTGTAATATTTTTTGGAGCTCTCTTCGTCATGATCGGCGATACATTTACACGCCCGCGGAAACAACACCGTGCCGACGATCGAAATGAACGTCTTGGGGAGCACGATGATCTTATTGGCGTATTCATAGAAGGCGACGTCCTCTTTCGTGGAAAGCAAACCCAGAAGCGTCTTATCGAACATGGTATATAAGCTGACCGCCGCGACGGAGACCGCTAAAATGAACAGAGGCTTGATATGCTCCTTCGCGTCGGCAAAAGAAAACGAGATGGGTTTCACGAGCTTAAACGCCGTAGGCAGCAAACAGAATTGACTCAGAAGCATGGACCCCCCCATGATCAAGGTATAAATCAGAAGATCTCCGCTGTCGCGAACCAGCGTAAAAGTGAGAACAAGTTCGGCAACCTTGACCAAAGCGTTGCGGACCACGACAAAGCGGAATCTTTCTATCCCGTAAAACAGCCAGGTGAGGTCGAACAACGCCGACAACACATAAAGAGTCTGCGCAAAGTAAACGTTCCTGTCGCCGCTCGTGTTCAGAAAACAAAACAGCAGATAGGCGGCAAACCCGACGCAGGAGACGATCGCATGCACCGAAAACAACGACCAGAAAGTCTTTCGCAGAGCAATGTCGTCGTTCCTGCGCGAAGCGATGATCCTCTGACCGTGTTTCACGATCCCGAGCCCGCAAAATATCACAAAATAATACGCAATGGAATTGGTATAAGTATATGTGCCGAGCGAAGTCTCTCCCAACGTCCTCGTCAGATAAGGCGAAATGACGAACGGAATGACCAAGATCAGAAACTGATAGATAAATTGAAAAAAGAAATTCTTTTTTACGCCGTCTGCCCTCATTGTCTCAATATTCGTCCTCAATGCAGCGCCTTCCGCTCAGCGCTTTTTTTGCTTTTTGCAAGTTCTTTGCCGTATACTTGTTCGTAAAAATCAAACGTCGCCTTCGCGTTGATCGATGCGCTGAAATTTTCCTTCGCGTACCGTTCCGCGTTTTGTCCGAGCCGTCTTCTGAATTCGCTATCGTCCACCATCTTGCGCAATTTTGGAATAAAATCCGCAAACGTTTCGCCATTGAACAACATGCCCGTGCTTCCCGGCACGATCAGCTCGCTCAACCCACCCATATCGGAAGCGAGAGAAGGAACGCCCATCGCGGCAGCTTCGATGATGCTTCGCGCGAAATGCGGCTTCAAAAACGGCACGATCATGATATCCGAAGAAGCGATCATCTGCGGCACGTCCGTCTTGAATGCCAAAAGGTGTGCGTTTTCATGCTTTGCACACGCTGCAATGAGCCGCTTCGCATAATCCGACTCCGTCTCACGCAGTCCGACGATACACAGATGAACGTCTTTTCTCTCCTCCAAAAAATCGTGCATGTGCTCGATCATGGCGAGCGCCCCGTTAAACGGGGAAAGCCTTGCCAAAAATAGCAAAACGGTCGCCGTCTGCGGAATGCCGCACTCTCTCCTCAACACATCTGAGACGAGCGCGCTGTCATAGGCGGCGAAATCCACGAAATTATAGATGACCTTATATCGTTGATCGGTAAGTTCCGGCGAGTTCAAATCGTACGCGTCGATGGCGACAAATCCGTCGGCATACTTTTTGCACATCTTTCTGATCTTTCTGCCGCAAAACGAGTCAGCCAATGGCTCGCGGACATGGCAAATGACCTTTATGTTTCTGTCGCAAAGTTTTGCCGCGACCGCCGCCGGCCAAAGACAAGTGGAATTGATGTGCACGATCTGCGGTTTTTCTTTGCGTATATATTTCATCGCGTTCAGGACGCTCAGCGGAACTTTCATAAGCTGAACGAGCGCAGGAAAAAACCCGCGCACGTCGCAGACGGTGCTTCCGTGAAACGGAGCGATCCAATGTTCATAATAAAAATTCCCGGTCAAAGGACCGAACGCCCTTTTATTTTCTTTCGGTTCCGTAATGCAGAGAATGGCAGAACTGAATTTGTCCTTCGGCAACTTTTCCAACAGAAACCGAAGGCTTTTGGGCGCTCCGCCCTCTGCTCCGCCATGATGCACATACAATACCTTACACAAACCCATATTACTCCGAACCCGTCATTCAAGATTTTCTCTACCATTATAACATTGCACGACCCACCTGTCAACGATAAAAGCGCGCCGCACGCGGCGCGCCCTCCTCAAACGCTCAGAATCTGTCGAGCAATTCCTGATAAAAGTCGGCATAGTCCTTTCTGTTCTCTTTGGTGAAATCGATGGCAGCCCCGGGATGTCTGTTCAGCCGCCCCGTCAGCGCGTACTGCACGTCGTAGCCCCACTTGACGCCCGCTTCCCTGAGCGGAAGCACGTACTTTTCCACGAATTTCAGAACGGGCGCAATGTTGTATTTCGGATTCTTCAGAAAGCCGAGCAGCAACTCCATCGAACAGTTTCCCGCGCCCCTGCCCATGCCGAGCATCGTCGCGTCCAGATAATCGACGCCGAGCGCCGTCGCCTCGATCGTGTTCGCAAAAGCGAGCTGCTGGTTGTTGTGCGCGTGAATGCCGATGAACTTATCGTACTTTTTCGCCGTCTCCATGTATTTCGCGACCAGGCGGCGCAGGTCCTCGGGATAGATCGAACCGTACGAATCTACGACATATATGCCGTCGACGCAGGACTGCCCGAGCAGTTCGAGCGCAAGATCCACGTCCCTGTCCTTCGCCGTCGAAACCGCCATGAGATTGATGCTCGTCTCGTAACCGAGCAACTTGCAGTGCTCCGCCATGGCGATCGCCGCGGGAATGGTATTGATATAGGTGGCGATGCGATAGAGATCGATGGGAGAGTCCTTCCTCGCGATGATGTCGCGCTTATAGTTGCACCTGCCCACGTCCGCCATGCAGGCGATCTTCAGTCCCTCTTTCTTCTCTCCGACGATGGCGCGGATATCGTCGTCCTTGCAGAACTTCCACTTCCCGAACTTGCTTTCATCGAAGATATCCTTGTCCGCCTTGTATCCGAACTCCATATAATCGACGCCCGCCGCGACGTTCGTCTCATACAATTTTTCGACCCATTCGTCCGAAAAACGGAAATCGTTGCAAAGTCCGCCGTCGCGGATCGTCGCGTCCACCACTTTGATGCTCGGACAATAAGACAAAATCGTTCTGTTCTCTTCCATATGCTACTCCTTGTGCCTTTCGTTCAGCTCCGTGCAGACCTCTTTGAGCGTCACGCCCTTTTCGCGCAGCAGCACGAGGACGTGATAAAACAGATCCGCACATTCGCCGACGACCTCTTCTTTGTTATCGTTTTTGGAAGCGATGACGAGCTCTACCGCCTCTTCGCCTGCCTTTTTCGCAATTTTATCGATTCCCTTTTCAAACAGATAGCTTGTATAGGAACCGTCGGCGGGATGTTCCCTGCGATCGTCTATGATGCGCTCGAGCCTGCCGAGCATCTCCGCGCCGATCTCGTCTCCGCCCCCGATCTGCTCGAAAAAGCAGGAATATGCGCCCGTATGGCAAGCCGCGCCCTCCTGTCTGACCTTGAGAAGGACGCAATCCCTGTCGCAATCGAGGTACATCTCCTCTACTTTTTGCAGATGCCCGCTCGTCTCTCCCTTCTTCCAAAGGCAGGAACGGGAACGGCTCCAATAATGCGCGTAACCCGTCTTGCGGGTCAATTCGAACGCCTCTCGGTTCATGTACGCCTGCATGAGCACTTCGCCGCTCGCGCTGTCCTGCGCGATCGCGCAGATGAGCCCCTTTTCGTCAAATTTCAAGTCCATCCTTCCCTCCGCACGGGGAGTCCTCTCCCCGACAAATACCGCTTGAGTTCGCCCATATTCAGCTCCCCGAAATGAAAGAGCGAAGCGGCGAGCGCCGCGTCCGCGCCGCCCCCCTCTTCGGAGAGCACGTCGTAAAAATCTTCCTTTTTCCCTGCGCCGCCCGAAGCGATGACGGGAATTCCCACCGCGCGGGAAACCGCGCGCGTGAGCGCGAGATCATACCCGTTCTTCGTGCCGTCGCAGTCCATAGACGTGAGCAAGATCTCGCCCGCGCCGTTTTTCTCCGCGCGCATCGCCCATTCCACGGCGTCCAGACCCGTCGGAACGCGCCCGCCGTTGAGGTAAACTTCCCAGCCGCCCTCCCGCCGCTTCGCGTCGATCGCGACGACGACGCACTGCGAACCGAAGCGAAGCGCCGCCTCCGTGATGAGCTCCGGACGCCTGACCGCCGCGGAATTCACCGCAACCTTGTCCGCGCCGCACGAAAGCATCTTCGTAAAGTCCGCGACGGAGCGGATGCCTCCGCCCACGGTGAGCGGCAGGAACACCTCCTCCGACGCGCGGGCGATGACCTCTGTCATGGGATCCCGCCCTTCGTGGCTCGCCATGATGTCGAGAAAGACGATCTCATCCGCACCCGCCGCATTGTACGACTTCGCCACTTCGACGGGATCGCCCGCATCGACGAGATTGACAAAACTGACGCCCTTGACGACCCGCCCCGCCTTCAGGTCAAGGCACGGAATGATGCGCTTACAGAGCATCTCGCACCGCCTCGATTGCTTCTTTCAGATCGATCGCGCCTTCGTAGATCGACCGCCCCAGAATGGCGCCGTAAATTCCCAGCTCCTTGAGTTTTTTCAGATCGTCCATCGACGCGATCCCGCCCGAAGCGATGATGTGCAGACCGGATTCCTGTGCGAGCGTCTGCGTCTCTTCCGCGGCGACGCCCGTCATCGCGCCGTCGCGCGCAATGTCCGTAAAGACGGCATAGCGCACGCCCGTCTGCTTCGCCCGCTTGGCGAACGTTATGGCGGACATGTCCACCGTCTCCGTCCAACCGTTCACCGCGAGCATGCCGTTCTGCGCGTCGATCCCCGCCACGATGCGGTTGCCGTACTTTTCGACCGCCTGCAGAAAGAGCCCGAAATTCGTATAGCACACCGTGCCGAGCACCACGCGGGACGCGCCCGCCGCAAATCGGTTGCCGATGTCCTCCATCGTCCTGAGCCCGCCCCCGCACTGCACGGGAACGCCGAGTTTTGCAATGCGATAGACGACGTCGCTGATGTGGCTGACGCCGTCGAAGGCGCCGCCGAGATCGACGACGTGGAGCCACTCCGCGCCCCGATCGATCCACATCTTCGCGCGGTCAACGGGGTCGCCGTAATCGGTCACCTCGCTGCGCTGTCCTCGCAGCAGGCGCACCGCTCTGTTTTCCAAAATATCGATCGCAGGGAACAGCGTCATCGTTTGACCTCCAGTTTCAAAAAATTATGCAACAGGCGCAGCCCGATCTCCCCGCTCTTTTCGGGGTGGAACTGCGTCCCGTATACGTTGCCCGCATGCACCGCAGCCGCGTAAGTTGTCGTATAAGTGCAGCTTGCTATGTTATATTGTTCCGCCGTTCTGGCGTAATAGCTATGTACGAAATAGAACTCGCTCCCCTCGGGAATGCCCGCAAAGAGAGGCGTCCTCAGACCGCTGACCGAATTCCAGCCGATCTGCGGGATCTTGCCCTCGCGGAAACGCACCACGTCGCCCGGCACAAACCCGAGCCCCTCGTTTTCGCCGTCCTCGAAGGAGCGGCTCAAAAGGAACTGCATGCCGAGACAGATCCCCAGAATGACCGTATCTTTCGCGCGTTCTTTCAGATATGCGTCCAGCCCTCTCGCCTTCAGCTCCCGCATGCCAGCGCCGAACGAGCCGACCCCCGGCAGAATGAGCCGTTCGCACGCGTCGAGCGCCGCACATTCCCCCGAAACGATCGCCATCTCTTTCAGGTATTCGATCGCCTTCTGCACAGAGCGAAGGTTGCCCATGCCGTAATCCACGATGCCGACCATCAGAGCACTCCCTTCGAAGACGGGATCCGATCGGATTCCACCTTCACCGCGTCCCGAAGACAACGCGCCAGCGCCTTGAAAATTGCTTCCGCCTCGTGATGGCGGTTGCCGCGGCGCAGCAGATCGACGTAGAGATTCAAGCCCGCATTCGAACTGAACGCGCGCAAAAACTCTTCCACCAGTTCCAGATCGAAGGAGCCCGCTTTCCCCGTCATGACGGGCTGAAAGGACAAATACGCCCTGCCGCTCAGGTCGAGCGCCACGAGCGCGCACGTCTCGTCCATCGGCACGACGCGGTCGGCGAAGCGCGCGATGCCGCGCTTGTCTCCGAGCGCCTCTTTAAAAGCAAGCCCGAGCGCGATCCCGACGTCTTCGACGCTGTGATGATCGTCCACCTGCGTATCGCCCTGACAGCGAAGCGTCAGATCGAAGCCGCTGTGCACCGTCAAAAGCTCCAGCATGTGATCGAAAAACCCCACGCCGCTCTCTATGTCCGCCTTTCCCTCGCCGTCCAGCGACAGCGTGAGCGAAATGCGCGTCTCGGCGGTGTTCCGTTCCAAACTTGCGTTTCTCATGTCAGTCCTCCTGCATGCGTATCTTTACGGCGGCGGCATGCGCCTCCAGCCCCTCGCTCTCCGCGAGCCGCACGACGTGTCCGCCGTCCGAGAGCGCCGCCTCTCTCCGATAGCGGATGACGCTCATCTTCCGCATAAACGTATCGGCGTTCAGAACGGAGAAAAATCTCGCGGTGCCGCCCGTCGGCAAAATGTGATCGGGGCCGGCAAAGTAATCGCCCATCGGTTCGGGCGTATAATGTCCCATGAACACGGCGCCGGCGTTTTTGATCTCCCGCAACATGGATTCGGGATCCGCCACGCACAGCTCGAGATGCTCGGGAGCCACGCGGTTGGAAAAATCGACCGCCTCCCGCATGTTTTTGACCAACACCACGCCGCCGTTTCGGGCGAGCGCTTCCGCCGCGATCTCGTTGCGCGGCAACAACGCGAGCTGGCGTTCCGCCTCCTTGCAGATCTCTTCCGCAAGCGCCTTATCGTCCGTCAGCACGATGGCGCGCGCGCGCCTGTCGTGCTCCGCCTGCGAGAGCATGTCCGCCGCAACGAACTTCGCCTTCGCCGTCTCATCCGCGATGATGAGGATCTCGCTCGGCCCCGCGAGCATATCGATGCCGACCTGCCCGTAGACCTGTTTCTTTGCGAGCGTCACGAAGATGTTCCCGGGTCCCGCGATCACGTCTACTTTCGGCACCGAAGCAGTGCCGTACGCAAGCGCGGCGATCGCCTGCGCGCCGCCCACGCGAAACACGCGCTTGACCCCGCACTCTCTCGCCGCAACGAGGGTGAGCGGATGGATCTTGCCGTTTTTTGCGGGCGTCGCGACGTAGATCTCCTCCACGCCCGCCGCCTTCGCGGGCAAAACGCCCATGCAGACGGACG
>CALVME010000092.1 GCA_944342055.1 uncultured Clostridia bacterium | reverse complement strand
CGGTGTGTCCGATTGCGGATTGAGGAAGCTGCGGGCTCGCCTTTTCGAGAGCGTCGCTGCTCGTTGCGCTTCTGTGCGTGGAGTTGCTTTTTCGTGCTCGCCCTGTTGTGCGGCACAAAATTGGGGGGCGTCCGTGCGCTGTCGGCGCGAATCGCCTCATCAAACAAAATCATCGGGCAAAAAAGGGGAAGGACGTTTCCGTCCTTCCCTTTGTCTTGCATTGATTTTTTCGTTCGATCAAACGATGCCGTGTGCCATCATCGCTTCGGCAACTTTTTCAAAGCCCGCGATGTTCGCGCCTGCGACATAGTTGCCCTCCATGCCGTACTTCTTTGCCGCCTTGTCGATGTTGTGGTAGATGTTGACCATAATGTCGTTGAGCTTCTTGTCTACCTCTTCGAAGGTCCAGAACAGACGCTGAGAGGACTGTGCCATCTCGAGCGCGGAGGTAGCGACGCCGCCTGCGTTCGCCGCCTTTGCGGGCAGGAATACGACGCCGGCATTCTGGAATACTTCGATCGCCTTGAGGGTGGAAGGCATATTTGCGCCCTCCGCGACGTATTTCACGCCGTTCTTGACGAGCAGTTCCGCGGAAGCTTCGTCGATCTCGTTCTGCGTCGCGCAGGGAAGTGCGACGTCGCAGGGGAGCGACCAGATGCCCTTGCAACCTTCCGTGTAGACGGCGCCGGGTACTCTCTCGGCGTATTCCTTGATCCTGCCCCTCTTGACTTCCTTGATGTCGCGCACCACGTCGAGCTTGATGCCTTCGGGGTCATAGACGTAGCCGTTGGAATCGTACATGGCGACGACCTTTGCGCCCAGGGACTGCGCCTTCTGGCAGGCATAGATCGCGACGTTGCCCGAGCCGGAGATGACGACGGTCTTGCCTTCGAAGGAGTCGTTTCTCTGCTTCATCGCCTCCGCCGTGATGTAGACGAGGCCGTAGCCCGTCGCCTCCGTTCTGACGAGGGAGCCGCCGTAGGTGAGCCCGCGCCCCGTGAGCACGCCGACGTGCTCGTCGCGGATGCGCTTATATTGTCCGAAGAGGAAGCCGATCTCTCTGCCGCCGACGCCGATGTCGCCTGCGGGTACGTCGGTGTCCTGACCGATGTGCCTCTGCAATTCGGTCATGAAGCTCTGGCAGAACGCCATGATCTCCCTGTCCGATTTGCCCTTGGGATCGAAGTTGGAGCCGCCCTTGCCGCCGCCGATGGGAAGCCCGGTGAGGCTGTTTTTCAAGATCTGTTCAAGTCCGAGGAACTTGATGATGGAAAGGTTGACGGAAGGGTGGAATCTCAGACCGCCCTTGTAAGGACCGATCGCGCTGTTGAACTGTACGCGATATCCCTTGTTGACCTGTACGTTGCCCTGATCGTCTACCCAGGGAACGCGGAACATGACCACTCTTTCCGGCTCGACGAAGCGCTCCAAGAGGCCCGCCTTCTCGTACTCGGGATGTTTTTCGATGACTACCTGCAAACTGCTCAGGATCTCCGTCGCCGCCTGGTGAAATTCAGGCTCGTTGGGATTCTGCGCTTTGAGCGTTTCCAAAACTTTTTCAACATACTTCATAGATAAGATCTCCTTTGCCGCCATGCCGAAGCATTGTCTGCGCTTTTCTATGATAGCAAAAAAACTAATAAATTCATAGCGTTTTATGATAATTTTGCATAATTCATCGCATAGGAAATACTTATACAATCTATAAGCGCAGGTTATAAAAAAACCGCGCCTCTGCTTTCGCTTTTTCCCGTTGACATTTTCATGGCGGCGTGCGATAATGAAACAAAGGAGGAGAGAATATGCGCGTAAAACCCGATTTTTCTGAGCGACCGTTCGGAGAGCATCCCCGCCCGCAGATGCGGCGGGAGAGTTTCTTTTCGCTGAACGGCAGGTGGGAATATGCGATCACGGAAGATAAGGAGCCGCCCGAGCGCTATCAGGGGGAGATTTTGGTGCCGTATTCGCCCGAGAGCGCAGCGTCAGGGGTGGAAAGGCAGCTCAAAGCGGGGGAATATCTCCATTATCGCCGCTTGTTCGATGTGCCGAAGGGGTTTGACCGCGGGCGGGTGTTCTGTCACTTCGGCGCCTGCGATCAGGAATGTGAGGTCTTCCTCAACGGCGTTTTCTTAGGCGGACACGCGGGCGGCTATACGCCCTTTTCCTTCGAGCTCTTTCCGCTCAGACAGAGGGGCAACGAACTGCGCGTGAGAGTGCGGGACGACGCCGCTTCCGACCGCTTCGGCAGAGGCAAGCAATCCTATCGCCCGGGCGGCATCTGGTACACGGCGACGAGCGGGATTTGGCAGACCGTCTGGCTGGAGAGCACGCCCCTCTCCTACATTCGCTCCTTCCGCTTCTACCCGGACGCGAAGGCGGGAAAGCTGACCGTGAAAGTCCTCTCGTCCGATCGCGGCGAGACGAAGATCACCGTCCTGGACGGAGATATGCCGATCTGCGAAGGGCGCGGGGAGGGGAGCATTGAACTTGACGTCTCTGCCTGCAGGCGCTGGACGCCCGACGCGCCCGAGCTCTATCGCGTCGTGCTCGCCTTCGGGGAAGATCGGGTGGAGAGTTATTTCGGCTTGCGGGATTTTTCCCTCGCGGAGAGGGACGGCAGGCGATACTTTGCCCTGAACGGCGAGCCGATCTTTCAGAGCGGCCTGCTCGATCAGGGATACTGGCCCGAGGGCGTCTATACGCCTCCGTCCAACCGTGCGATGTACGAGGAGATCGCGGCGGTCAAGGCGCTCGGGTTCAACATGCTCCGCAAGCACATCAAGCTCGAGCCCGCGCTCTGGTACTACTATTGCGACTGCCTGGGCGTGCTCGTCTGGCAGGACCTGGTCAACGGCGGCGCGCCCTACAAGAAGCACCGCATCTGCCTGGCGCCTTTTGTCGATCTGCACATCGACGACACGAATTATCGCGGCATGGGCAGGAACGAAGCGTCCCGCGCGCAATATCTGCGCGAGGCGGAAGAGACGATCGACGCCCTCTTCAACTGCGTTTCCCTCTGCCTCTGGACGCCCTTCAACGAGGCGTGGGGGCAGTTCGACGCGGTCAGAGTGTGCGAGCGGCTGCGCGCGATCGATCCCACCAGGCTTTACGACCACGCGAGCGGCTGGCAGGACCAGGGCGGCGGCGACGTGTGCAGCAGGCACGTCTATTTCCGCAAGGTGCGCCTGAAAAACGACAAAAGGCGGGCGCTCGCCCTGACGGAGTTCGGGGGATATTCCTTCGCGCTTGCGGGGCATGTCTTCCGAGAGAAGCGCTTCGGGTATCGCGGATTTCATAAGCGAGAGGACTATGTGCGGGCTTGGCGGAAATTGTACGAAGAGGAGATCCTCCCCGCCGTGGAGCGAGAGGGGCTGTGCGCGGCGGTATATACGCAGCTTTCCGACGTGGAAGAGGAGATCAACGGCATTTTTACGGCGGATCGCATCCTCAAAGGGGACGGAGAGGAGATGCGGCGCGTCAACGAGGCGCTCCGTCGCGCATTTGAAAGGAGTTTGGCGCGATCGTGAGCCGAAACGACAAAAAAACGACCCTTTGCGGGTCGCTTTTTTTGTTGTAAAAAATTTCAGCCGACGATCGTCCTTGCGATCAGGTAAGCAAGATAGCCCGCATAGCAGAGAAGGAGCAGGGCGCCGTGCCAACGTCTGATCTTGCCGCGCAGGGCGATGAGATAGACGAGCAAGGTGGCGCCGAGCATGACGAAGAGATCCACGACGATCTGAGCTCCCGTCGTGAGCGTGTTGACGATTCCCGACAATCCGAGGACGTAGAGCGCGTTGAAGACGTTCGAACCGATGACGTTGCCGAGCGCGATCTCGTTCTGTTTCTTTTTTGCGGCGATGACGGAGGTGACGAGCTCGGGGAGGGAGGTGCCGACGGCGACGATGGTGAGTCCGACGAGCGATTCGACGAGGTCGTGGTTGAGCTGCGCCGCGTCTCCGATTTCATACGCGAGATTTTTGGCGCTGAACACGACCGCCTCTCCGCCGAGCACGATGCCGACAAGTCCGACGAAGATGAAGAAGATCGCTCTGCCCGTAGACATGTTGCGCACTTTGTCGGAGAGCAGTTCGGGGTCTTCCTGTTCCTCGGGGTGGCGCTTGGCGTCAAGGACGAGGAAAGCGACGTAGGCGATGCCGCAGAGCAGCAGGACGACGCCCTCCGCACGGGTGATCGCGTAGTTGCCCGTTGTACTGCCGATGCCGAAGAACAATCCGAAGAGGACGAGCAGGACGGTCACGCCGATCATGACGGGGTATTGCTTGCGAATGATGGGTTTTTGTACGAGGATGGGCGTAAAGATCGCGCTGCAGCCGAGTACGACGAGCAGGTTGCAGATGTTCGACCCGACGACGTTGCCGATGGCGACGTTGGCGTTGCCGCCTTCGATGAGGGTAGAGACGGAGTCGGAGACGGAGACGGCGAGCTCGGGACAGCTCGTGCCGAAGGCGACGACGGTGAGCCCGATGACGAGGGGGGAAACCTTGAGTTTATTCGCGACGGCGCAGGCGGCGTCCACGAAAATGTCTGAAAATCTGACCAAAAAAAACACGCCGAGCGCAAACAGCGCGACGAGAATGACCGCCAAAAGGACGGGCGGGAGCGTCTGAAGCCAATCGGGCATATTCTGTCCTCCGTGTGGAAAACAAAGCGGGTGAGGCGCCGCGGTACGGGAACGCCGTTTTCGCGGGCAGAGCCGCTCTGTATGTACCCGAAGTATACTAAAAATAGCCGATTCTGTCAATCGTTTGGGGAGGCGTTGTCGGTTTTTGTCTTTTTTTGCGAGGGGGCGGAAGAAGAGACAAAACGCGCATACTGCATACAGTATGTGTACAGCGATCACTTATCAGACGAAAGATTTTTACTTCGGACGCACGCTCGATCATCACGTCTCCTACGGGGAGGAGGTCGTCGTCATGCCGCGCTCCTTTCCGCTCGCCTTTCGGCACGAGGGAAGGTGCGACAGACACTATGCGGCGATCGGCATGGCGGTCGTCCCGAGGGGATATCCGCTCTATTACGACGCCGCAAACGAGTGCGGGCTGTGCGTGGCGGGGCTTCGGTTTGCCAAAAACGCCGTCTATCGCCCCGCGCAGGCGGGCAAATGCAACCTCGCGCAGTTTGAGCTCATTCCGTTCCTTTTGGCGAAGTGCGCCGACGTCGGGGAGGCGAAAGAGTATCTTTCGCGACTCAACGTGACGGACGAGGCTTACGCCGAGGACATGCCTCCCGCGCCTCTGCACTGGCTGATCGCGGACGAGCGCGAGGCGATCGTCGTCGAGCCGCTTGCGGGCGGCGTGTCCGTGCGGGAAAATCCCGTCGGCGTGATGACGAACGACCCACCCTTTTCGGAACAGATCGCACAGCTCGCTCGCCACATGGCGCTCTCGCCGCGCTCGCCGAAGAACGCATTCTGTCCCGCGCTCGATCTGCGCCCCTCGGGGCTCGGTTCGGGGGCGTTCGGCTTACCCGGCGATCTCTCTTCGCAATCGCGCTTCGTGCGTGCGGCGTTCGTCAGATGCAATGCCCGCTCGGACGGCGGCGAGGAGGAGAGTGTCAACGCGTTTTTCCACATTCTCGGGAGCGTAGAGCAGGTGCGCGGCTGCTGCGTCGGAGACAATGGGGAAGAGGAGGTCACGCTCTATTCCTCCTGCTGCAACGCGAGGACGGGGACTTACTACTATACGACGTACGAAAACCACGCCGTCACGGCGGTTCCCATGGGGGAGCGGGAGGGGACAAAGCTCGTCCGCATACCTCTCGTGCGGCGGGAGTGCATTTTTTGTACCGACGCGGGCGCGAAGGAAAGCGAATGAAAGAAACAACCCCAAACGGGGCGCGGAGCGCAATAAAAAACGCAAAAGCGGCAAAAAGCGCAAAAAAACGGCGTTCGGAATGTTCCGAACGCCGTTTTTTCCTTTAAACTTTTTCTTCTTCCTCTTTGGGGAGGACGCAGACGGTCAATTCCGTGATGCGCCTGAATTCGATCTTTGCGACGGTAATCTTGAGATTTTCATAGGTAAGAACGTCGCCCGCGACGGGGATTTTGCCCAAAAGGTCGATGACCCAGCCCGCGACGGTGGCGTTGTCCGTCTCGATGTCGTCTGTCTGGAAGAATTCCTTGAAGTCGTTGATGGATGTAGAGCCGAGCACCGTGTATTGCTCCTCGCCCGTCTGGGTGATATCCGTCTGGACTTCGTCGTGCTCGTCCCAAATCTCGCCGACCAGCTCCTCGAGGATGTCCTCCATCGTGATGATGCCGAGCGTATCTCCGAATTCGCCTGAGACGACCGCCATGTGCGACTTATTTCTCTGTAACAGCTGCAACACCTCTCCGATCTTGGTCGAACCGACCACGAAAATGGCGGGCTTTGCAACTTTTTCCGGGGAGAAGTCCGCATCTTTGCGCTGCTTGATGAAATCCTTTTCGTGCAAAATGCCGATGATGTTGTCTATGGTGTCGCGATAGACGGGCAGTCTCGAATAGCGCGTTTCGAGGAAGATCTGATCGATCTCCTCGCAAGTCGCCGTACAGTCGACCGCCACGACGTCCACGCGCGGCACCAGAATGTCCTTTGCTTCCAGGTCGTTGAATGTGATCGCGCTCTTGATGAGGTCGCTCTCCCGCGCGTCGATGCCGCCCTCCTGTTCCGCCTCCTCGACGATGGTGATGAGCTCGTCGTCGGTGATCGTCGTGTCCTCTTTGTTTTTGAAGATGAGGTTGAGCAGTTTCTTCCACAGCCAGAATAAGAGGTTGATCGGCGTGAGTATGTAGGCGACGAAGTTGATGATGGGCGCGGAAAAGCGTGCAAAACCCTCGGGAAACTCCTTTGCGAGGCTTTTGGGCGTGATTTCGCCGAACACGAGCACGATCGCCGTCGTCGCGACCGTGGAAAGCGTGGAGGCGATCCCCTGATCGCCCTTGCACCACTCGATGAAGAGGACGGTCGCGAGGGAGGACGCCAAAATATTGACGATGTTGTTGCCGATCAGAATGGTGGTCAGCAGCCTGTCGT
>CALVME010000091.1 GCA_944342055.1 uncultured Clostridia bacterium | reverse complement strand
GTGCGCGGCGGCACCATCGTGGGCGAACACGAGGTGCTCTTCTGCGGAGACGACGAGATCGTATCGATATCGCACAGCGCGCGCAGCAAGCGCGTCTTTGCGGCGGGCGCCGTCAAGGCGGCAAAATGGCTGGTCGGCAAGCCTGCCGGCAAGTACGACATGTCCGATCTGATCGCACAAGCCGTAAAATAAAGAAAAAATCCTCCTGCGGGAGGATTTTTTGATGCAAATAAGACCCGTTCGGTTTTTCATACAGCCGAACGGGTCTCTTTTTTCAAACTTGATAGAATATCTCAAAATATACCTTTGTTATACTTGAACTGCGCATACACCATGATCGCAATCCCGACGACGATGCCCCCAACAATGATCCAATCAAAGACAGAGCTCCTGAAAATTATTTCAAGAAGTGCAGAGGCGATCAGAGAAATGCCAACCAGCGCGGTCCCGATTCCCATGCATCTGCCGTACTTAGGGACATCGTTTTCCACAACCTTGCGGCGATGATACCAATGAATCGCAGAGATGTTTCCTGTAAAATTGACAATGCCCAATGCGATAAGAACAATGCCGATCAGAAAAAGCATGATAAATTTAACCATCTGTCTCCCTTCTTACGATACGGCTGTTCGATCGTTGTCACCCATCGGCTTCTCTCAGTCCTCCTCGACCTCGCGCTCAAAGATGGTGTACTTCCAATCGTCCATGCCGGAAATCAGCCTCCACCCGTCCTTGCCGTATTCGTTGAGTTTGGCGACGTAGCCCTCCAGATTGCCGCGCAGGTTCAACGAAGGTTCAACGCTCAGATCAACCGTCATATACTCATACTTTTTCATACGCATGCACCTCTCAAAATAAAACCCGACGGCCCCGCCGCCTATTGGGACGATTATACCGCAATCGGCAAAAAAAGTCAACCCCTCCCGAAAAAATATTGCTTGCAAATCCGAAAAAAGCGCTCCAAACGTTAAAACATGGCGAGAAATTTCTTGAGCGCAAACGTCTCAGGCACGTTTTTCGGCACGCTCACTCCCACCGAGCGCACGGGCAGACGGGGCGCCACGTCCAGCTCGAAGAGCGAGCCGTCGCCCAGCGCGTGTTGCGCGTATTCCCGCGGCAGGCATGCGATGCCCATGCCGCTCTTTGCGAGCTTTTTCATGAAATCCCAGCTCCCCACCTCGAACGCGGGCTGCAATTCCACCCCGAGCCCCTTGGTAAACCCGTCCAGCGCGCGCCGCGCGATCGTGTTTTGCTCCAGCATCAGGAGCGGATACTCCTGCAGCTCCTCGAGCCGCATCTCCCTGCCCTTGAGAAAGGAGAACTTCTCTCCCGCCACAAAGATGTCGTTGAGTTCCTGCACCGACGAGGTGATGACTATGTCGGGATCGGCGATGGGAAGGTTGAGAAATCCCACGTCCACTTTGTTCGTCTTGATCTGTTCGATGGTATCGACAGACGTGCCCATGAGAAGGTCGAATTTGACGGCGGGATAGGTGCGGTTGAATTCGATGATCCTGTCCGCAAGGATGTAGGAGAAGATGGTATCCGAAGCACCGATGCGGATGGTACCTGTCGGAGACGTCTTGAGTTCCGCAATCCTGTTCTCCGCATTTTCCAGCAAAAAGAGCGCCTTTTCCACCGATTTGAAGATCTGTTCTCCCCCCTGCGAAGTCAGCTCCATGCCGCGGTGCGTGCGGTTGAAGAGCGACGTGCCGAGCTGCGTCTCCAGCTGTTTGACCGACTGCGAGACCGCGGGCTGACTGATGTACAGAAGTTCGGCGGCTTTCGTGAGGCTCCCGCACTTTGCCACCGTATAAAATACCCGATACAATTCCAAATTTACCATATTGCTCTATTTCCCTACGCAGAATTTTTCAAATATTTCAGAAATGACGGATTCCGAAGCCGTCTCGCCGCTGATCTCGCCGAGCGCCTCCCACGCGTCCGCAATGTCCACGGTGAGCAGATCGGAAGAGACGTTGCCGATCGCATCCAGCGCCGCGCGCACGCTCTCCTTCGCGCGCCCGAGCGCCGCATAGTGCCGCTCCTCCACCAGGAACGCGCCGTCGTTGCTCTCGCCCACGCCGCGCTCGTACAGAAGCCGTTTGAGTTCCTCCACACCCTCGCCCGTCCGCGAAGAGACGATCGCGTCCGCGGGGAACCCCCGTCCGAGATCGCGCTTCGTGCAGACGATCAGGCGGGGCAGCCCCTCCCACTCCGACAGGAGCGCATCGTCCTCCTTCGTCCACTCTTCGGACAAAAAGAGAAGCAGGTCAGCGCTCCGCACCAGGCGTTTCGCCCGCTCGATGCCGATCTTTTCGATCTTATCCTCGCTCTCGCGCAATCCCGCCGTATCGACGAGGCGGAAGCGCACGCCCTCGATCTCCAGCGTGTCCTCAACGCTGTCGCGCGTGGTGCCGGGAACGTCCGAGACGATCGCCCTGTCGTAACCGAGCAGGGCGTTGAGAAGCGAACTCTTCCCTGCGTTCGGTCGCCCCGCGATCACGACGTTGACGCCCTGTTTGATCTTCTTCCCTACCCCGTATCCCGCGAGCAGGCGGTCAAGTTCCGCCTCCGTCTCCGCGAGCGCGGCGCGCACTTCGGACAGCGTCGCAAACTCGAGGTCCTCCTCAGGGTAATCCATGTCGCAGTCGAGCCCGGCAAGCTGCGTCTGCAACCTTGCCTGCATCGCCTTCGCCTTGCGGGTGAGCGTCTCGCCGTAGAGCGCATATCCCGCGCGCACTTCCGCCTCGCTCTCCCCGTTGATCATGTCCGCCATGCCCTCCGCAGAGGCAAGGCTGAGTTTTCCGTTCAAAAAAGCGCGTTTGGTAAATTCCCCGCGCTCGGCAAGCCGCGCTCCGAGCGAAAGCGCGCGCCGCAGGATGCCGCGAGCGATCTGCGCGCCGCCGTGGCAATGAAATTCGATCACGTCCTCGCCCGTAAAGCTTTTGGGAGCGCGGAAGAGCACGCAGAGCCCGAAGTCGCGGAACGTTCCGCCGTCGATCTCGCCCGGATACATGCGATACGCCTCGAAATCGCGCACCGCCGTCTTCCCCTTCGGGACAAACATTTTTTCCGCGATCGGAACGGGCGAACCGCTCAGGCGGATCACGGCGATCCCGCCCCGTCCGCTCGCCGTGGCAATCGCGGCAATCGTATCGTTCATAATTCCCTCCTGTGCCCTTCAACCATAATCTACGGTTATAGCTTGCAAATTATTATAGCAACAGCGCTACGTTTTGTAAAGGATTTTTTCGCCCCATAATAAGAAAAACTTTCGCCTGGCGAAAGTTTTTCTGCATGCATTCAATCGGGAAAATCGTCGAACGGATTATCGTTTCCCTTTTTCGCTTCGCCCTGATCGGAAGAACGTTCGGAAGGTTTTCCGAACTCTTCGAAGGGATCGGGCGGCGCCTGATTGGCGGACTGCCCCGCATTGCGATTCGCGTCACCGTAGGAATTCTGATAGGGATTCCCGTAGGGGTTTCCGTAAGGGTTTCCATAGCTCTGTCTGCGATACGCCTCCTGCTGCGCGCGCATCATCGCCTCGTAATCGACGGGTTTGTTCTTCCTGACCGCGAAGATCAGAAATCCCTTGGAAATGGGGATAAAGAGCGCGAAGATCGACATGGGGATCGCGCTGCGGTAATAGTATTTGCGGAAAAACGCAATGAGCGCGACGGCGAGGAACACGATGTAGATGAGGTTGAACAGCTGCACCGCATAGGCGACGTAATCGACGCTCTTGGCGCACCAGGCGAGATTCGCGGGGACGTTCACATATTCATACGCCTCGGTGATGTTGTTGAGCTCCACATACGGCGTCAGCAGCATGAGCTGGGTAAACCAGAGCGCCCCTGCCGCAAAGCTGAACAGCTCGGAAAGCATCGCCCAGAGCCCCACGCGCTTGACTTTGGCGGAGAGAAAATTGCCCTGTCCCGCGAGCGCGCCGAGCAGATAGGTGTTGCCGAACGGTACAAACGCAAGAAAGCGACGCTTGTCCTTCTGCGCCTTGGCGATGGCGTACAGCCCGATCGCTTCGGGAATGTAGGTGAGCAGATAGAGCCCGCCCGCGATGAGCAGGATGGGCAGAAGCTGCAATCTGTCTCCGAAGAAAAGCAATATGTTGTTGAAATATTCAAAGAAATCCATAATTTCTCCTCACTCGCTGAAAATCTGAAATCCGTAATCGACGCTCTCGAGGGTGAGTCCCTTTGCAGGCATCGTCTTGCCGACCTTCGACCTGTCTCCCGTCTCGAGCGCATACTTTAAGTCGGAAAGCGTCAGCCTCCCTGCGCCGACGGCGACGAGCTCGCCCGCAATCGTGCGGACCATGTTGTAGAGAAAGCCGTTGCCCGTGACGCGCATTTCGAAGAGCTCCGCCCGCCGGAACCCGATGCGATAGATCGTGCGCACCGTCGTCCTGACGGAGGAACCGGAGGCGCAAAACGCCTTGAAGTCGTGCTCGCCTTCGAGCATCGACGCCGCCTCCTCCATGCGCGAAAAATCCAACGTTTCGCCCACGCGCACGGCGTAGCGTTCTTTGAGCGGGTCGTCCCTCCGCGCAAAATACAGCCGATAGACGTAGGTCTTGCGCTTCGCCGTACGGTTGGCGTCAAACCCCTCCCTTGCGGCGGCGCTCTTCAATACTTTGACGTCGGGCGGCAAATAGGGATTCACGCCGTCCGCGAGCCTCTCGGGCGGAATCGTGCTCTCCGCGTCGAAATGACAGACCTGTCCGGCGGCATGCACGCCCGCGTCCGTCCTGCCGCTCGCCGTCACGCGGACCTTGCCGACGAGGCGGGAAAGCGCCCTTTCCAGCTCCGCCTGCACCGTGCGGCCGTTGTTCTGTACCTGCCAGCCGCAAAAATGCGTGCCGTCATAGGCGACCAAAAGCACATAACGCATATCAGAACACCATTCCGGGCAGCTGTTTCACGAGCACCACGCCCGCGATCAGCCCCGCCATGACGAGGAAGATCACCAGATCGCGCCAGCCGAACGAGATTTTCTTATACTTCGTGCGCACCTTGCTCCCCGCATAACAGCGGGCGTCCATGGCGTCGCCGAGCTCCTCCGCGCGGCGGAACGCCGAGATCAGGAGCGGGATCAAAACGGGTATGACCGCCTTCGCGCGGCTGAACAGGCTACCCCGTTCGAATTCCGCGCCGCGCGCCTTCTGCGCGTTCATGATGCGCTCCGTCTCTTCGATGAGCGTGGGAATGAACCTGAGCGCGATGGACATGATGAGCGCAAGTTCATGTACAGGGAAGCGGATGAGTTTTAAGGGATAGAGCAGGCTCTCCAGGCCGTCCGTCAGAGAGACGGGCGTCGTCGTGAACGTCAGAAGGGAAGCGACGGTCACGAGAAGGACAAGCCGCAAGATCAGAAACAGCGTGTAAAAGAGCGCCTCTTTCGTGACGACGATCTTCCACCAGGAGAAGAGCACCGTCTCGCCCTTGTAGAAAAAGAGCTGAATGATCGCCGTAAAGACGAGCAGAAACAGAATGCCCTTGACGGAGCGGAACACCTTGCGAACAGGCACGCGGGAAGCCGCGAGCGCCAGCGCAAACCCGAGGATGCACAGCCCGATGCCGTAAAAATTCGAAGCGAGAAAGATCGCCACGATGAACGCCACGAGCGACAGCAGCTTCATGCGAGGGTCCGCTCTGTGCAGAAACGATGAAACCGGATAATATTGTCCGAACGCAATGTCTTTCAGCATGAAGTTCCCCCGACGCGCTCTAAAACGCGGCGCACAAAATCTTCGTTCGTAAAATCGGAATGCACTTCTACGCCGAGTTTCTGCAATTCTCTTTGGATCTTCGCCGTGACGGGAATGTCCAGACCGAGCGTCTCCAACTCCTCCGCGTGCAAGAACAGCTCGGAAGGCGGCATGCAGAATTTCAGCCGCGAAGCGGAGAACACCGCCGCGCGCGTGCAGTTTTCGCTGATCTCGTCCATGTCGTGCGAGACGATGATGACCGTCTTGCACCACGAAGCGTGCAGACGATGCAACAGCTCCATGATCTCGCGCTTGCCGAGCGGATCGAGACCCGCCGCGGGTTCGTCGAGAATGAGGATCTCAGGCTTCGTGACGATGACCCCCGCGATCGCGACGCGGCGCTTCTGTCCGCCCGAAAGATCGAAGGGCGAGGCGTCTTTGACCGCATGGTAATCGAGCCCGACCGCTTCGATCGCCTCTTTCACCTTCTCCTCCGTCTCTTCCTGCGAGAGCGGCGTCTTGGAGAAATTTCTGAGGCCGAACGCGACGTCGAGCGCGACCGTCTCCGCGAACAGCTGATATTCGGGATACTGAAACACGATCCCGACTTTGGAGCGGAGCTCCTTAAAATCCGTCTTTTTGTCGCCCAGATCGTATGTCCCGATGCGGATGGAGGGATAGACGGGAGCAGGCTGTCCCTTGCGCACCTTTTTGGGTTTGAATTTTTTCTCCGCCGTCGGCAATTTGATGAGCGCGTTCAGGTGCTGCACAAAGGTGGACTTGCCGCTGCCGGTATGCCCGATGATGCCGAAAAACTCCCCTTCCTCGATGGTGAGATTGATGTCCTGAAGCGCATACGCCGAAAACGGGGCGGAAGAATGATAGGTGTAAGAGAGATGTTTTACTTCGATGCGCATGCCGCGATCTCCTTTGCGAGTTCTTCGGGTGTGAGGACGTAACGGACGGGCATGCCGCCCTTTTTCAGCATTTCGCAGAGCACGCCGATGCGGGGCAGGGCGAGGTTGTAGGTCTCCAGCTCCTCATGCCGCTCGAAGATCTCTTCGGGCGTGCCGCGCATGACGATCTCGCCTCGGTTCATGACGATCGCGCGGTCGGCGGCGAGCGCCTCCTCCATAAAGTGCGTGATGAGCAGAATGGTCATGCCCTCTTCGCGATTCAGCTTTTTTACGACGTCCATGATCTCCCGCCTGCCCTTCGGGTCGAGCATGGCGGTGCTCTCGTCCAGAATCATGATCTGCGGTTTGAGCGCCAGAACGCCCGCGATCGCGACGCGTTGTTTCTGTCCGCCCGAGAGCGAAGAGACCATGCGCTGTTTGTATTCCGTCATACCGACGGCGTCGAGCGCCCAATCCACCCGCCGCGCGATCTCTTCGCGCGCGACGCCTATGTTCTCGGGACCGAAGGCGATGTCGTCCTCCACGATGGAAGCGACCGTCTGATTGTCGGGATTCTGAAAGACGATCCCCACCTTTTTCCTGATCTCGAACAGGTTTTTCTCGTCGGAGACGTCCGTGCCGAATACCGTAATTTTGCCGCCCGTGAGGTGCAAAAGTCCGTTCGTCAGTCGGGCGAGCGTCGATTTGCCGCTCCCGTTGTGTCCCAATACGGCGACAAATTCCCCCTCTTCGACGGAAAAAGAGACATTTTTCAGAGAAAATTCGTCCTCTTCACGATAGGAGAACGCTACGTTTTCAAAATTGACGGCTTTCATATCTTTTCCTATTATAACATTCTTTCGCCCTATAATCAATAAAAACTATGTGAAAATCACATAAATTTTCTCTGTCGAGCGGCAAAAAAACGCAGCTGCCGCGCAGGTGCGCGGAGTCAAAAAACGCCTCGTCTCCCAAAAAGGGACAGCTGCGCCGCGGGATTTTCCGCCGAGGCGGTGCGCCCGCGGGCGCACCGCGAAGAAAAATCGAAAAGGTTGCATTTTTTCTCGAGTATGATATTGACAATATGCGCAGAAAAAGATATAATATAGGCTGTAATGGAGCGATTTTTTACAAATCCGCTCCGCTCAAACCAGTACAATAAAATCGGAGGTTTTTTATCGATGAAAAAGATGACGATCGACGGCAATACCGCCGCCAGCCATGTTGCGTACGCCTTCTCGGAAGTAGCAGCCATCTATCCCATCACCCCTTCTTCCCCTATGGCGGAAGTCGCCGATGAATGGGCTACCCAGGGCAGAACCAACATGTGGGGTCAGAAAGTCAAGATTGCTGAAATGCAGTCCGAAGGCGGCGCTGCGGGCGCCGTACACGGTTCCCTTGCCGCAGGTGCGCTCACCACGACGTACACCGCGTCTCAGGGTCTCCTTCTCATGATCCCTAATATGTATAAAATTTCGGGCGAACTGCTGCCTATGGTCATGCACGTCTCCGCGCGTGCCATCGCTGCGCACTCCCTGAACATCTTCGGCGACCATGCCGACGTCATGGCTTGCCGTCAGACCGGTTTTGCGATGCTCGCAAGCTCTTCCGTACAGGAAGTCATGGATCTCGCCCTGGTCGCTCACCTCTCCACACTCAAGACCAGCGTGCCTTTCCTGCACTTCTTCGACGGTTTCAGAACTTCCCACGAAGTCGACAAGATCGATATCTGGGACGAGACGGATAACTACGCCGAGATCAGAGAGATCTGCGAAGAAGCGGGCGTCAAGGAAGAGATCGCCGCTTTCAAGGCAAGGGCGCTCAATCCCGAGCATCCCATCCAGCGCGGCACCGCTCAGAACAGCGATACTTACTTCCAGAACCGCGAGACCGCAAACGCGCACTATGCTGCCGTTCCCGCAATGGTTCAGAAGATGATGGATCTCGTCTCCTCCAAGTGCGGCAGAAGCTATCACCTCTTTGACTATGTCGGCGCGCCCGATGCGGAATACGTCACCGTCCTCATGGGCTCCGGCTGCGAAGCGGTGGAAGAGACCATCAACAAACTCAACAAAGAAGGACACAAGCTCGGCATGATCAAGGTACGCCTGTACCGTCCCTTCGTTTCCGAAGCGTTCGTCAAGGCGATCCCCGCGACCTGCAAGAAGATCGCCGTCCTCGACAGAACGAAGGAGCCCGGCTCCCTCGGCGAGCCTCTCCTGCTTGATGTCTCCGCAGCTCTGCTCGAGCACGGCGTGAAGAACATCGACGTCGTCGGCGGCAGATACGGACTCGGCTCCAAGGAGTTCAACCCTTCCATGATCCTTTCCGTCTACAAGAATCTGGAAGCGCCCGTCTCCAAGAACCACTTCACCGTCGGTATCTACGAAGACGTGACGAACACCTCTCTCGATTTCTCCGAGAAGTACGACGCGGCTCCCGAAGGCTCCACTTCCTGCAAGTTCTACGGTCTCGGCTCCGACGGTACGGTCGGCGCAAACAAGAACTCCATCAAGATCATCGGCGACCACACCGAACTCTATGCGCAGGCTTACTTCTTCTATGATTCCAAGAAGTCGGGCGGCATCACGATCTCTCACCTGAGATTCGGCAAGACGCCCATCCAGTCCACCTACCTCATCGATGCGGCTGACTTCGTTCAGTGCTCCAATCCTTCCTACGTCACCCGCTACGACATGACGGGCGACATCAAGGAAGGCGGCATCTTCCTTCTCAACGCGCCCTGGACGACGATCGAAGCGCTCGAAGAAAATCTGCCCGCAAAGGTCAAGAACGACATCGCGAAGAAGCACCTCCGCTTCTATGTCATCGACGCGATCAAGATCGCGGCTTCTCTCGGCCTCGGCGGCAGAACGAACACCATTCTGCAGTCCTCCTTCTTCAAAGTATGCCCCGTCATGCCCTACGACAAGGCGGTCGAGTACATGAAGTACATGGCAAAGAAGTCCTTCGGCAGAAAGGGCGACGCGGTCGTTCAGATGAACTACAACGCGATCGATTCCGCTTCCGTCGAGGGCAACCTCGTACAGATCGACGTTCCCGCTTCCTGGGCAACCACGACGGAAGGCGCTCCGATGGTCAAGCTCGCGGACAACGAATACTTCCGTTCCGTCGTCGCTCCCATCCTCGCGCTCAAGGGCGACGAGCTTCCCGCTTCCGCATTCAACGCGGACGGTTCCGTTCCCACCGGCACCACGCAGTATGAAAAGCGCGGCGTTGCCGTCAAGGTTCCCGCATGGGATTCCCAGAAGTGTATCCAGTGCGGCAGATGCGCATTCGTCTGCCCTCACGCCTGCATCCGTCCCGTACTCGTTCCCGTCGGCGCAGAGAAACCCGCTACCTTCGCAACGAAGGCTGCGATCGGTCTGCCCGGCTACGAGTACCGCATGCAGGTATCTCCGCTTGACTGCATGGGCTGCGGCGTCTGCGCAAGCGTCTGCCCGGCAAAGGACGGCGGCGCTCTG
>CALVME010000090.1 GCA_944342055.1 uncultured Clostridia bacterium | reverse complement strand
GTCCTCGCCCGCGAACATCACCTCGTGTTCGCCCACGATGGTGCCGCCGCGCACGGCGTGGATGCCGAGTTCGTTTTCCTTTCTCGCCCCGACGATGCCTTCCCTGCCGTAAACGTATCCGAGCGCGTTGTTTCTGCCCTCGTTCACGCTCTCCGCAAGCATGAGCGCGGTGCCGGAGGGCGCGTCTTTTTTCAGGTGATGGTGCTTTTCGATGATCTCGACGTCAAAGCTCTCTCCGAGGAATTCCGCCGCGCGCCTGACGAGCGCCTGCATCAGATTGACGCCGACGGAGAGGTTCGCCGTTTTGAAGACGGGGATGCGGGTGGCGGCGACGTCGATCCTCGCGAGATCGGCTTCGGAATAGCCCGTCGTGCCGAGGACAACGCCGCATCCGTTCGCCTCCGCGAAGAGGAGTTCTTCCTCGAGCCCCTCGGGCGAGGAGAAATCGATGATGACGTCGGGCGTCTCCCGCACCTGCGAGGAGTTCGCGCAGAGGGGGACGGCCAGCGACTTATTTGCGACGTCCACGCCGCAGGCGGAGATGCCTTCGGCGGTCAGGAGTTCTAAGACGTTGCCGCCCATTTTGCCGCAGATGCCGCGGATGAGTACGTTCATGCGTTCACCTTCTTTGCGCCGAACGCGCCGAGCGCCTCTTCCATAATGAGCTTGTGCTGAGCCTCAAGTTCGGTGAGCGGAAGCCTCGGGATGCCGCCGTCGAGACCGAGCAGATCGCAGCCGTATTTGACGGGGATGGGGTTGACTTCGCAGAAGCATGCGTCGATGACGGGCAGCATTCTGTCCTGCAGGGCGTTCGCTTCGTCGAGTTTTCCCGCCTTCACGAGCAGATAGAGCTCCTTCGTCTCCTTCGGGAGAAGGTTGGACGAGACGGAGATGAGACCCGCTCCGCCGATGGCGAGGATGGGCAGGTTGAGATTGTCGTCCCCGGAATACAGGTCTGCCTTGCCGCGGATGCGCCGCATGGTCTCGCAGATCTGCTCCATGTTGCCGCACGCTTCCTTGATGCCTGCAAGATTGGGGATCCCCGCGAGCCGCTCTGCCGTCGCGGGCAGGATGTTGACGCCCGTGCGCGCGGGGACGTTGTAGGCGATGACGGGAACGGAAACCGCCTCGCAGATCGCCTTATAGTGTTCGTAAATACCGTTTTGCGTGCATTTGTTGTAGTAGGGAGTGACGACGAGGAGTCCGTCGGCGCCCAACGCTTCCGCCTTTTTGGAGGCTTCGATCGCCTTTGCCGTGCTGTTGGAGCCGCTGCCGAAGACGATCTTCACCCGACCTGCGACTTTTTGTACGGCGAAACGCATGACGGCTTCCTTCTCCGCGTCCGTCATGGTCGCGGGTTCGCCTGTCGTGCCGAGCACAAGGAGCACGTCCGTGCCGCCCGCGATCTGATACTCGATCATGCGCCCGAACGCTTCGAAATTTACGTTGCCGTCCGCAAAGGGAGTGACCATCGCCGTTGCGGTGCCGTGAAAAAATCCTGTCATATCCTTAACTCCTTAATTGAAATAGCCTTTTTCTGCCAGAAGCTCCGCGAGCAGCACCGCGCCGCCGGCAGCGCCGCGCAGGGTGTTGTGCGAAAGCCCGATGAATCTGTAATCGAAGAGCGCGTCCTCTCTCAGCCTGCCCGCGCAGACAGCCATGCCGTTTTCGACCATTCTGTCGAGCTTAGCCTGCGGGCGGTTATCCTCTTCGAAATAATGGATGAACTGTTTGGGCGCGGAGGGAAGCGCGAGACGCTGTGGTTCTCCCGAAAATTCCTCCCACGCGCGCAGAATTTCTTCTTTGGAGGGCTTGCGGCTGAATTTGACGAAGACAGCTGCGGTATGTCCGTCCGAGACGGGAACGCGCAGGCATTGCGCCGTGATGACGGGTTCGCTCGCGGGGATGATCTTGCCTTCCGCGACTTCGCCCCAGATCTTGAGGGGCTCTTTTTCGCTCTTTTCCTCTTCGCCGCCGATGTAGGGGATGACGTTGTCTACGATCTCGGGCATCGTTTCAAAGGTCTTGCCCGCGCCGGAGATCGCCTGATAGGTGGTGACGGCGACGGATTCGATGCCGAATTTGCGCAAGGGGTGCAGGAGGGGAACGTAGGACTGCAGCGAGCAGTTCGATTTGACGGCGATGAACCCCCTCTTGGTGCCGAGGCGGCGCTTCTGGCATTCGATGACCGCAAGGTGAGAAGCGTTGATCTCGGGGATGACCATGGGAACGTCGGGGGTAAAGCGGTGCGCCGAGTTGTTGGAGACGACGGGGATCTCGCGCTTTGCGTACGTCTCTTCGAGCGCGCGGATTTCGTCCTTCTTCATGTTGACCGCGCAGAACACGAAGTCGACCGAAGAAGCAAGCTTGTCGATGTCCGCCTCCGCGTCGAGCACGGTGAGATCTGCCGCGCATTCGGGCATGGGGGAAGTCATGAGCCATTTTCTGACCGCCTCTTTGTAGGGTTTGCCTGCGGAACGCGCGGACGCGGCGAGGCAGGTGATCTTGAAGTAGGGATGATCGGCGAGCAGAGTGACGAATCTCTGCCCGACCATGCCGGTTGCGCCGACGATGCCGACTCGATACTGTTTCATTGTAGTTTATTCTCCTGAAATGTTTTTTTGCGTTCCCGACGCAAAAAAATGTGCTTGCGGCGGGTTTTGACTGTAAAAAAAGGGCGGTCGCTTCACCGTCCGATCTGTTTCTTGCGAAAGGCAAAAAAGTGCTTCACGGTCAGTGACAGTCACTTCGGTATTGACCGAAATGCCCAGGAAAAGGGCCGGGACAAGCCGTTTCCTTCGGCGGAGATGCCCTTTTTGCCGACGTCTTCGGGACGTCCCGTCCCTCCTTCGGCATACTCATGCTCGTCCGCTCCTCATTTTTGCAGTATCATTTTAACATAGCGAATGTGAAAAGTCAAAGAATTTCATTTATTCACGGAAATTTAATTGAAATATTTTTGCGTTTGCGCTATAATGGTAGAAAAACAAAACGGGAGTTATCCATGGCGGCACAAAATAAAGGGATCATCGCGCGCTTTCTCGAAGGCTCGGAAAAGAGCGAGGATTATGCGCGTTCCACATTGCCTACCAACCGCTGGCAGGCGTTTTTCGACATTTTAAAGGGCAGACTCGGAAAGCTTTGCATCATCAACCTTCTGATAATCGTCTTCTTCGCGCCCATTCTGTTTCTCATCGTGACGCGGCTTCTCTACATCGTCGGAAGCGGCACGATCTATCCGTTCGGTTCCAACCTCGGCGTAGGCTATCCCGCCGCACCCGATCTGACGGGCGTCGCGGAGAGCCTGATGCTCACGACCGACCTGCTCTTTTACGGCGCCTTCGTTCTCTGCGGGTTCATCGCGGCGATCGGGCTTGCGGGGGGCAGCTACGTCATCCGCAATATGATCTGGACGGAAGGCGTCTTCGTCGCGCACGACTTCTGGAAGGGCATCGGCAAGAACTACGTCAATGCGCTGCAGGCGACGTTGCTCTGCACGATCTTCCTCTTTCTGACAAAGTATCTCTGCAACCTTGCCGATTACATGATCGCGATCGGCGTCGGCTCCGTCGCGTGGCTCACGGTCGCGAAGGTCGCCTGCTACGTCGTGCTGGCGTTTGCCATCATGGTCTCGCTTTGGATCCTCGCGCTCGGCGTCAGCTATAAACAGGGATTCTGGCAGATCTTCAGCAACGCGTTCATTCTGACGGCGGGCACGCTGCCGCAGTCCGTGTTCTTCTGCCTCTGCGCCGCGCTGCCGCTCGCTTTCTTCCTGCTGGGCGATTTCTTCGTCTCGCTCGGGATCGTGTGCGTTCTTCTCATCGGGCTCTCCTTCGCGTTGCTCGTCTGGTTCAGCTTCGCGCAGTGGACGTTCGACAAGTACGTCAATCCCAAACTCGGCATCGCGGTCAACCGCGGTCTGTACGTCAAGAAGGAGAGCGAGGAGGAGACGAGCGAGGCGGTCAAGGAGTACAACCGTTCCATCCTCGCGCGCGGCAGGTCTCAGCTTGCCAGCCGCCCGATGAAGCCCATCGACGACGGAAGGGAGCTTTACGAACTGCCAGAGGCGTTCTCGAGAGAGGATCTCGCCCGCCTGCGCCAGTCGCGGAAGGAGATGATCGAAGACGCGGATTCCTATGCGGAAGAGCACAGAAACGACGAGAGATACGTCGAATACAATAAAATGTGGGACGAGCGCGAAAAAGTATTGCAGGACGACGACAAAAAAGGCAAAAAGAAGAAGCGTCCCAAGATGCTGAACGGGAAATAAGCATGGAGCGTTCTCGCGCGTACGATGCGCTCGGCGCATGCTTTGAAACATTGAATGACGATTGCGATTATGCGGCGTGGGAGCAGTTTTTGGCGGACTGTCTTGCGCCGTATGCCTTTTCCGAGGGGATAGACATCGGTTGCGGCAACGGGTATTTTACCCGCGCCATGGAAAAGCGGGGGTATCGCATGACGGGTTACGACGTTTCTCTGCCCATGCTCAACAGGGCGAAGGAACTTTCGGCGAAGGAGCGGCTCTCTTCGGAGTATGTGCTCGGAGACATGGCGACGCTCTGCGTGCGGCGCAAGGCGGACTTCGCCCTCGCGATCAACGACTGCGTCAATTATCTCCCCCCGGAAAAATGCAAAACGGCGTTTAAGCGGGTCGCATCCTGTTTAAGAAAGGGCGGAGCCTTTCTCTTCGACGTCAGCTCGGAATACAAATTAAGAGAAAAGGTTGCAAATACTATCCTTGCGGACGACAGGGACGACATGACGTATCTGTGTTTTACCGCGCTGAAGGGCAATGCGGTGGAGCTGGACGTCACGCTCTTTTTGCGCGAAGCGGACGGGCGGTTCGTGCGCAGGGACGAAAAACACATACAGTACATTCATCGGGAGGAAGAGCTGCTCGCATCGCTCGAGGCGGCGGGATTTGCCGTCGTCGCCGTGACGGGTCATCTCGGGGAGAGCAAGGTCTGCTCGGACCGTCTCGTTTTTCTTGCCGAACGGAGGTAACATGGATCAGGTAGTCAAGGCGCTGGTGGGCGGCGGAGAGATTTCGCTCACCGTGATCAAAAATCGGGATATGGTACAGAAGGCGGCGGTCGTGCATCTGCTCTCCGATCTCGGCATGCACGCGCTGGGCAGAGTGCTCACCGCGGTTACTTATATGTGCGCGCACCTCAAGGACGAGCGCGGCAAAATTTCTGCGACCTTCAAGGGCGACGGCGCGGGCGGAGATCTGTGCGTCGCGGGCGATTATTTTCTGCACATGCGCGGCGCGATCGACGACCCTTACGTCTATCTGCCGAAAAGGGACGGCGAAGAGGACGTGGCGGCGTGCATCGGGAAAAAGGGCACGCTCACGGTGGTGCGGGACGACGGCTACGAACAGCCCTTCGTCGGCGTATGCGATCTCTCTTCGGGCGACGTCTCGGAGGAATTCACACGCTATTTCGCGCTGTCGGAGCAGTTGCCGACGGCGTTTGCGCTGTTCGCGGAGACAAAGGACGACGACTGCGCCTTTTCGGGCGGGGTGATGATACAACCTCTCCCCGGCGCGAGCGAGGAGGCCGTCACCAAGGTCGGAGAGATCTTTTCCCGCCCCGACTTAAAAGAGCTTTTGAAAGAGATGGACGCGGAGACGTTCGCACGGGAGGTCTTCGGTGCGGAGGAGCTTTCTTGCCGGACGCCGCTCTATCAATGCAACTGTTCGCGGGCGTATCTAAGGGACGTTCTGATGTCGTTCGGCGAAGCGGAACTTCGGGACATGCTGAAACAGGACGGGCGCATCTGCGCGCATTGTCATTTCTGCAACACCGACTATGTATTTTACGAAGAGGATGTGAACGAGATGTTCGCGCAAGGGGCAAATGAAGCATAAAATCAAAAAGTTAGACATCAGCCTGGACAGCATCTTCAAACTTGCCGACCGATGCCGCGAAAACGGCGACGTGATGGGCGCGTTGCGCTGGGTGGATAAGGCGGACCGGCTGTTCGGCATTCGCGAAGATTTCGATTTCATCGAGTTGCTCGCCGACGTGTACGAGATCGCAGGCATCACCGATTCCGCCCTCCGATACTGGTTCCTCGCCCTCGATTGCTGCAACGAAGACGAGTTGACGGACATCTACGAGTCGCTCGCCGTCTGTTTCGGCGTGAAGGGCGACAAGCAGACGTCCGATTATTACTATGAAAAAATGCTCCGCCGCATGGGCTGGAGCAGACCTGAGATCGAATCGTATCTGAGCGGCGAGCCGCAGGAAGAACAGAGCCCCAAGCTCTTCCATCGGGTGTTTCCTCCCGAAAAGGCGGACTATGCCGAGCAGATCGGCAAGGGGCTTGATTTTTTACGCCGGGGCGACTTCGAAAAGGCGGAAAAGGAGTTTGATGCCGTGCACCCTGCTTCGAAGGACGGAAAGCGTGCGGGCAACTTCGCCGCGCTCAGCGAGATCATGCAGGGGAGAGCGTCCGACGCGATCTCCAGGGTGCAGACGTTGCTTTCCCAAGACGAAGACAATCTGGAACTTCTCGTGACGCTCGGCACGGCGTATCGGGCGAACGGAGAACCCGAAAAGGGCGTGCCGATCGCGAAAGAGCTTGCAAAGCGGGACGGACTGAGCAACGAAGAAATGCTTAAGGTTTCCTCTTTGCTGTGCGAACTGGGGCTGCACAGCGACGTGTTCGAGTATGCGCGGCGCATGGAAAAACAGTTTGCGTACGACGGCAACGTGCTCTTCATGGAGGGGATCGCGGCGATCAATTGCGGCATGGAAGAAGAAGCGAAGGAGGTGTTCGATCGACTCCTGACGCTCTATCCCGATGCGGCGGTCGTCGAGTATTATCTCAAGGCAGCGGAGGAAGGAAGCATCTCTTCCGCGTCGTATCTCTATCGCGTCCCGCCCGAGGAGAGACAATTGCGGGAGGAGAAACTCGAAGAGCTCACCGAACTTACGGTGAGCGATCTCCGCAATCGGTATTCGGCGGAGATGGACGAGATCGAGGAACTCTTCGATTGGTGTTTCGACGAGATGGACGGGCAGGATCTGCGCTTGCAGGCGATCGCCGTCACGCTCGCGCTCAATGCGGACGCCAGGGAATATCTGGAAGACCTTCTGCTCGATTATCAGGTGAACGACGTCATCAAGACGGAAGTCGTGCGCAATCTGTGCATCCGCAACAAGGAGTGCTCTCTGCGCATCGTCGTTCACAATACCTATCAGATCGTTACCCTGCCCACCCTTCACATAGGGCGCAAGGCGCACAAAAAATTCATGGAAGGCTATGCGCTGTGCATGTCTCACTTCGGGCTGCGGGCGGAAGGACTGACGGAGCTCATCCCTCCCATTGCCGGGGTGCTCTACGGCTCCCTTGCGGAGAAGAATCTGCTCGACGAAGTCGACAGCGCGGAGACGGTTGCGGCGTCGATCTGTTCGCTGTGCGGACTGCACGAAGAAAACGACGCCTTGCGGATGCTCTGCCTCATCGTCGGCGCCAACTACGATAAAGTATTCCGGTTTCTGGAGGTGTACCGTGGAAGCGAAAAATAAGAAAAAACTGTACGATTTTGACGGAATGTTCGACGCGCGTCTCGCGAAGATCATCGAGGAAAATCAGGGCAAATACAGCGAGAAGCAGTGGGAAGACCTCATTCCGAAGCTGTATCAGAAGTTCGGGGACACGGTGCTCTCATCCATCGGCACCACGCCGAAGCTGTATTATCGGGAGATGACGGACGAGCAGCTCGCCGAAACGCTGCGCGCCCACCTCGAAGAGGGGGTACCCGTACCCGACTTTCTCTGTTCCGCGCTGGAAGAAAAGGACTGCGTCTCCCTTTTGCTGCCTTTTTTGGAGAGCGGAAAGGAGGAGCTCGCGCAATACGCCGTCGGCATCATCGGTTCGGACGAGCGCGCCTACGGGGCGTACCTTCGGATGATCGCCTCTGCCGATACCGAAAAAGAGCTCAAAGATGCCGTCTGCGACTGCATCAAGGAAAACGCCGATCCCGTCAAGAAGGAACTGCTTTCTTATTATTACGAGGGGACGGAGCGCGAATACATGCTCGAAATGCTCTCCCGCGTCAGAGAGCGCGACGACATCGTGTATCAGGTCATACTGGATGAATTTCTGATGCACCTCGAAGAGATCCCCATGCACGCGAGCTATCTCGCCGCCTACGGCGACGACAGGGCGCTGCCGCATCTCTTGGAGCAGATCGAGCGGGACGACATCAATTACATCGAGTTCCAGGAATTGAAATACGCCATCGAAAAGCTGGGCGGCGAATACACGAAGCCGCGGGATTTCACTTCCGATCCCTATTATGCGCAGGTGCATACGCCCGCGCCCGACTTGTTCGGCAACGAAAAACGATCATAAAAAAAAAGCCTTCGTCATAGAATATAGCGATATTTGACGGAGGCTTTTTTCATGCAAACATTCGACGTATATGAGGATATCGCAAAGCGCACGGGAGGCGATATCTATATCGGCGTGGTGGGACCCGTCCGCACGGGGAAGTCCACGCTCATTCAGAGGTTGCTGTCCGAGCTTGTCATTCCGGGGATGCCGCCCTCTTCTTTTCGCTCCGTGCTTTCAGACGAGATACCGCAGTCCTCCGAAGGGAAGACGGTGATGACGACGGAACCGAAATTTATTCCGGGCGAAGCGGTCAGAGTCAGGATTTCCGACGGCGCGGAAGTCAATCTGCGCATGATCGACTGCGTGGGATTTGCCGTCGAGGGGGCGAACGGCTTCGAAGAGGACGGAAAGCCGCGCTACATCCGCACGCCATGGAGCGAGGAGCCGTTGCCGTTCGCACAGGCGGCGTCGCTGGGGACGGAGCGGGTCATCCGCGAGCACAGCACCATCGGGATCATGGTGACGACGGACGGGTCGTTCACCGATCTTTCCCGCGCCGCTTATGAGAAGGCGGAGGAGCGTGCGATCGAGGAGCTGAAGGCGATCGGCAAGCCCTTCGTCGCCGTCCTGAACACCGCAGACCCTGCGGGTGCGGAGGAGCTGCGCCTCAAGATGGAAGAAAAATACAACTGTCCCGTCCTTGCGCTCGACGTCCTGCATCTGAGCGCAGAGGGCATCCGCGAAATCCTGCGGGCGGCTCTGTTCGAATTCCCGCTCCTGCGCGCGGACATCGTTTTGCCCGCTTGGATGCAGGTGCTCCCCGCGGACAGCGAGGCGATCGGAGAGATCCTGACGGCGCTCAAGGCGCTGATGCCCAAAGTGGCGAAGCTGAAGGACTGTCTCTCCCTGCAGGACGCGTTTGCGGACGAAAAGAAGTGGAAAGTGCCCTTTTCGCTCTCGCTCTTTCCCGCGGAGGGCAGGGCGGAATGCGCGATCGAGGCGCAGGAGGGCGTCTTCTTCGAAGCGCTCAGCCGTGAGTGCGGGGAAACGATCGAGGACGACTGCAAGCTCATGGCTTATGTGAAGGCGCTCGCCGAGAGCAAGAAGGGGTACGATCGGATCAGGGGTGCGTTTGCGGAGGCGGAAGAGACGGGATACGGCATCGTGATGCCCGAGGAAGAGGAGATGGAAATTTCCGAACCAAAACTCGTGAAGAGCGGACCGCACTACGGCGCGAAGATCCGCGCGAGCGCGCCCGGGTATCACATCGTCAAAGTCGAGGTGACGGGGGAAGTCAGTCAGATCCTCGGCACGCAGGCGCAGGGTCAGAGCTTTGTGTCGGAACTGCAGGAAGCCTACAAAGAAGGGGATATCCTGTCGGTGGACGTCTTCGGCAAGTCGGTAAACGCGCTCGTCACGGAAGAGCTCGAACGCAAGAGCGCGGGCATGCCTCCCGAGGTCAAGCGCAAGCTCAAGCGCGCGATCAGGCGCGTCGTCAACGAGGGCAAGAGCAACGTCATCTGCCTCGTGTTCTGAATAAAACGGAACAAACGGGAGATACTGTATGGCAGTACATCGTTGCGAGGTGAATATGTCAAACAGAAAAAAAGAAAAAGTACAAAAGCTTTCGGATGAAGAATACAATGCATACCTCCTTTCCCTGAAGGAAAAAGAGGAGCAGAGAAAGCGCTAAGCGTTTTCGGGGGCGTTCGGAGGAATGCCCTTTTTTCTTCGCAAAGAGTGTCGCGGCGGCAAAGCCGTACATACGCTGAGAGGGGAGGGGTAGACCATGGCGGAACGATCAGATCAAAAAGGGGCGCGCATCTTCGATTACTCGCTCTGGCATCTGCTGCTCGTCTGCGTCGCGGCGTCGGGTGCGGGGTTTTGGGTGGAAAATCTGTTTCGGCTGGTCACGAAGGGCGTTTTGGATTCGAGGCATCAGCTCTTTCCCTTTCTGTTTGCCTACGCTCTGGCGATCTTTGTGCTCTACGCCGTGTTCGGCACGCCGCAGCGCATGCGGTTTTTCGGCGTGAGACTGCTGGCGGCGCAGACGAAAGCAAACGCCGCCCTGCGCGCGCTCGCCTACTTTCTTTTGCTGTTCTTTTCGATTTTTTTGGGGGAAATGGGATTCGGACTTCTGTGCGAGAGGGTCAGCGGCGTGCGTTTTTGGGACTATTCGGACATTCCGCTCCACGTCACCCGCTATACGAGCGTGCCGACGTGCCTGCTCTTTTCCTTGGGCATTCTCCTTCTGATGCGGTTTGCGTTCGAGCCGCTCATGCGCCGCCTTTCGCGCATGCCGCTGAGTGCGGCGCGTCCGCTCGCCATCGCGCTCTGCGCGCTCATTTTTGCGGATTTTCTCGTGATGAGCGTGTCTCTCTACGCCTTCAAAACGCTCCCCGAATATTGGTCGATTCGCTTTCCCTGGGCGGATTGACGCTCGCGCGTTCCGTTAGCGACCCAAGGCGCGGCAAAGCGACGGGATTTCCCCGAAAAAAACAGCCCGAAACGGGCTGTTTTTGCGTTGATTCAGCTCTATCATTCTTCCGATTGCGCTTCGACGGACGCGTCGTCGTAATTTTCCAGAAAGGAGTGTGCCTGCCCCCGATATTTGTAGCCGATCAGCGTGTCGAGGGATACGGCGTGAATGCTGTTGAAAACGCTCTGTTCCACGAAGGGATTTGTCTTTCTCAGCTCTTTTAAGAGCAGTTTGATCTCTAGCCGCTTGGATTCTCCCGTGCCGTCTCCGTTTTTCTCCGTGAAGCGGCAGGCGCATTGCAGAAAGTCCAGCCCGTTGCGGTCCTTCCAGGCGATAATATCGTCCTCGCGAACGCGATAAAGGGGGCGGATGAGCTCCATGCCGGGGAAATTTTTGCTGTGCAATTTCGGCATCATGCCCTGTATCTGCGAGCCGTAGAACATGCCGAGCAGCGTCGTCTCGATCACGTCGTTGAAGTGGTGCCCGAGCGCGATCTTGTTGCAGCCGAGCGACTGCGCCTTGCTGTACAGATGCCCGCGGCGCATCCGCGCGCAGAGGTAGCAGGGGGATTGCGTCTGGGCGTTGGCGACGTCGAAGATGTCCGTCTCGAAGATCTCGATCGGGATCTCGAGTTTTTCCGCGTTCGCCTCGAGTTTCGCGCGGTTCGCGGCGTTGTAGCCGGGGTCCATCGCGAGAAAGACGAGCTCGAAGGGCGCTTCCGTGATGCGGTGAAGCAGCTGCATGAGTTTTGCGAGGAGCATGGAGTCCTTGCCGCCCGAAATGCAGACGGCGATCCGGTCGCCCTCCCGGATGAGCGCGTATTGCTTGATCGCGCGGACGAAGGGATTCCAGATCTCCTTTCGGTACGTTTTGAATATGCTCCGTTCGACGGATTGCACATAGGTGAGTTCTTTCATGAAGGTACTTTTCCCGTTTGGTGTATGAGGTCTTTGATCGCTTCTCCCGCCATGATGAGCCCCACGACGGAGGGGACGAACGCCGTGCTGCCCGTGATGCGCTTTCCCTCCGCGCGGATGGGCGGAGCGAGGGGCGGTTCCTGAGAATAGACGACTTTGAGGTGTTCGACCCCGCGCTTCTTCAGCTCCCGCCGCATGACTTTTGCGAGCGGACAGACGGAGGTTTCGGAGAGGTCTCCGATGCGGAAGGCGGTGGGGTCCAGTTTGTTCCCCGCGCCCATGGCGCAGAGGATGGGGACGCCCGATTCTTTGGCGCGCAGGACGAGGGAGAGCTTTCCCGACACGGTGTCGATGGCGTCCAAAACGTAATCGTACTTGGAAAAATCGAAGGAACCCGCCGTCTCTTCGGTGTAGAATACGTTGCGCGTGCGCACGATGCAGTCGGGATGGATGCGCCTGACGCGCTCTTCTGCGACTTCCGTTTTGAGGCGGCCGAGGGTGTCTTGCGTCGCGATGATCTGGCGGTTGAGGTTGGAAAGTTCCACTCTGTCGCTGTCGATGAGGTCGAGCGCGCCGATCCCGCTCCGCGCGAGCGCTTCCACGGCGTAGCCGCCCACGCCGCCGATGCCGAAGACGGCGACGCGCGCGGAGGCGAGGCGGCGCATCGCCTCTTCCCCGAAGAGGTGTGCGGTTCTGGAAAATCGTTCGTCCATGCGTTTCTCCTCAAAATCGGATGAGATTACAGCTGCATGATATACGATTTTCCCTCTCTTGTCAATCGGAACGCAAAATATTTTGTATTTTCTCTTTTTTCGCGGATACCTCTTGCTATTTTTTCGCATTCGTGATAAGATAAACGGGAATTGTTGTTTTGAGGGAATCATGAAAGTCATTGTAGTCGGCGTCGATAAGACGGGACAGAGCCTCATCAAAAATCTATCCAACGAAAAGCACGACATCGTCGGCGTCGATACGGACGCCGCGCAGGTGCAGTCGGTGATCGAGCAGTACGACGTGAACGGCGTGGTCGGCAACGGTTGTTTTTCGCCCATCCTCGCGGAGGCGGGCGCGGCGGACGCCGATCTGCTGATCGCCGTCACGGACAGGGACGAGACCAACATATTGTGCTGTCTCGTCGGCAAGTCGCTCGGCGCGCACAACCTCATTGCGCAGGTGCGCAACCCCGATTACTATGCGAACTTCGAATCGATGGTGGGGCGGCTCGGCATCGATCGGTTCGTCAATCTGAAGGCGATCCTCGCCGAGCACATCGCGCGCATCATCAAGACGTCCGCGGCCGTCAATCTCAATTCCTTTGCGGGCGGCAGGCTGGAGATCGCGGAGATCAAGATCGCCGCGGACAGCAAGTTCTGCGGCAAGGCGCTCTCCGAGCTGAGGGGAAACCGCAAGAAGGATTTCCTCGTCGTCGCCATCGAGCGCGGGAGCGAAGTGATCGTCCCCAACGGCAGCGCGGTATTGCAGGCGGGGGACGTGTTGAGCGTTTGCGCCCGTCATCAGGAACAGCGCGACGTGTTCGGCTATTTCGGCGTCGCCAAGCATAAGATACAATCCGTGCTCATCGTGGGCAGCGGGGACGAGGCGTACTATCTCGCTTCCGCCCTGCTTTCGGAGGGGCTGGACGTCAAGATCATCGGCAGAGAGTGGAAACAGTGCGAAGCGATCAAGAGCGCGCTGCCAGAAGCCAACGTCATCTGCGGCGACTATACGGACAAGAAAGTGCTCGATCGGGAGGGATTCGGCAGCATGGACGCGATCGTCGCCATGGCGCCCTCCGAGGAGACGAACATCGTCACTTCCCTCTATGCCAAGACCAAGAACGTCTCCAAGGCGGTCACCGTGCTTTGGAGCGATTCTTATCGCGGTTTGCTGGAGGAAATTTCCCTCAATCTCGCGGTTTCGCCCTACGATCTTGCGGGCGCGGAGATCGCGACGTATGTGCGTTCCATCGACGTGCCGAAGGACAGCCAGATCATCTCCATGCAGAAGATCGCGGGCGGCAAGGCGGAGGCGCTCTATTTCAACATCGGCAAAAACACGCTCTTTGTCGGCAGGAGCGTCAAAGAGCTCGGCCCGCTCATGAAGCGTGGCGTGCTGATCGGCGCGCTCGTCAGAAAGCGCAGTGCGATCATCCCGCACGGCGAAACCGTGCTCGAGGAGGGGGACGGCATCGTCGTCGCCTCCCTGCAGAACATCATCACGAAATTGGAAGACATTCTGGAAGGCGTATGAACAGCAAGGTCGTCATCTTTTATCTCGGAAAAATTTTGCAGATCGTCTCCGCGTTTCTGGCGCTGCCCATCTTCATGGGGCTGTTCTACGGGGAGTTTGTGCACGTCTTGCCGTTTTTCATTACGGTTGCGATCTTTCTTGCGCTCGGCTTTGCGATGTCGCACCCCTTTCGGGGAACGGACAGAAAGCTCGGCAACAAGGAGGGGCTCGCGATCGTCGGGCTCTCCTGGGTCACCATCTCCCTGATCGGCGCGCTCCCGTTCGTCTTTGACGGGTGCATCCCGAACTATGTGGACGCGCTGTTCGAGACGGTTTCGGGCTTTACGACGACGGGCGCGACCATTCTCACGGACATCGAGTCGCTGCCCCGCTGCATGCTATTTTGGCGGAGCTTTACCCACTGGCTGGGCGGCATGGGCATTCTCGTCTTCATCCTTGCGATCTTGCCCGGGACGGACGGTTCGACGTATCATCTCTTCAAGTTCGAATCTCCGGGGCCTCAGGTGGGCAAGCTGGCGAGCAAGGTGCGCCACACCGCGACCATTTTGTACCTCATCTACCTTGCGATGACCTTATTGCAGTTTTTTCTGCTTCTCTGCGGCGGGATCGGCTTTTTCCACAGCGCGGTCATCGCGATGGGAACGGCGGGCACGGGCGGATTTGCCGCCACGGGGCTCTCGATCGGGGAATTTGACAACCTGTACGTCGAGATCGTCGTCACCGTGTTCATGTTCCTGTTCAGTTTGAATTTCAATTTGTATTATCTCATCATTTTGCGCCACGTCAAGGTCGCGCTGATGGACGAGGAGTTTCATTTCTATTGCGGGTACGTCGTCGCGGCGACGCTTGCGATCGCGGTCAACCTCATCGGCACTTACGGCAATTTTGCCGAGGCGCTCCGCTATGCGTCCTTCACCGTTGTCTCGCTCACGTCGAGCACGGGATTTTCGACGACGGATTTTTCGCAATGGCCGCAGTTTTCGCAGACCATCCTCATGCTGTGCATGGCGTTCGGCGCCTGCGCGGGCAGTACGGGCGGCGGGCTCAAGGCGAGCCGCGTGCTCGTCCTCATCAAGGCGGGCAAGGCTCAGCTGTACCGCGTCTTGCGTCCGCACGGGGTGCAGGTCGTGCGCATGAACGGCAAGGCGTTCGGCGAAGAAAACGTGACGGGCGTCGTGCGGTATTTTCTGGTGTACGCGATGCTCTTCGTCGTCGCCGTCGTCCTTCTGTCGCTGGACGGGTTTGACTTTTTGACGAATGTTACGTCCGTCTTGACGTGCATCAACAACGACGGACCGGGGCTGGGGCAGATCGTGGGACCTTACGGGAGCTTTGCGGGATTTTCGCCCTTTGGCAAAATTCTGCTCAGCGTCATGATGCTGGCGGGCAGACTGGAGCTCTTTCCGCTTCTGCTGCTCTTCCTGCCGAGCACCTGGAAGAAGAATTATTGAGCGATTCATAAAAAAGATGCGACGCGCCCGCCGTCGGCAGGAGACTGCTGAGAAAGGGCGCGACGAAACGGAAAAGGAGTGACCATGAAATACAGAAACATAGGCAAATGGGGCATGAAGGTGAGCGAAGTTTCGCTCGGCAGCTGGGTGACCAACCTGAACGGAGGGGAGGCGAAGGAGATTGCGAAGGAGACCGTCAAGGCGGCGTTCGACGCGGGCGTTAACTTCTTCGACTGCGCCGACGCATACAGCGGCGGCGAGGCGGAGCGCTTCTTGGGCGATCTGCTGAAAGATTATCCGAGAAACAGCTATGTGGTCTCCTCGAAGGTATTCTTCCCGATGGGACCGGGCGCAAACGATTGGGGGCTCTCGCGCAAACACATCTTCGAGCAGGTGGACAAGACGCTCAAGAACATGAAGACGGACTATCTCGACATGTATTTTTGCCATCGGTTTGACCCGACGACGCCCATCGAAGAGACGATGCAGGCGATGTCCGATCTCGTCGCGCAGGGAAAAATCCTGTATTACGGCGTGTCGGAGTGGTCGCCCGTGCAGATCACGGAGGCGCTCGCGATCGTCAAGGAGATGCGCCTTCGCCCGCTCAACGTCATTCAGCCGCAGTATAACATGATGGACCGTTACATCGAGGACGAGATCATCGGCATTTGCGAAAAGAACGGCGTCGGCATCGTCACGTTCTCGCCGCTCTCGCAGGGGCTTCTGACGGGCAAATACAGAAAGGGTCAGCCGCTTCCCGCAGGTTCGCGCGCGACGTGGCAGGCGGACAGGCAGATCAACAACCTTCTCACGGACGAAAATCTCGAGAAGGTGGAAAAGCTGCTCGCCGTGGCGGACGGGCTCGGCATTCCGCTCTCCGTCCTCTCGCTCGCATGGATCTTGCGGCAGAAGCAGGTTTCCGCGGTCATCACGGGCGCGTCGAAGGCTTCTCAGCTCCTTTCGAACGTCAAGGCTTCCGAGGTGACGCTTCCGCAGGACGCGATCGAAGAGATCGACAGGATCCTTGACTATCATCCCTTCTGTCGCCGCATCGGATAAAGGAAACAAAAAGGCTTTCGGCGGCGCCGAAAGCCCTTGCGCCAATACGAAATCGCCGCAGCAAAGCGCAGGGAAAGGGGGCTCGGCAAAGCCGAGCCCCCTTTCCCTGAGACAAAATAAAAAACTGTGATTCCTCCGTTGACAGCGTGTACCGAAGCGACAGCAACGCAGGTAACTCCTCCGAAGCTACCTCACGGCACACGAAAACATCCGTTTAGTGCTGCTGCATTCCTGCCCTGACACGGTTCGCGGCATTTCGTTGCGTAAGACCTCGGGATCCACGTCCCTTGCGCTGCCTCAGCCTTCCATACGCGAAGCCGCAGGAGGCGTTCGACCCTGCTATAGCGGATTGCAGGTACAGGGCACCGCTAACTCCCCATCTATCACAGCCATTTTATTTTACACGAAAAGCGAGAAGGACGCAAGCGTTTTTGCGTGTATTTTTTGTCAAAAACATGGGAAGTCGGCGTTTTGTTTGTCTTTGACGGGGGTATTATAATACTGTAGCATCGCTTTTTTGCGGCGTGCGTCAAAAAAATTTTGTAAAAATAACCGAATGATTTCGGAATGATCAGGTGAAATTATGGCAGAAGATTGCACACACAACTGTTCTTCTTGCGGCGCGAATTGCTCGTCTCGGGCGGGGGGCGACAGCCTTATAAAGCCTTTGCACGAGCTCGCTTCTGTCCGCAAGGTCATCGCCGTGGTCAGCGGCAAGGGCGGCGTCGGCAAATCCATGACGACCGCTCTGCTCGCCGCAGAGGCGAACAAGCGCGGCTATACGACCGCCGTGCTGGACGCGGACATCACGGGGCCGTCCATTCCCAAGCTCTTCGGCGTGCATGCGCGCGCCACGGGCTTTGAGGGCGGCATCTATCCCGTCGTGTCCGAGAGCGGCATTCAGATGATGTCCATGAACGTATTGCTCGAAGAGGAGACGCAGCCCGTCATCTGGCGCGGCGCGCTCATCGCGGGCACGGTCACGCAGTTCTGGACGGACGTCGTCTGGAACGACGTGGACTATATGTTTGTGGACATGCCCCCCGGAACGGGCGACGTGCCTCTGACCATTTTCCAGAGCCTGCCGCTTGCGGGCGTCATCGTCGTCACCACGCCGCAGGATCTCGTCTCCATGATCGTGGAAAAGGCGGTCAACATGGCGAAGATGATGAACGTGCCCATCCTCGGCATCGTGGAAAACATGAGTTATTTTGTCTGCCCCGATTGCGGCAAGCGCTACGAAGTCTTCGGCAAGAGCAAGGCGGAAGCGATCGCGAAGGAGTTTTCCATTCCCGCAGTCGCCCGCATGCCCATTCAGCCCAGGCTTGCGGAGCTGGCGGACGAAGGGAAGATCGAAGAGGCGGACACGTCCGCGCTTGCGCCCGTCTTCGCACAGCTTGAAGCGCTTTGAGCTTCATGCGTCGGGCGGGGACATCGCAAAAACAAGACGACAAAAAAGAGACAGACGCGCGTCTGTCTCTTTTGCTGTTTGGTCGGTTCGGTTTTCTCTGTGCCTCAGCTCCTCCTTCGTTTCGGTTGCGGCGTTAACGAAAGCGAGGTCATTTTTTCTTTGCGCGGCGCACGGCGAGCGCGATGCCGCATGCGAGGAAGCCGACGAGCGAGGCGCAGAGCACGGCCGTAGGAAAGGGCTGGGAAGCAAGATAGGCAAAAAACATAAAAATCTCCTTTTTTTCATTTTAACAGACTGCCGTTGAAAAGTCAAGTTGACAGGAGAAAAGAAATCGGTTAAAATACAGGCTATGAAACGATATCGCATTGCAATCATCGGCGGCGGGGCGGCGGGGCTCGTATGCGCGCTCACCCTGCTGCGCGGCGGGGAGCGGGATGTCGTCCTGCTCGAAAAAAACGACCGCGTCGGCAAAAAACTTTCACAGACGGGAAACGGCCAGGGCAATCTGACCAACGTCGATAT
>CALVME010000089.1 GCA_944342055.1 uncultured Clostridia bacterium | reverse complement strand
ACTTCAGATGAGCGGGGTTTTTGAATTCCGATTTGACTTTTGAGACTAAGCGCCTCGCCCGATACGGGGCATCTGCGGGAGCTCCCGATTCAGTCGCGGCGGAAGACGTCGCGCGTATATACCTTCTCTTTCACGTCGTCGAGTTCGGCGCTGTAACGGTTGGCGACGATGGCGTCCGATCTCTCTTTGAACGCGGTCAGATCGTTGACCACTTCGCTGCCGAAAAACGTCGTGCCATCCGGGAGAGTCGGCTCGTAGACGATCACCTTCGCTCCCTTCGCCTTGATGCGCTTCATCACGCCCTGGATGGAACTTTGACGGAAGTTGTCGCTGTTGGATTTCATGGTCAGGCGGTACACGCCGATGACGACCTCCTTTTCGCATGTCGCATTCCATGCGTTTTCCTCATCGTAACCGTAATAACCCGCCTTCCGCAACACTCTGTCCGCAATGAAATCTTTCCGCGTTCGGTTGGATTCCACGATCGCATGGATGAGATTTTCAGGCACATCCGCATAATTTGCGAGCAGCTGTTTGGTGTCCTTGGGCAGGCAATAACCTCCGTAGCCGAAGCTCGGATTGTTGTAATGCGTGCCGATGCGCGGATCGAGACAGACGCCTTCGATGATCTTCCGCGTGTCAAGCCCCTTCATTTCGGCATAGGTGTCGAGCTCGTTGAAGTACGACACGCGGAGCGCAAGATAGGTATTCGCAAAGAGTTTGACTGCCTCCGCTTCCGTGCTGCCCATAAACAGGACGGGGACGTCCTCTTTGAGCGCCCCTTCGCGCAGAAGCTCGGCGAACGCCTTCGCCTTCCCGCAGAGATCAGGGTTTCCTTCGTGCAAGCCGACGATGATGCGGCTCGGATACAAGTTGTCGTAGAGCGCCTTGGACTCCCGCAAAAATTCGGGGCTGAACAAAATGTTCTCCGACTGATACTTTTTCCTGACACTCTCGGTATAGCCGACGGGAACCGTCGATTTGATGACCATGACGGCGCTCGGATTGTTTTTCAGTACAAGCTCGATGACCGTCTCGACGGCGGAAGTATCGAAGAAGTTTTTCTTGCTGTCGTAATTGGTGGGTGCCGCGATGATGACGAAATCGGCGTCGCGATACGCCGCCTCCGCGTCGAGCGTCGCCGTCAGGTCGAGCTGCCTGTGCGCGAGATATTCCTCTATCTCCGCATCCTGGATGGGCGACTGCCGCCGATTGACCATATCCACTTTTTCCGCGACGATGTCGACCGCCGTCACCTGATTGCGCTGCGCCAGCAATACCGCGAGCGAAAGCCCGACGTAGCCCGTCCCTGCCACTGCAATTTTCATAAAATGTTCTCCTCGTATTTAACTATCGCCTTGACTGCAACTTTACTATCAGCATAACGCAAAACGCCGCAAAAGTCAAGTGCTGCGCCCGCCTTTTGCCTCAAAAAACAATGATGCGGCGCCTGCCGCCCTTTTGCGGGAAAAACCGACTCTTGCTTTCACATTCTCTTGACTTTTCCGAAGAAAAGCGATACAATGATCTGGAACGAATGAGAGCGGCATTGCTCCGCCCCAAAAGGAGACTTCATCATGAAAAAGACACCTTATGCAATCGTCATTATGGACGGCTACGGCATAAATCCCGATGCGCACGGAAACGCGATCTGCATGGACGGGAGCCACAACGTCAACGAACTACTCAGGACCTATCCTTCCTCCAGACTGGGGGCGAGCGGGCTCTCCGTCGGACTTCCCGACGGTCAGATGGGCAACTCGGAAGTGGGACACCTCAACATCGGCGCGGGAAGGATCGTCTATCAGGATCTGACGAAGATCACCAAGGCGATCCAGGACGGAGATTTCTTCTCCAACCCCGCTTTGGTCAACGCGATGGATTCCGCCAAAAACAACGGCAAGAAGCTGCACCTTTGGGGACTGCTTTCGGACGGCGGCGTACACAGCCACATCACACATCTCTTCGCCCTTCTGAAGATGGCGAAGGACCGCGGTGTGCCCGAGACGTATGTGCATTGCTTCCTCGACGGAAGAGACGTCTCCCCCACGTCCGGCGTGCACTTCATGCAGGAACTGCAAAAGGAGATCGACCTTTTGGGTTACGGCAAGATCGCTTCCTTCAGCGGCAGATATTACGCGATGGACAGAGACAACAACTGGGACAGATTGGAAAAGGCGTACGATATGCTCACCGTCGGCACGGGCGTGCAGGCGGAAGATCCCGTCAAGGCGCTGGAAGAGAGCTACGCAGGCGGCGTCACGGATGAATTTGCGCTGCCCACCAACATCGTGAAGGACGGCAAGCCCGTCGCTCTGGTCGAAGAGGGCGACTCGATCATCTTCTTCAACTTCCGCCCCGACCGTGCGAGACAGATCACGCGCGCGTTCTCGCAGAAAGAGTTTGTCGTTCCCAAGGGCACGGCATTCCCCAGAAAGACGGGATTTTTGCACCCGATCTACGTCTGCTTCACGGTGTACGACGCGGCCTTTACCGACATTGCGATCGCTTTCCCCAAACAGAGCATGAGAAACACCCTCGGCGAATACCTCTCTGCTCTCGGCAAGAAGCAGCTGCGCATCGCCGAAACCGAAAAGTACGCGCACGTCACCTTCTTCTTCAACGGCGGCATCGAGGCGCCCAACGAGGGCGAGACCAGAGTGCTCATCAACTCCCCGAAGGTAGCGACGTATGACCTTCAGCCCGAAATGAGCGCCTACGAAGTGACGGACAAAGTCCTCGAAGAGCTCGACAAAGGCATCTACGACGTCATGATCCTCAACTTTGCGAACTGCGACATGGTCGGACATACGGGCGTCATCCCCGCGGCGGTCAAAGCCGTCCACACCGTAGACGAATGTGTCAAGAAGGTCATGGACAAAATCTTATCCATGGGCGGAAGCGCGCTTCTGACCGCGGATCACGGCAACGCGGACAAGATGCTCGCGGAAGACGGTTCCCCGTTCACCGCGCACACCACGAATCCCGTCCCCGTCTGCCTCGTCTCGAACGAATACAAAGACGCGAAACTGCACGAAGGCATTCTCGCCGACCTTGCGCCGACCCTGCTCGACGTCATGGGACTTCCCATCCCCGAAGAGATGACCGGCAAGAGCCTGCTCGTCAAATAAATGCCAAAGATCGAAAAGCGACCGCTTCGGCGGTCGTTTTTATTTTACAACGCTTTTCCGAAGTGCTATAATGATGCGCATGAAACAATCTGCCGAACAAATTTTTACCAAGCCCTGGGTGGTCGGATTGCTTGCGACCTTCTCCTGTTTCCTCTGGGGCAGTGCCTTCCCCTGCGTCACGATCGGCTACGAGCTCTTCTCCGTGGACGGCTCGATCCCCTCTCTTCTGCTCTATGCGGGGCTCCGCTTTGCGCTCGCGGGCGTGCTCGCCATCGCGCTCGGGAGCGTCGGGCAAAGGCGGCTGTTGTATCCTCAGAAAGCCAAAAATTATTGGTATGTCGTCGCCCTCGCCCTCTTTCAGACGATCGGACAGTACATCTTTTACTACATCGGGCTCTATCACACGGCGGGCGTCAAGGCGTCCATCATCAACGGCGCGGGCGTATTTTTGTCCATCCTCATCGCCTGCTTCCTCTTTCGGCAGGAAAAATTCAATCTCGTCAAGCTTTTGGGCTGTCTGCTCGGTCTTGCGGGCGTCGTCATCGTCAACTTTGACGCCGATCTCGAGCTCTCGTTTGCCTGGAACGGCGAGGGCTTTCTGCTCATTTCCACCGTTTTGAGCGGAGTCGCGGCGAGCCTTTCCAAAATTTATGCAAAATACGAGCACCCCGTGACGCTGAGCGGCTGGCAGTTCCTCTTCGGCGGCGTTGTGCTCTCCGCCGTGGGGCTCGTTTTCGGCGGCTCCGTCCGTCCGACGGGCGCAGGAGCGTTTTTCCTGCTCATCTATCTCGCCCTCATCTCTTCCGTCGCGTTCTCCCTCACAGGAATCCTGATGAAATACAACCCCGTCTCCGTCGTGCAGTCTTACAAATCGCTCACCCCCGTCTTCGGTGTCATCCTCTCCGCGCTCTTCCTGCACGAAGAGGAGCTGCTCTCTTTGGAGACGCTCTTCTCCCTCGCGCTGGTCGTGCTCAGCATCTTCGTCATCAACAGATACGGCGAAAAAAAGAAGTCATAATTTTTCGCAACCGCCTCTGTTTTGGTTGTCAAATTGTTTTTTTCATGTTATAATAGGCTTGATTGTAAATAAATAAGAAAGGATTGAAACATCATGATGCAACTCGTCAATTTGTTGGCGCCTGCCGCAAGCGCGGCGCTCTATAACATCTACCTCGCCATCAGCATCGTACTCGTCGTAGCCATGCTGATCGCCGCGATCGTCGCGATCGTTCTCGTTCTGATGCAACCGAGCAACTCCGACGGCATCCAGGCAATTCAAGGCTCGAGCGAGACGTTCTTCGGTAAAAACAAAGGCAAATCCATCGAGGAGAAGCTCAAGAAGTGGACAACCATCTGTCTGATCGTCCTCGGAATTCTTGCGATTGTCTTCTACATTTTACAGTACGACGGTTTCTGGTCTTAAACGGATGATTTTCGGGCGGCGATAGCCGCCCTATTTTTTGCGCAAACTGCGAATACATATGAGTACGAAACAGAAAATATACGAAAAATTTGCAAGCGGCGAATGCGGTCCCTGCACGGACGCCGAACTTGCCGCAGCGCTCGGCATGCGCCGCTCCGAACTCAAATATCTTCGGGAGATCCTGCACGATCTGTGCGACGAGGGAAAACTGCTTAACGACGGCGCCTACCGATACGGGACGCCCTCACAATTTTCCGCACAGCGCGGCACGATCTCGGGAAACGAACGTGGTTTCGGTTTCTTCGTCCCCGAAGATCGCTCCCTCCCCGACCTCTTTATCCCGCACGGCTCCCTGCACGGCGCGCTGCACAAAGACGTCGTGTACGCCATTCCCGTCGGGGGAAAACAGGGCGACGAAGGCGAAGTGCTCGGCATCGTCGAGCGCGGCTGCAAACAGATCGTCGGCACGTTTGTGCGGGACAACCGCGCGGGTTATCTCATTCCCGATGAGAGAAAATTCTCGGAAAACGTCTATATCCCCCTCAAAAAATGCTCGGGCATCCGTCCCAACGTCAAGGCGGTCGCAAAGATCACCGACTACCCCAAGGGGAAAGCCCCCGGCGGCGAGATCATCGAGGTGCTCGGCGATGACGACGATTTCTTCGCGGAGGAACTTTCGATCATCCGCTCGTACAACCTGCGGGAGGAATTCCCCGCATCCGTCCTGGAGGAAGCGGAAACCGTCTCCCGCCGACCCGTGCGCGCCGAAAACCGACTCGACCTGCGGGGCGAGACGATCGTCACCATCGACGGCGACGATACGCGCGACATCGACGACGCGATCTCCCTCACCTTCGACGGTGCACGCTATACGCTGGGCGTGCACATCGCAGACGTCTCCGAATACGTCAGGGCGAAGTCTCCCCTCGACAGGGAGGCGCTCGAGCGCGGCACGTCCGTCTATTTCCCCGACCGTGTCCTGCCCATGCTTCCCAAGGCGCTCTCCAACGGCTGTTGCTCGCTGAACGAGAGCGAAGACAGGCTGGCGCTGTCTTGCATCATGACGATCGACAAAAACGGCGAAGTCAGAAAGCGCAAGCTCGCAAAATCGGTCATCCGCTCGTCGCACCGCATGACCTATCGGCAGGCAGACGCCGTATTGAACGGAGAGACAGACGAATTTGCGGACGTCAGGGAGATGCTTCTCCGCGCAAAAGAACTCACCGAACTGCTCGCCGCAAAGCGGCGGGAGCGCGGCAACGTAGAGCTCGACATCAGAGAAGCGAAGATCTACCTCGACGAAAACGATCAGATCGTCATTTCCGACTATGCGCCTCTCTTTTCTTACGGGCTCATCGAGCAATTCATGGTGCTCGCCAACGAGACGGTCGCCTCCCTGATGACCGAAGCGGAAATGCCCTTCGTCTACCGCATCCACGAGCGCCCCGCTCCCGAAAAGGCGGAAAATTTTCTCGCCTTTGCCAAAGAGTGCGGCATTGAAGCAACTTTCAACGCGGAACGCGTCTCCCCGAAAGATTATCGGGACATTCTGTCAAAGGCGGAAGATCTTCCCGCCCGCTCCGTCGTCAACCGCGTCATGCTCCGCTCCATGCAGAAGGCGAAATACTCCCCCAACAACGTCGGGCATTTCGGACTTGCGAGCAAGTGTTATTGTCACTTTACCTCCCCCATCCGCCGCTATCCCGACCTGCTCGTTCACCGCATCGTCAAGGCGTGGCTGGACGGCGACCCTTCGGCAAAAAAGCGCTTTTCCACGTTTGTCTCGGAAGCGGCGGAACGCTCTTCCGAAACCGAGCGGAACGCGACGGAAGCGGAACGGGAAGTGGACGCGCTCTATCAGGTACAGTACATGGCTGACCGCATCGGCGAGACCTATGACGCCGTCGTCTCGGGCGTGACCTCGTTTGCGATCTTCGCCGAACTGCCCAACACGATCGAAGGCATTCTCCCCGTCGAATCGCTGCCCAAAGACGACTACGCCTATCTGGAAGAGAAATTTTTGTTGCTCGGGAAGAGACATGCCTTCCGCATCGGAGACAAGATACGCGTCCGCGCAGCGGCGTGTCATTTCGACTCTTATCGGGTAGAATTTTCCTTTTTGGGCAAGTGCGAATAATTTGCATTCGCGCGTGAAGCGTGCTATAATAAAACTATGAAAGTGATCACGGAAAACAGAGCCGCATCCTTTGAATATTTCATCGAGGAGCGCTACGAGGCGGGCATCGCCCTCGAAGGCGGGGAAGTCAAATCCGTCCGCGCGGGCAACGTCAATCTGAAAGATTCCTTCTGCCTCGTGCGGGGATACGACGTATGGCTGAAAAATGCGCACATCGCCGTCTATGACAGGTCGGGCGCGTTCAGCACGCGGGATTCCAAGCGCGACAGGCGGCTGCTTTTGCACAAGCGGGAAATCTCCAAAATCGTGGGGAAAGTCAACGAAAAGGGCTATGCCCTCATCCCGCTGAAGCTCTATTACAAGGACGCGCTCATCAAGCTGGAGCTCGGGCTTTGCAAGGGCAAACACACTTACGACAAGAAAAAGGCGCTCGCCGAACGCGATCAGAAGCGCGACGCCGAACGGCAACTCAAAGAATACATGGTTTGAGAGGTACGATTATGAAGAATTTCAATTTGGAAACACTGTGCGTACAGGCGGGTTACTCCCCCAAGACGGGCGAGAGCCGCATTCCGCAGATCTGCCAGAGCACGACGTTCTATTTCGGGGACACGCAGGCAATGGCGGACTGCTTCGATCTGAAGAGCGACAGCTACTTCTATTCCAGGCTCGCCAATCCGACCGTCACCGCGCTCGAAGGCAAGGTCGCCGCGCTCGAAGGCGGCAAAGCGGCGATCGGCTGTGCCTCCGGCATGTCCGCGAGCATGCTGACCGCATTCACGCTCTGCGAGGCGGGCGACAACATCGTTTCCTCCTCCACCATCTACGGCGGCACTTACAACCTGTTCGGCACGACGCTTCCCAAGCTCGGCATCGAGTGCCGCTTCTTCAATCCCGACGCACCCGCGGAGGAGATCGAAGCGCTCATCGACGAAAAGACGAAATTCATCTTCGGCGAGACGATCGCCAACCCCTCCATCGTCGTTTTCGACTTCGACAAGGTGTCCTCGATCGCAAAGCGCCACGGACTTTTGTTCATCGTGGACAACACACTGGCAACGCCCGCGCTCTGTCAGCCCTTCCGCTTCGGCGCGAACATCATCATCCATTCGACTTCCAAATACATGGACGGACACGCGGCGGCGCTCGGCGGCATGATCGTGGACGGCGGCAACTTTGACTTTAAGGGCAATCCCCGCTATCCCGCCTTCAACCTGCCCGACGAGAGCTATCACGGGCTCGTCTATGCCGACCTGGCGGCGCCCTTCGCGACCAAGTGCCGCGCGCAGATGATCCGCGATCTCGGCGCGATCATGAGCCCGCAAAACGCCTTCTTGACCTATCTCGGCTCGGATACGCTCGCGCTCCGCATGGAGCGGCACAGTGCGAACGCCGCAAAGATCGCAGCGTTCCTCGCCTCTCATCCCAAGATCGCCTGGGTCAAGCACCCCTCTTTGTCCTCCGATCCCTACCACGCGCTCGCGCAGAAATATCTGCCGAACGGACAGGGCGGCATGATGAGCTTCGGCATCCGCGGAGACGTGCATATCTGCGCCAAATTTATGGAGGCGCTTCGCCTCATCACGCAGGAGACGCACGTCGCGGACGTGAGGAGCTGCGTCTTGCACCCCGCTTCCACCACGCACAGACAGCTCTCCAAAGAAGATCTCGAAAAAGCGGGCGTGCCTGAAAATCTCGTCCGCCTCTCCGTCGGCATCGAAAATGCGGACGATCTGATCACCGACCTCGCGCAAGCTCTGGAGCACGTCTGATATGCCCATCGTCATCGACAAAGACATCCCCGCCTATTCCGTTTTGCAGCGGGAAAAAATATTCGTCATGGACAAGGAACGCGCGATCACGCAGGACATCCGCCCCATCGAGATCGCCATCCTCAACCTGATGCCGACCAAAGAAGTGACGGAGACACAGCTCATGCGGCTTTTGTCCAACTCGCCCCTGCAGGTCAACATCACCCTGGTCAATACGGAGAGCTACCAGAGCAAAAACGTGGCGGCTTCCTATCTGCATCGTTTTTACAAAACCTTTCACGAGATCAGGGACAAGTACTTCGACGGCATGATCATCACGGGCGCGCCCGTGGAAGACATGGAGTTCACAGAAGTTGCCTACTGGAACGAGATCACCAGAATTTTTGAGTGGACGAAGACGAACGTCACCAGCACGCTGTTCATCTGCTGGGGCGCCCTCGCCGCGCTCTACTATTTTTACGGCATCCAAAAATATTCCCTGCCCGAAAAATGCTTTGGCGTGTTCGCGCATCAGAAGCTCAATTACGGCGAACCCGAACCGCTCATGCGCGGCATTTCCGACGAATTCCACATGTGTCACTCCCGTCATTCCGCCGTCAAGAACGAGGACATTCGGAAAAATCCGAATCTGCGCATCTTAGGGCTGTCCAAAAAGGCGGGAGCGGCGATCATCAAGTCGCTCGACAACAAGCGCGTATTCGTCACGGGACACATGGAGTACGATCGCGATACCCTCCAGAAAGAGTATGAGAGGGACCTCGCCAAAGGTCTCGCCATCAAGCCGCCGTTCTCCTACTTTACGGACAAAGATTGCACAAAAATCAAGATGAACTGGTCTTCCACCGCAAATTTGTTCTACATCAACTGGCTGAATTATTATGTCTACCAGGTGACCCCCTATCAGGTCTGAACTTTTGAAAGCAAAAACATCCTTCGGCAGCCGAAGGATGTTTTTTTGCGCATGGATTTCCGCCGGCATCTTTTCCGATCCGAAAAAGTGTCAGGCACGCGAAAAATGTCCCGCCGATCGTTCGGAGCGCAGAGAAGGACGCTCTGTCCGCATTTCACGAAATTGTCTCCGCCTTGCCGCGAAAAATCACTTCCCGCATCCGCTCCTGCGCGTCTCGATCAGATGAAACCTCCGCTTCCCGCCCACTTCGGTCGTCTCGATTTTGCGGGGCGTCGTCAGAAGGACGCTCCCGTCCGCCGCGGTGATCTGCGAGTAACCTTCGCCCGCCATGCAGAGGCAGACGCCGTAGCAGAAGGAGTAACAGCGCATGAGCACGAGCTCTTTATCGCCCTCAATCTTTCCGAACGCGCACAAAACGAGGTCGCACGCGCTCTGCACGAGGACTTTGACCGCCTCGGGAAAATACAGATCCTCTCCCACGAGCACGCCGAGACGCCCCGCAGCGGTATCGTAACATTTGAGCCCGAAGCCGCAATTGCAGTTTCCGTCGATCGCATGGCTCATATCCGAAATGCCTAAAATGCGCCCGCCTTCCGATACGATCGCCGAACGCCTCCTGAGCCCCTTTGCGTCCGTTTCGCAACCGCAGACGACGACGCAGGAAAGTCTCTGCGAAAGCTTCGCGACTGCGCGCAGTCTCCCGGTTTTGCCCTCGATCTCCTTTTCATAATCGACGAGTCCGACGCTCGAGATACACACGATCTGCGGGCTCTCTCCTTCGAGTTCCTCCCCCAGTCCGCTGAGCTTTCCCTCATTCACCAAACAAACACGCATAGACACCTCTCTCGCAGTCTATGCGCAAAAAGAAAGAAGCGTGCCTTTCGGCGCGCTTCTCGCGTTTTTGATAGTTTATACTTCCTCGTGCTTGCCGTAGTAAGCATTCAGATACATCTGCTTGATCTCGCTCATCAGCGGATAACGAGGGTTTGCGCCCGTGCACTGATCGTCGAACGCATTCTCGACCATCTCGTCAAGGTTGGACATGAACTGCTCCTCCGTCTCCTTGTCGCCGATCGCGTCTTTGATCGTCTTGGGCTGACCTACCGCCGCCTGCAGCTCTTCGATCTTCTTGATGAGAGCTTCGACGAGCTCATCGTCGTCCTTGCCCGTGCAGCCGACGTATCTCGCGACGTCCGCATATCTCGCCTTGCACTGAGGATATGCATACTGCGGGAAGGTACCCATCTTCGTAGGCTTCTCCGCGCTGTTGAAGCGAATGACTTCGTTGATGAGAAGGCTGTTTGCCATGCCGTGAGGCAGGTGATGATATGCGCCGAGCTTGTGCGCCATGGAGTGGCATACGCCGAGGAATGCGTTTGCGAACGCCATACCTGCCATGCAGGAAGCGTTAGCCATCTTCTCGCGCGCTTCCGCATCGTGTGCGCCGAGGCTGTAAGCTCTGGGCAGATACTCGAAGATCAGGCGGCAAGCCTCTTTTGCGATGCCGTTGGTGAAGTCGGTCGCCATGACGGACGCGATCGCCTCGAGCGCGTGAGTCAGCGCGTCGATACCGGAACAGCTCGTCAGTCCCTTGGGAATGTTCATCATGAGATCCGCGTCGATGATCGCCATCTTGGGCATCAGCTCATAGTCCGCAAGAGGATACTTCGTACCCGTCTTCTCGTCCGTGATGACTGCAAACGGCGTGACCTCGGAGCCCGTACCTGCCGTCGTGGGGATCGCGATGAACGTAGCCTTTTCGCCCATGTGCGGGAAGGTGTAAATTCTCTTGCGGATGTCCATGAAGCGCATCGCGAGATCCATAAAGTCGACTTCGGGATGCTCGTACATGACCCACATAATCTTCGCCGCATCGATGGGCGAACCGCCGCCGACCGCGATGATGCAATCGGGTTTGAAATCGTTGAGCATCTTCAAGCCTTCCTTCGCGCATGCGATGGTAGGATCGGGGGTGACGTTGAAGAACGTCATGTGCGAAATACCCATCTCGTCGAGGAGCTTCGTGATCTTCGCGGTAAATCCGCTCTGATACAGGAAGGTATCCGTCACGATGAATACTTTCTTTCTCGGATCGACGTCCTTGAGCTCTTTGAGCGCGACGCCGAGGCTGCCTCTCTTGAAATAAACCTTCTCAGGTGCTCTGAACCACAGCATATTTTCTTTTCTCTCCGCAATCGTTTTGATATTGACAAGGTGCTTGATACCGACGTTCTCAGACACAGAGTTGCCGCCCCAGGAGCCGCAACCGAGCGTCAGAGACGGAGTCAGCGCGAAGTTGTAAATATCGCCGATACCGCCCTGAGAGGAAGGCGTGTTGACGAGCACGCGGCAGGTCTTCATGACAGAGCGGAACTGCTCAATCTTGTCCTTGCCCGTCTCTACGTTGACATAGAGGGAAGAGGTGTGGCCGAGACCGCCGTCTTTGATGAGTCTGTCCGCTTTTTCCACCGCCTCGGCGAAATCCTTCGCCTTGTACATTGCGAGGACGGGAGACAGTTTTTCATGCGCGAACTCTTCGGAGAGCTCAACGCTCTCCACTTCGCCGACGAGCACCTTGCTGCCCGCGGGAGCGGTGAAGCCCGAGAGCTCTGCGATCTTGCAGGCGGACTGACCGACGATCTTCGCGTTCAGCGCGCCGTTGATGATGATGGTCTTTCTGACTTTCTGCGTCTCTTCCGGCGTCAGAATGTAAGCGCCACGCGCAGCAAACTCCTTCTTAAACGCCTCGTAAACGTCCTCAAGGACGATGACGGACTGCTCGGACGCGCAGATCATGCCGTTGTCGAAGGTCTTGGAATGCAAAATGGAAGAAGCCGCGAGCTTGATGTCCGCAGAGGAATCGACGACTGCGGGCGTATTGCCGGCACCGACGCCGAGCGCAGGTTTGCCGGAAGAATATGCCGCCTTGACCATGCCGGGACCGCCCGTCGCGAGGATCATGTCGCACTCGCGCATGATCATGCCGGACAGAGGCACGGTAGGCTCATCGATCCAGCCGATGATGTCTTCGGGAGCACCCGCCGCAACGGCTGCCTCCAGAACAATTCTCGCCGCTTCGATCGTGCTCTTCTTTGCGCGGGGGTGCGGCGAAATGATGAGTCCGTTTCTCGTCTTTAAGCAGATAAGGCACTTAAAAATGGCGGTAGACGTGGGGTTGGTGGTAGGCACGACAGCCGCAAGCACGCCGATGGGCTCTGCCACTTTCGTGATGCCGAAACCTTCGTCGTGTTCGATCACGCCGCAGGTCTTGACGTCTTTGTACTTGTGATAGATGTATTCGGAAGCGAAGTGATTCTTGATCACCTTGTCCTCCACAATACCCATACCCGTCTCTTCGACGGCCAACTTTGCGAGAGGAATTCTCGCTTTGTTCGCAGCCATTGCCGCAGCGAAGAAAATCTTGTCGACCTGCTCTTGCGTGTAGGTCGCAAACTTTGCCTGTGCTGCCTTGACTTTCGTCAGCAATTTCTGCAGGGATTCCTCATCTTTGACAATGAAGTCTTTCATAACTACCTCCAAAATCTATCTCAAAAATTATTTTTCCTGTTGCAAAAGACCGGCAAGCTCGCCGGAAAGCAATGCGAGCGACGCCGCCAGGTCCACATTTTTGACCACCACCGAGGACGGAACGGAGAGCTGCGTGTTCGCAAAATTCCAGATCCCCCGAATGCCGGATTGCACCAGCGCGTTGCATACCGCCTGCGCCGACGCCTTCGGCACCGTGATGATGCCCAGCTTGATGTTGTTCTCTCTGATAAACGAAGGCAACAGCTCCATCGGATACACGGGTTTGCCGCGAACCGACTCTTCCGTACGCCGGATATCGAACGCCGCTATGATGTTGAGGCCGTAATTCTGAAACCCTTCGTAGCCCAAAAAAGCCTTGCCGAGCCCGCCTGCCCCGACCACTACCGCCGCCGAGAGATTATCGTAACCCAGAAACTTCTCGATGTCCCGAATGAGCCCGGCAACTTCAAAACCGTATCTCGGGCGCCCGGGCGCGGAAGAGACGAGAGCGAGATCCTTGCGCACCAGAACGGAAGAGATCGCCATATCTTTTGCGATTGTCGAGGACGAGAGATAATCTCTGCCTGCGCTCTTTGCGTCGCGCAGATACCTCAGATACCCCGGCATGCGCGCGATCGTCGCGTTCGATATGTTGTTTCCCTTTTCCGTATGCGTCATATTGCTCTCAATCGCTACATTCGATATTTTTTTATCGATTGTATTTTATCATAAAAAATCAATCCTTGTCAATATTTGAAGAAGATATTTTCAAAAGAAAAATATTACAACGGAAGTGTTGCAAATTTTCAGATTTGCCGCGAATTTTCCTGTGCCGATATCACATTTTTGCCTGTCGCATCGACAGAGAACAAAGAGAGACCGCATCTGCAGTCTCTCTTTTGTCGTTTATTCGAAATCTTTGAGCTGTTTTCTCACTTTTTCGAGCATGTCCGCATATTTGTCGCGCTTCGCTCTCTCGTCCTCCACCAGCTTTTTCGGCGCCTTCAAGAGGAAATTCTGATTGTTCAGTTTTCCCTCGGCGCGGGCAATCTCGCCCAAAATGCGCTCGCACTCCCCTTCCAGTCTCGCCTTTTCCTTTTCAAAGTCGACGAGTTCGCCGAGCGGGATATAGATCTGAGCGATGTCGCATACCTTGGAGACGACCTTGGGCAGATTTTCGGACGATTCGATGAATCTGATCGCCGAAGCGCCTGCAAGCTTTAAAATGCTCGCCTCGTTGGCGTGGATGAGACGTCTGGCGTCCGAGACGATGAAGAGCTCCACCTTCTTCGAAGGCAGGCAACCGACTTCCGTCTTGACGGCGCGCACCGCCTGAATGATCTCCTTGACCCCCTCGAACGCCGCCGCTTCCTTCTTGTAACCGAATTTCGCATTGTAATGCGGGAAATCCGCGACCATGATGCTGCCACTTGTCTCGGGAAGGTGCGCGTAGATCTCTTCGGTGACGAAGGGAAGGAAGGGATGGAGAAGTTTGAGCGCGTTCTCCAACACGAAACAGAGCACCGCGATCGCACCGTCCTTCTTCGCCTCGTCCTCTCCGTACAGTGCGGGCTTGGTCAGCTCGATGTACCAGTCGCAGAAATCGTCCCACATGAAGTCGTACAGCTTGGACAGCGCGACGCCGATCTCATATTTGTTGAGATTGAGCGTCACTTCTTTGATGCAGGTCTCGAGTTTGGAGACGATCCACTTGTCCGCAGAGCTCAGCTTGACGGACTCGATGGGCAGAATGTTTCTGCCCTCCGCATTCATGATCACAAAGCGGCTCGCGTTCCAGATTTTATTGATGAAGTTTCTGCCCGCCTCCACCTTCGCTTCGGTGTAGCGGGTATCGTTGCCGGGCGCGACGCCCGTGATGAGCGAATAGCGCAGCGAGTCCGCGCCGTATTTGTCGATGACGACGAGCGGGTCGATGCCGTTGCCGAGAGACTTGCTCATCTTTCTGCCCTGTTCGTCTCGCACGATGCCGTGGAAGAGCACGTCTCTGAACGGTATCTTCTTCATGTGCTCGATGCCCGAGAAGATCATGCGCGCAACCCAGAAGAAGATGATGTCGTAACCGGTCACGAGCACGTCCGTCGGATAGAAGTAATCGAGATCGGGCGTCTTTTCGGGCCAGCCGAGCGTCGAGAACGGCCAGAGAGCGGAAGAGAACCAGGTATCCAGCACGTCCTCGTCCTGCTTGAGGTTCGCACCTCCGCAAGCGGGACAATGCGTGGGATCCTCTTTCTCGCAGATCGTCGCGCCGCAGTCGGGGCAGTACCAGACGGGGATCCTGTGCCCCCACCAAAGCTGCCTCGAAATGCACCAGTCGCGCACGTTCTCCATCCAGTTGTAATATACTTTGCTCAGACGGTCGGGCAAGATCTTGATCCTGTTCTTCATGACCGCCTGGATCGCAGGCTTTGCAAGGGGCGCCATCTTGACGAACCACTGCTTGGAAGCAATGGGTTCGACCGCAGAATGGCAACGGTAACAATGTCCCACGGCGTGGGTGTGCGGCTCGATCTTGACGAGATTGCCGCGCTTTTCGAGCTCGGCGACGACCGCCTTTCGGCACTCATAGCGATCGAGCCCGCAGAACATGCCTGCCTCTTCGTTCATCGTGCCGTCGTCGTTCATGACCTTTACGACGGGCAAATGGTGACGCAGTCCCACTTCGAAGTCGTTGGGATCGTGCGCAGGCGTTATCTTGACGCAGCCCGTTCCGAACTCCATGTCGGCGTGTTCGTCCGCGACGACGGGGATCTCTCTCTCGACGATGGGGAGAATGACCTTTTTGCCGATCATGTCCTGATAGCGGGGATCGGCGGGGTTGACGGCGACCGCCGTATCGCCGAACATCGTCTCGGGGCGAGTCGTCGCCACGACGAGGCTGCGGGAGGGATCGTCCTTCGCATAATAGCGCAAATGCCAGAACGCCGAAGCTTCGTCGGCATATTCCACTTCCGCATCCGAAAGCGCAGTCTTACAGCAGGGACACCAGTTGATGATGCGGTTGCCCTGATAGATGAGCTTCTTCTTATACAGATTGACGAACGCCTCTCTGACGGCTTTGGAACATTTTTCGTCCATGGTGAACGTCAGCCTGTCCCAATCGCAGCTCGAGCCCATTTTCTTGAGCTGATCGCAGATGCGTCCCGCGTATTTTTCCTTCCACGCCCAGGTGCGCTTCAGAAATTCCTCTCTGCCGAGCTGTTCCTTGGTCAACCCCTCCGTCTCGCGCACATAATCGACGACTTTGACTTCAGTCGCGATCGCCGCGTGGTCGGTACCGGGCAGCCAGAGCGCCGCATATCCCTGCATGCGCTTGAAACGGATGATCGTATCCTGCAGCGTGCAGTCCATCGCGTGTCCCATGTGAAGCTGTCCCGTAATGTTGGGGGGAGGCATGACGATGGTAAAAGGAACCTTGTCGGGAGAAATTTCCGCGTGAAAATAACCGTGATCGCACCATTCGCGGTAGATACGGTCTTCAAATTCTTTCGGATTGTAAGTCTTTTGCATTTCCATATCGTGATTCACCTATATCAGCGACATTATACCGCTTTTTGCCTTTATTGTCAAATCATAGGCGAGCGGCATAGGATATATTATGAAAAAATTCTTGTCACCGGAGTGTATATGAAAAAAATTCTTTCGCTGTTTCTCGGCGTCCTCGCCGTCTTTTCTCTGATCGGTTGCAGGACGTCCGACAAAACGGTAGTCAAAGTCAACGAAGTCACCCATTCCGTCTTCTATGCCCCGCTCTATCTTGCGGACGCGCTGGGCTATTTTGAAGAGGAAAACATCGAGATCGAGCTCACCAACGGCGGCGGCGCCGACAGCACGATGGCGGCAGTCCTTTCGGGAAGCGCTGACATCGGATTTTGCGGGCCCGAAGCGGCGCTCTACGTCCTCGT
>CALVME010000088.1 GCA_944342055.1 uncultured Clostridia bacterium | reverse complement strand
TTATGAAGTATGTATGCGAAGCTTGCGGCTGGGAATACGACGAGGAAGCGGGATATCCCGAAGGCGGTATCGCTCCCGGAACGAAGTGGGAGGACGTGCCTGAAGATTTCGAGTGCCCTCTCTGCGGCGTGGGCAAAGATCAGTTTGCGGCTGAATGAGGAAAATAAATAGAGACAGAGCGGCTTTCGGGCCGCTTTTTGTTTTGAGTGAAACCGTCTGAAGATCGACAAAAAAGTGGTTCTGCCCTTGCGTTCTCCTTGACATTTCTTGTCGGTTGTGGTAGGATTCTGCGTTATGGTTACCTCTATCGTTATTTTTGCGCTCACCGTGCTCGGTGTCATTTTTTCGATCGTCTTCGGGTTGCATTTTAAGATCGGCAAGACGAACGTTTCTCTCTATTGGATCGTGGCGGTCGCGGGCGCGCTCTGCACCGTCCTTTTCGGACTTGTCACGATCGAGGACATCCGCGCTTCGTTCTTTACGAACACCGCCGTCAATCCGCTCAAGATCCTCGTCCTGTTTCTGTCCATGACGGTCATCTCCGTCTTTTTGGACGAGGCGGGATTTTACGGGCACATCGCCGCCGTCGCGGTCAAACGGGCGGGCAAGAATCAAAAGAAGCTCTTTCTTCTCTTGTACGGGCTTGTCTCCGTCCTGACGGTATTCACTTCGAACGACATCATCATTCTGACATTCACGCCGTTTATCCTCTATTTTTCGCAGAAGAGCGACATCGATCCCGCGCCGTACATCTTCGGAGAGTTCGTCGCGGCGAACACCTGGAGCATGTTCTTCGTGTTCGGCAATCCGACGAATATCTACATAGCGACGGCGTTCGGGGTGGATTTTGTGACGTATGCGATCGTGATGGCGCCCGTGACCATCCTTTCTGGGCTCACCGCGCTGGGAATTCTGCTGCTCATCTTCCGCAAGCCGCTCTCGAAGCCGATCGGCAGTCTGATGGTGGAACAGGCGCCCGAAGACCGCGTCTCTTCGATCATCGGCATCGTGTTTTTGGCGCTCTGCATCGTGGGCATGGCGATCGCCTCTTACGTCGGATTTGAAATGTGGCCGATCGCCCTTTTGTTCGGGGCGCTCTGCCTCATTCTGGCGGCAATCTGCCTCAAGGCGCGGCACAAGGACATGGGCGAGATCAGCCATACCATCAAGAAGTTGCCCTGGCCGCTCATTCCCTTTCTTCTGGCGATGTTCCTTCTCATCATATCGCTGGAGCGCAGCGGCGTGACCGAACTGCTTTCGTCCGCGATTCCCGACAATCTGTTCGTGTACGGCTTTGCCTCGTTCCTGGGCTGCAACATTTTCAACAACATTCCCATGAGCGTTCTGTTCACCTCGCTGCTCGGCGCTTCACCCGATCTCGGTTCGGTGTACAGCGTCATCATCGGGAGCAACCTCGGTGCGCTGTTCACGCCCGTCGGCGCGTTGGCGGGCATCATGTGGATGAACATCATCCGCGATCATTCCATCCGCTTCACCTTCCTGACGTTCATGAAATACGGCGCGGCGATCTCGCTTCCCTTGCTTGCCGTCACGCTCGGCGGACTTTATTTCGCGCTTTTGTTCGGAATATAGGGGCATGCGGCGTTACAGTGCGGCAAAACGGTGAAAATCTGAAAGAAAATTGTGTTTCGCCGTTCAAAGTGCTTGACGATTTTCGGCTTTCTCGGTAAAATAAAGAGGTATCGAATCATCGGAGGAAAATAATGTTCCGTTCTATTCATAGAAAATGCAAAAAGACGCTTTGCCTCGGCGCAGTCGCGCTCATGACCGGTACGGCTTGCTTCGCGCTGACCGGCTGCGAGACGAATCGTCCCGAAGTCAGAATCACGCTCTCGTTCAACGAGCAGACATACGTTCTGGATTATACGCTCTATCGCAACCTGTATCCCCAGACGGTGCGTCACTTCTTAGAGCTCGCGGACGCAAACTATTACGACGGGCTTTGCGTACACAACTATACCTCTACGGCAATGTATATGGGCGGCTACACCTACACCGAAGGCGGCGCGAACGGCGGACTGACCGAGAAGAATTACTTCGAGGCGGTCAAGGACCTGAATTTGTCGCAGTCCGTGTTCGATCAGGCGACGGGCGAGTGCGTCAATACGCTGTACGGCGAGTTCGCCGAGAACGGCTATAAGGTCGAGAACAACGCGCAGAAGCACAGCTACGGTTCCCTCGTCATGTATTACACGCCGAAGGGCGACGACATGACCAGGGTCAAGACCAAGCGCAGCAGCGACGGCGAAATCGATGAAAACAAGACGTATCAATACAACAGCGCAACCTCTCTCTTCTATGTATTCACGGGATCTTCGAGCACCATGAATGACAGCTATTGCACGTTCGGGCAGCTTGCGGATGACGACGCGTCCGATGTGCTGGAGGCGTTGGAAGAGGCGATCGACGATTATATCGACAGCCTCGGCGACGAGTCGTTCACCGAGGAAGTCAACCTCTGGATCGACACCTTCGACCCGTATGTGGCGTCGGCGAAGAACACGGCTTACTATGAGGTGCCCGTTCTTCCCATCGTCATTGAGTCCGTCGAGGTCGTGAAATATTGACATACAATGTGCAAGAAGGCGCGGCAGTACAGCCGCGCCTTCTCAGATCAGAATATTTTTGATCTTATTGCCGTCGCGCTCCAAGCGGACGGCTTTTATTTCATATAAGTTGACTTTTTTCTTCTTTACGATGCCTGCGCCGCCGTCGAGGGGAATCACGGCGTCAAAGGAGCCGAGAAAGTCTGCGATCGCGCCGGCGGGCAGATCGTCCGCAAGCAGAGCCGACACGTCCGCGCCCAGCCGCACGTTTTCCAGGAAACCGAATTCGAAGCGGTCCGAAGGAATGCTCTCGTCGGTGAGCTTTTGCCGCAGTTCGCCGTTTTGCCAGCTGCATTCGATCTGTCTGCCGATCGCGTCGCCGGCAATGCGGTTTTTGCAAAAGAGAAAGAAACGCTCGTCCCCGTCCGTTGTGTAGGCGGCGGCAGCTTTGCTCCCTTCCAGCGTCACGGCGCCGTCGAAGGAGATGACAGCGTCTTCGAGCGCGTCGGGGACGCGCCTGACAAAATATTGCCCCTCTCGCTCTGCGGAGAGCATGAGTTCACCCTGCCGGAACAGGGTGAACAGCCAGCCCTCCGCTTCGAGCTGACGCAGGACGCGCACCCCGCCCGCCGAAAAAAATCGGAGGGACAGCGCCAGAAAATCGTCGGAGACGTAGGCGGTGACGGGCGGGGGCGGGTCGAAGAGGAGCGTTTCGTCGAGCAGAAAGGAGAAGGGAGTCCCGCCGTCGAGCGGCGCGGCTTCGAGCACGATCTTGTCCGCGAGTTCCGCTTCGAAGGAGCGTTCAAACTCATCCAATAAACCGAGCAAGAGCCCGTTTGCTTTGAGCGCGCAGGGCGTTTCGCTGAAAAAATATATCCGCACGATAAAAAATATGTATAATGGCAGAAAATTATGTCAATCATTATCGTGTCAAAATAAAAAACGGCGCAACCGATGCAAAATGCGCCCAAGGAGAACCATGGCACAGAAAATCAACGGTTATACGGAAGAGGAAGCGAGGGAGTTGGTGCGATACATCGATCAGGGCAGGAACGAGGGCAAGACGCTGTCTTATCTGTTCGCCGCCTTCGGCGCGGGACACGGCAGGGCAAAGGGGAGCGTGCGCAATTACTATTATACGCTTCTCAAGTCGGCGGACCGCGAGGAGGTCAGAGAGCTCCTTGCCGGGACATCCCTGCGGGCGGAGAACATACGGGAGTTTACCGAAGAGGAGACCGACCGCGTCTTGCGGGAGATTCTTCTGGAAAAGAACAAGGGTTTTTCCGTGCGCAGGGCGATCTCCAATCTCTCGGGCGGGGACGGAAAGCTGATGCTTCGCTATCAGAACAAGTACAGAAACGTGCTCAAAAAGCAGCCCGAGCGCATCGACGCGATCTTGCGCGAGCTGGGACTGGAAAGCGAAAAGGAAAAGAGAGCAAAGATGCTGCAAAGGCGGGTGGAAGAGGAGATCAATTCCCTTTATGACCGCATTTCCCGCTCTCTTAGAGAGGAAAACGAAAGGTTGCGCGCGGAAAACGCGCTGCTGCGCTCTCAGAATCTGGCATTGCAGGCGAGAATCACCTGTTTAGAGGAGAAGGAGCTGAACCATACTGAAAACGGGAGGTAAGTATGGAAAAGTTTTTGATCGGGCTTGCCGTCGGTATGGTGGGCGGCGCCCTCATCGTCGCGAACAACTATAAAGCGAGACAGCTTGTGCGCAAGGGACAGACCGAGATGAGCGAGAAATTCGAGCAGATGCTGGACGATAAACTTTCTCGCATGTGCTGCGACGGTTCCGGACAGAAAGAAGCCGACTGAAAGTAAAGGAAGAGGGTGAGGCGCGGGCCTTTCCCTCTTCCTTTTTCGTTGACAGCCCTCTCTCGCTGTGCTATCATAGAGAAAAGGAGGAAGGGGAAGACATGGTCTATCTCAGGTACATTACGTTTCCTGACGCCGATCGGGAATTCGATTATCTTTTGGGGATCAAGCGCAAGTGTTATCGCACGTTCTACCCCTTTCAGGTCCTGTCTGCGAGGGAGTTTTCCCGCATCGATTTTGAGCCGCTCACCGTCCTCTACGGAGGGAACGGCACGGGAAAGTCCACGGCGCTCAACGTTATTGCCGAGAAGGCGGGCGCCGAGCGGGAGGCGCCGTACAACCGCTCTAATTTTTACGAGGATTACGTCAGACTCTGCCGTGCGGAATGGAACGGCAGACCCAAGGAGATTCGCATCGTCACGAGCGACGACGTCTTCTCCTATATGCTCGATCTGCGCAGGTTGAACGCGGGGATCGACGAGAAGCGGGAGGAAATATTTGAGGAATATCTTAAGAACAAGTATTCGGACTTTCATTTCCGCACAATGGAAGATTACGACGTGCTCAAAAAAGTGACGGAAGCGCGCCGCAAGACGCAGTCGCGCTATGTGCGGGAAAATCTTGCGGCAAACGTGCGGGAGTATTCGAACGGGGAGAGCGCGATGCGCTATTTTTTCGATCGGCTGGGCGAGGACGCGCTCTATCTTCTGGACGAGCCCGAAAACAGCCTCGCGCCCGACCGTCAGGAGGAGCTCGCGGCGTACCTTGCCGACTGCGTGCGCTTTTTCGGCTGCCAGATCGTGCTCGCCACACATTCGCCTTTCTTTCTCGCGATGCCGGGGGCGAAGATCTACAATTTAGAAGAGACGCCCGTCGCGGTCTCCGCGTGGACGGAGCTTAGAAACGTGCGGGTCTGGCACGATTTTTTCAAGCGGCACGAAAAGGAATTTGAGACATGAAAAGAGCTCTGCTTCGGCAGAGCTCTTTTGCGGCACAAACATCATCGTATGTCGATTACGGTCAGAGTGCCGTTCCCGACCCTGAATTTCACGTTTGCCCCCGCGAAGCGAAATCCGTAGACGCGCAGAGGGTCGTCCTGATAGGCGGGGCGCGGGTCTTGCGCGAGCACGTTCAGGAGCGCCTGCCGCTTTTCGGCGGGCAGGCGGCGCAACAGTTCTTCGGGACAAGAGACGCGCAGGGCGCTCGCAAACGGAACGGCGAACCCGCCCGCCGCGTCGGGGTGGGAATCGGTGTAGGGAAGATAGGGCTTGATGTCGAAGATGGGCGTCATGTCCACGAGATCGGCGCCCGAAACGTAGAGGACGGGGGCGTCTTCCGCCTCCAGATCGACTTTTTCCAGCCGCACGGACGAAAGCCCGACGGGATTGGGGCGGAAGGGCGAGCGCGTGGCAAATACGCCCACGCGCTCGTTGCCGCCCAGTTTGGGCGGGCGCACGGTGGGCGACCAGTCGTCTTTGCGTGCCATGTGGAACTGCCATAAGAGCCAGAGGTGAGAATATTGTTCGAGGCCGCGTACGGCGTCTCGGTTGCGGAAGGGCGGGTCAAAGACGATCTTGCCTAGCAAACCTTCTATGCCGCTCTGGCGCGGCACGCCAAATTTTTCCGCAAAATCCGTGCGGATGTGCGCGATGACGCGCATGGGTACAGTTTCTTCCATGCGCATAGGATAGCACATCGCCCCGAAAAAGTCAAGGACGCATTCGTTTGCACAGGCGCAGAGATGCGCAGGGATGGGAGCGATCGCGGCGAGGGCGTCGCTGAACCGAAATTGCTTCGGGCGCGGAAGGAGAAGGCGTCTTGGGGGAGACAAAGGACGCTCGGCGCGCCATATGGTCTTCGGACAAAAGAAAAGACACCCGATAAGGGTGTCTTTTGGTCTGGTGGACGCGATAGGGCTCGAACCTACGACCTCTACCATGTCAAGGTAGCGCTCTAACCAGCTGAGCTACGCCTCCGAACTTGCTTGATTACTATACCGAAAAAAAGAAGTTCTGTCAAGCTCTTTTGCCCGATTTTTGAAAATTTTTTGTAATTTCCGAAAAAAGGATATTTTTTCCGTTCTTTCACACAATAACGGTATGGAGCGCATCAAAGATCGGCGGGAACGCCCGCAGGACGAGCGGGAAGATTGCTTTCCGAGGAGAGGAAATGACGGGAAAAAATCAACAGAACTACAATAAGAATTATATCGATTACGTCAATTCGTTCGACCCGCCCACCAAACACCTCAAAAACTGTTACCATGCCTTTATGGTGGGAGGGCTCATCTGCTGCATCGGGCAGTTTATCCGCTATATGCTGCAATATTTTTTCGCATTGGAAGGGGACGCATTGGCAGGGAGCACTTCGATCGTGCTCATCTTTTTGGGATGCCTGCTCACGGGGCTCGGCGTGTACGACCGCATCGGCAAGAACGCGGGGGCGGGGTCTATCGTGCCCATCACGGGGTTTGCCAACAGCGTCTCCTCGCCCGCCATCGAGTTCAAGACGGAGGGCTATATCTATGGCATGGCGGCGAAGATGTTCGTCGTCGCGGGGCCGATCATCGTGTTCGGCGTGCTTTCGGGCGTCGCCGTCGGCTTATTGTATTGGCTGATGGGGCTGTGAAGAAGGCCCTCGCAAGCGGAAAAATGGCGCATTTGCGCCGGGACTGCCTTCCCATGCGGGCGGGAGAAGCAAATAGGCGCAGAAGGGGCGCAGGCAAAATTGCCTGCGCCCCTTCCCGTGCGCCGAAGTGTTTTGAAAGCGTTTGCCGAAAAATCGCCGTCCGTGCAGCGCTCCGCGATCAGCCCACGCACCCCGAAAGTCCGAAGAGGAGAAACCCTTCGATGATTTCCGCGAGCTGATCGGCGCTCTCCCTTCTCTCGCCCCGTCCGATCCAGCATCCGACGAGGCTGTTGAACGTCCCTTGGATGAATTCCACGATGTAACTTCGGTCGGGCGTTCCGCCGAGCAAGCCGTTGTCCGACCATTTTTTGACGATGGTGCGCTCGAGCTCGTCGGCGATCTGTTCGGGCAGCCGCGTCGCCATGCCGCGCTCGAGCACGCACAATCGGTACAATTCCAGATTTTCTTCGACGATGCGGATGAGGTGAACGATCACTTTGCGGATGCCGTCCGAATCGTCGCCGGAGAGCGCGGCAATTTCCGGGAGATTGGCGGAAGCGATGAGCTCGTTCCCGATCTCCTCCAAAAGGGCAGAGATGCTTTCATAGTGCAGGTAAAACGTGGGTCTGCTGATTTCCGCGAGCGCGCATACGTCGGAAATGGTGATCTTTTCGACGGGCTTTTGCCTGAGCAGGGACAAAAACGCCTCCTGAATGACTTTTTTCGTGTACCGTTTGCGGTGATCGGTCTTCATGAATTTCTTCCTTTACAAAGAGATGCGATCTGTAAAATAAACTACAAATCAAAAAAAATTGACATTTGACAATTATGCTACGATTGTATAAAATTATAATGTAAAAATACAAAAGTGTCAAGGGAAAGACCAAAGAAGGAGAACGCATGAGCGCATACATAGAACTGACTGACGTCAGCAAGACGTATCGGATGGGCGAGGTAGAGATACACGCTCTGGCAGAGATGAATTTTTCGATCGAAAAGGGAGAATTCGTCGTGATCGTCGGGCCGAGCGGGGCGGGCAAGACGACGGTATTGAACATTCTCGGCGGCATGGATACGGCGACGAGCGGCAAAGTGACGGTGGACGGCACGGAGATCAGCGCGCTTCGGGGCAAAAAACTCATCCGTTATCGGAGGGAAGACGTCGGCTTCGTCTTTCAATTTTACAATCTGATGCAAAATCTGACGGCGCTGGAAAACGTCGAGCTCGCCCTTCAGATCAGCAAAAAGCCGCTTTCGGCGGAAAAAGTTCTGGAAGAAGTGGGGTTGCAGGAGCGAATGAACAACTTTCCCGCACAGCTTTCGGGCGGGGAACAGCAGCGCGTGGCGATCGCCCGCGCGCTCGCGAAAAATCCGAAACTCCTGCTCTGCGACGAGCCGACGGGCGCGCTCGACTACGTCACGGGCAAGGCGGTGCTCAAATTGTTGCAGGACACCTGCCGCGAGCGCGGGATGACCGTCGTCGTCATCACGCACAACAGCGCGCTCATGCCGATGGCGGACAGGGTGATCCAGGTGCGAAACGGCAAGGCGGTCCGTTGCGAAGTCAATCCGACGCCCGTATCGGTGGAAGAGATCGAGTGGTGAGAGGCAAAAGATGAAAGCGTTGACCAAAGATTACTGGAAGGGAATGCGGGCGCACCGCGGGAAGATCGTCTCGGTGTTTTTCATCATTTTGCTCGGAGCGGCGTTTTTTTCGGGATTGCGCACGAGCGAGCGGGATATGCTTCTGTCGGCGGAAGCGTACTACGACGAATACGCGCTGATGGATCTGCGCGTCGTTTCCACGGCGGGGCTGACCGAGGCGGACGTGAGCGACGTCGCGGCACTCGAAGGCGTTTGCCTTGCGGAAGGCGGCTATACGGCGGACGCGCTCAGCGACGATGAAGACAGACGGGCGGTCCGCATCCTCTCTTATTCGGAGGACGTCAACCGCCCGAAGATCACGTCGGGACGCGCGCCGCAGGCTGAGGGTGAGTGCCTGCTCGATTCGCTCCTGAAGGTGTACGGCTCGTACGAGATAGGAGATACGATCTCCTTTACGGGCGGCGACGGGGGCGCGGCGGAGGGACTTTCCGTCTCCTCCTTTACCGTCGTGGGATTTGCCGATCTGCCGCAGTACATGGACATCGACCGCGGTACGGGTACGGTCGGCAACGGCAAGACGGAGGGATTCGTGATCGTCAGTCCCGAGGCGTTTTCTCTGCCTTATTATACCGAACTGCGCGTGCTCGTGCGCGGCGCGGCGGAAGAGGACAGTTTCGATGAGGCGTATGCGGCGCTCGTCGAAGGGGCGGAATCAGAGATCGAGGCGATCGCATCGTCTGCCTGCGAGCGCAGATACGAAGAGCTCAAGGCGCAGGCTTCGGTCTTGCCTTTTCCCGTCGAAATTCCGCAGCCGCAGTGGTATGTGCTCGGGCGAGACACCATCGTCTCCTGCGTGAATTTTGAAAACGACGCGGCGCGCATAGGCAGTCTGGACGAATTGCTTCCCGTCATATTCTTCTTGGTCGCGGCGCTCGTCAGTCTGACGGCGATGACGCGCCTGGTCGAGGAGGAGCGGCTGTCCGTCGGCACGCTCAAGGCGCTCGGGTGCGGGGACGGTTACATATTTCTGCGCTATCTCTCCTATGCCATTCTGCCCACGCTGCTCGGTTCGGTTGTCGGGGTGCTCATCGGGGAGAAGGTGTTCCCGCTCGCCATCGTCAGCACTTATTCCATGCTCTATCAGGGACTGACCGAATACGTCGTGCCCTATCATCTTTTCGAGGGGCTCGCGGCGATCGTCGCAAGCGTGCTGTGTACGGGACTCGCGACCGCTTCGGCGTGCGCCAGGATCTCTCTGGAGAGCCCCGCGCAGCTCATGCGCCCCGTGGCGCCGAAGCCGGGGAAGCGCGTGCTTGCGGAGCGCATTTCTTTCTTCTGGAAGCGGTTGAGCTTTACGCAAAAGGCGACCGTGCGCAATATGTTCCGCTACAAGAAGCGATTTCTGATGACGGTCATCGGCGTGGCGGGCTGTATGGGGCTCGTGCTCGTCGGATTCGGCTTGCACGATTCCATCATGGTGGTCGCGGACAAGCAGTTTACCGAGATCACGCACTATCAGGCGGCGGTCACGCTTGCGGACGGCGTCTCGGAAGAGCAGACGGAGGCGCTCCTCTCGTCGCTTTGCGAGCGGGACGGCGTCTCGGCGCTGCCGCTCTATCAGAAGACGGTGGAGGCGGAGGGGGAGGACGGCGTGCAGATGCTCACCGTCTGCGTGCCGCAGGACATGTCGGACATTGCCGACTATTTCACCTTCCGCGACAGGACTTCGCAGAGGGCGATCGAGAGCGGAGGCGTGCTGTTGAGCGAAAAGACGGCGGCTTCGCTCAAGGCGGAAGCGGGCGAAGAAGTGATTTTGCGGATCGACAACGTTCCCACGGCGATCGTCGTGGACGATATCTTCGAGAATTACATCGGACATTATCTGTTCATTCCCGCGCAGCGCTGGGAAGAGCGCTTCGGAAAGGTTCGTTGCAACCAGATCCTGCTCCGCTACGACGAAGCGGACGAGGAATTGCAGGACGAGCTCGGCTCTTTCCTGTTGCAACAGTCGGCGGTGCAGGGCGTCACTTTCGTCTCGACGACTGTCGACTGGGCGAACGATACGCTCGCTTCCCTCAACACGATCGTCATGATCGTGCTCGGGACGGCGGCGCTTCTCGCGTTTGTGGTGCTGTACAATCTCAACAGCATCAACATTGCGGAGCGCAAGCGGGAGCTTGCCACGCTGAAAGTGCTCGGATTTTACGATCCCGAAGTCGCCGCTTACGTCTATAAAGAGAACATTTTGCTGACGGCGATCGGTGTCGTGTTCGGCATTGCGGTGGGCATTTTTCTGCATCAATACGTCATCCGCTCCATCGAAGTCGATCTCATCATGTTCGGGAGGAGCATCGCCCCCTTGAGTTATCTCCTCGGCGCGGCGCTCACCATGTTTTTCTCTGCCTTCATCAATCTGGCGATGTACAGGAGCCTGAAAAAGATCGACATGATCGAATCGCTCAAAAACGTCGAATGAAGCTCTCACGTCGCCGCATGGTTTTCAGGAAATGCGGCATACTGCGGATATGAGAGACAAGACGGATGAAACAGATCTCACGGAAGACGTGGTGAGTGCGACCGAATGCACGGGGCTTGTGCAGAGGATGCCGCTCGACGACGAGGAAGAGAGCGATTATCGGGAAATTTACCGCTTTGTGCCGCGTTGCAAAAAGTAAAACCGAAAAAGGGCGTTCGCCGCGGGCGAACGCTTTTTTTGCGCAGAATGCGAGGGCGGCGCCCTGCGCCCAAGGGGCAATTTAGCGTCGGTGCGCTTGAGAGCGCTCTGCAGACGGCGAAAAAAACAATTTGCCGCAATGCCTTGTCAAAAAACAGAAAATCGAGTATAATGAAATGGATATGAAACAGAAAATTTCCATTCCCGTTGTGCGCGAATATACGAAGGAGTGCGGCGTCTCGTCCGACGTCCGCATCGTTCTCATTTCAGACCTGCACGGCACGGAGTACGGCGAGCTTCTGCCCGCGGCGATCGAGTCGCTCTCTCCCGACATCGTGGCAGTCTGCGGCGACCTTGCGGACGACGTGAACTCCATACGGCAGGCGGAGGCGTTGCTTTCTTTCTCGGGCGCGCGCTTCCCGACCTTCTATGTGCTCGGCAATCATGAGTTTTCGGGGCGCATCGCGACGCAGATGCTGCTCATCGCCAAGCGCCGCGGCGTCAGGGTGTTGCGCGGCGCCTGCGTCGAGGTGCATGTGGGCGGGACATCCGTCGCCGTATGCGGTATGGACGATCTCTATGTCGGAAAAGAAAAATGGGTGCGGCAGGCGCGCATGCTCGAGAGCCGCAAGGCTGAGGGGTGCAGCATCCTCCTCGCGCATCGCCCCGATTATCTCAAGACCTATCTCAAGGGCGGCTACGATCTCGTGCTTTGCGGGCATACGCACGGCGGACAGATACGCCTTCCCGGCATCAACGGTCTGTATGCGCCCGGGCAGGGGATATTCCCCCGCCATGCGGGCGGAAGGTACGATTTCGGGAATACGACGCTGATCGTCGGACGCGGGCTCGTGCAGAATCATCTGCCCCGCTGGGGCAATCCGCCGGAGATCGCGCTCGTGACGCTCAGACCGAGGAATTGACATGGAACTCTGGACGGTATACGATCGGAGCGGCGCCGAGATCGGCGTCTGCGAAAAGGGAAGGGTGCCCGACGGCGCGCTGCACCGCGTGGCGCACCTTTGGACGGTGGACGAAAGGGGAAGATTTCTGCTCTCCCGCCGCGCCCTTTCCAAACACCACGGCGGGCTGTGGGAGACGACGGGCGGGTCGGTGCAGGCGGGAGAGACGCCGAAGGAAGCTGCCTTGCGCGAGGCGGCGGAGGAGCTCGGACAGCATCCGAAGGAATTGCGGCTCTTTCGGGAGTTTTTCGGGGAACGCGAGATCGTCACCGTGTTTTGCGCGCGCTACACGGGCGAGCCGATCATGCTGAAAGCGGACGAGACCATCGACGGCGCCTTTTTCACCAAAGAAGAACTGCGCGCCATGCACGCGCGGGGGGAATGCATGCCGTTTACTTACGAAGAGGAGCTGTTTGCCTTTCTTTTCGGCGATTCAACCGCAGGTTGAGAGAATTTTCAACGGATAATTGAGAAAAAACGCCGCGATTCAACGATCGCTCCATTGTTTTTTGCGCGCTTCCGCGGTACAATGGAGCCACAAAACGAAAGCAAAGGAGAAACAAAAATGAATCAGACGATCGGTCAGATCATCCGCGAAAAGCGGACGGAAAAGGGAATGACGCAGGAACAGCTCGCGGAGCGGCTGGGCGTGACGGGACAGGCGGTGTCCAAATGGGAGCGCGACGAGGCGTATCCCGACATCACGCTTTTAAAGGAGCTCGCCAAGGCGCTCGGCGTCTCGGTCGGGGAGCTTTTGGGCGAGGAGAAAGAGGAGACGAAGTATGTGCAGACCACCGAGACGGACGTCGATAAGATGATGCTCAAGATCCGCATTTTGAGCTCGGACGGAGACAAGGTCAACATCAATCTCCCCGTCGCCGTCATCAAGGCGCTCGTCGGGAACGAGCAGCTCATGGCGAGCTTTTCGGGCGGGAAGGCGGAATCGCTCAAGAACATCGATTTCAAGCAGATTTTAGGGATGGTCTCCCTCGGCGTGATGGGCAAGCTCGTGGAGATCACGTCGTCGGACGGCGACACGGTCGAGATCTGGGTGGAATGACATGACGCTGATCGTTCGCGCAGAAAAGTGCAGATTGCGGCTGTGGCTGCCGCTGAGCGGTTGGAGCGTGCGCCTTGCGCTCAGGATCGCGAGAAAAAGCAAGGAGGGGGCGCCGCCCTATCGGGACGTGCGCCCCGTCCTTGACGCTCTGAAGAAGTGGAAACGGGAGCACGGTTCCTTCGTGCTCGCGGAGATCGAGTCAAAGGACGCCTTTGTCAAAATTAAATTATAAATGGCTTGACGCGTCGCAATTTTTGTGTTATTATGATAGAAAACAGAAGAGCTGAGGGCGGAGGAATGAGAATCAGATAACTTTTTTTGAGCGGATCAGAGCGATCGGACGTTGTCCGAGTTGTTTTTGCGCGCAAAAAAAGAAACTGAGGACCATGCTCTTGCACAGCCTTTTTGACAGAGGTTTTTCAGGTGGTTCCGTTTTGCGCGCGCAAAACGGATTTTTTTGTGTTCAGAGGTAATTATGAAGTTTTTTTTCGGGCGGCTCAGACCGTACCGCGGCAGACTGGCGCTCATGGGGTGCCTTGAGTTTGTGTCCGCGGTCTGTACGCTGTTGTTGCCGTATTTCATGACGAGCATCGTCGACGAGGGCATCCGCCTTCAGGACATGCGCGCCATCGCCGTTTATGCCGCCATTATGGCGGCGCTCTCGATCGTTTCGCTCGCGGCGGCGGCGATCGTGGCGAAAGAGAGCGCTCAGGTCGGCGCGTCCCTGGCGGCGGAATTGCAGAAGGACATCTTTCGCAAGGTCAACAGCCTCACCTTCGAAGCTTACGCTTCCGTCGGTACTTCGAGCTTTCTGACGCGTCAGACGCAGGACGTCGATATCTTCCGCGACGTCGCCACGTCCATGGCGTATTTCGTGGTGAACATCCCCGTCTTTTTCATCGGGGGCGGCGTCCTCGCCTTTCTCGCGGACTGGACGCTCGCGCTCATCATGCTCGCGGCGATCCCCGTCATTTTGCTGCTCGTAAGCGTCATTTCCCGCCGCGTCGGCCCGCTGTGGGAGTTGACGGACAAGATGTTCGACAAGCAGAACGCCATCGTGCGCGAGCGGCTCGCGGGCATCCGCGTCATCCGCGCCTTCGACAAGGAGAATTTCGAGCATGACCGCGTGAGCCGCGCGACGAACGTCATGTCCGACGCGATCGTGAAGGCGAATATCATGAGCGGCTTGCTCAATCCCTGCTGTCTCTTTCTGATCAACGCCGTGACGGTGGCGATCGTGGCGGTCGGGGCGATGAAAATGACCGCGCAGGGGATGCTTTCGGCGGGAGACGTCGTCGCGAGCATGCAGTACACGGCGCTCATGGCGAACGGCGTGCTGAATATTTCCTGGCTGCTCGTCTGGTTCCCCGAGTTGCGCGTTTCCCTGCGCCGCATCGCGGAGATCTTTTCGCTTGAAAGCGCAGAGATCGGGCAGAACGGCAAGAAGCGCCGCGGCAGGCTCGAAGTGCGCGGGCTGACCTTTTCGTACGGCGGCGCTCCCGCGCTCGAAGGCGTCGACTTTTCCCTGGACGAGGGCGAGATCGTCGGCATCATCGGCGGCACGGGCGCAGGCAAGACGACGCTCGTCAAGCTGCTCCTCGGCTTTTACGAGAACTACGAGGGGGAGCTCTTTCTGGACGGGGTGTCTTACCGCTCGGCGGACAAGGCGGACCTGCGCGCTTCGATCGCGGTCGCGTTGCAGAAGAGCATGATCTTCGAAGGTACCGCGGCGAGCAACATCAAGATGGGCAATGCCGCCGCTTCGGACGAGGAGATGAGGCGCGCGGCGCAGATCGCGCAGATCGACGACTTCTTCTCCGCGCAGAAGGACGGGTATGATCATCGCCTCTCGCAGATGGGGACCAACATTTCGGGCGGACAAAAACAGCGCGTGAACATCGCGCGGACGATCTTGAAGGACGCCTCCGTCTACATCTTCGACGACAGTTTTTCCGCGCTCGACTTCCTGACGGAGAGCAGGCTGCGCAGGGCGCTGAACGGCTATCTTGCGGGAAGATCGCAGATCGTCATCACCCAGCGCATTTCGACGGCGATGCATTGCGACAGAATTTATGTGCTCGATCAGGGCAAACTCGTCGGCACGGGCACGCACGGACAGCTCCTTTCGTCCTGCCCCGTCTATCGGGAAATTTACGATTCCCAACTGAGAGGCGGACTATGAAAACGAGACAAGTGATTGCGCGCATCGTCGCGGACAGCCGCCCGCTTGCGGGGAAAATCCTGCTCGCGGCGCTGTGCATCGTTTTGGGAATCGCCCTCTCCCTCGTCTGCCCGGAGCTTCTGGAGCGGCTCACGGACAGCTTGTACGCGTTCTGGACGGACGGCACGCCCATCGACTGGAATGTCTTCTGGCTCTTGTGCGGGGTGCTCGTCGCCGCCTATCTGTTTTCGGCGCTGTGCAGCGTGCTGTCGACCGTGCTCATGACGAACAGCGTCACCAAGCACTTTACGGCGGGGCTTCGCATCCGCATTTCGGACAAGATACGCCGCCTGCCCGTCAGCTTTCTGGACGCGACGCCGAGCGGCGAGATCATCTCGCGCATGAACAGCGACGTCGGCACGCTGGGCGGCACGGTGCGCTCCTTCTTCGAAGTGGCGATCGACGGTTTTGTGCGGCTCATCGCGATCACGGCGGTCATTTTCTGGAAAAATCCCGTCGTTGCGGCGCTCATCGTCGTGTTTGTGCCGCTCTCCCTCATCCTGTCGGTCGTCCTCGCGGGCAGGAGCGAGAAGCACTTTTCTCTCTTCCGCGAGCAGAACGGCAAAGTCTGCGCCTTCGTGGAAGAGGACTATACGGGTTTCGATACGGTCAAGGCGTTCGGCATCGAGGAGAGCCAGGCGGCGCGGCACGACGAGCTTGCGGACGACGCGGCGCGGAAGGTCAGGCGAGGGTATTATCTCAACGGTCTGGTCTCGCCTGCGATCATGCTCGTCAACAATCTCGGATTCGCCGCCATCTGCCTTGCGGGCGGCTGGCTCGCGGTGGAGGGAAAGCTCTCGGTGGGAGCGGTCGTCGCGTTCGTTTTGTATGCGAAGATGTACGCTTCCCCGCTCAACAGCATTGCGGGCGGAATCTCTATGATGCAGAACGCGGTCGCCGCGGCGCGGCGGGTGTACGCCCTGCTCGATCAGGAGGAAGTGAGCGAAGTCGCACGGAAAGCGGCGACGGAATGCCGCGGAGAGGTGGAATTTCGCGACGTGAATTTCTCTTACGTCAGCGACAAGCCGCTCATCCGTCATTTGAGCTTTCGGGCGAAACCCGGTCAGAAAATCGCCATCGTCGGCCCGACGGGCGGCGGCAAGACGACCATCGTCAACCTGCTCATGCGTTTCTACGACCCGGACAGCGGCGCGATCTTCGTGGACGGCGAGAACATCATGGAGATGAACCGCGCGGAGCTCAGGGATAAATTCGCCATGGTATTGCAGGACACCTGGCTGTTCGGCGGCACGGTGTACGAAAACATCGCCTACGGCAAGGAGAATGCCGCGCGGGAGGAGGTCGTCGCCGCCGCGCAAAAGGCGCACGCAGATCGCTTCATCGAGAGCTTGCCCGAGGGATACGACACGGTGATCGGAGAGGACGCCGCAAATATTTCGGGCGGGCAGAAACAGCTTCTCACCATCGCGCGGGCGTATCTCGCCAACCGCAGGATGCTCATTCTGGACGAGGCGACGAGCAACGTCGACACGCGCATGGAACTGCTCATCCAAAGGACGATGGACGAACTGATGGAGGGCAGGACGAGCTTTGTCATCGCGCACCGCCTTTCGACGATCCTCGACGCTGACGTCATTCTGGTCGTGCGGGACGGTCAGATCGTCGAACAGGGGAAGCACGAGGAGCTTCTGCGCCGCGGCGGCTTCTATGCGGAGATCTACAACAGCCAGTACGAAGCGCAAAACTGAAACAGCCGCGCGAAGAAAAAGAGCCCGAGGGGGATCCTCGGGCTCTTTTTCCTGCCTTTCCGTTTTATTCGCTGAGCGCCTTGATCGCCCTGTAATAGATGTCCGCGCAGAAGCGTATTTTGCGGAAGGTGATGTACTCGTTCGCCTGGTGAATGGTCTGCTCCTCGCCGTCCTGCTCGGGACCGAAGCCCGCGCCGCAGCTGAGCGCCCTCGCATAGGTGCCTCCGCCGATCGCGATGGGCTCCGCTTTCTCGCCCGTCGCCTCGGCGTAGACCTTCTGCAGCGTCGAGATGAGGAAGCTGTTGGGGTCGTTGTAGAGGGGCGCCTGGTAGTTGAGGTCGCGCCGCGTCTTGCCGAATTTGTCGAGAATGGATTTGACCTCCTCGAGCGTGTGCGTGGAGGGGAAGCGGATGTCCGAAGCGATGGTGAGAACTCCGTTTTCAAAGCGCGCGACGTTCGGCGAGAGGGTGAGTTTTCCCGTCTCGTCTTCCATCTCCTTCAGACCGTACACGTCGGTAAAGAGGAGGGAGACGATCTCTTCGATGCGGGGATCGGAGATAAAGTGGAGAAGCATTTTGAGGATGGCGTTTTCGCCGAATTCGGGCGTGGAGGCGTGCGCGGATTTGCCGACCTCGACGAGTTCTTTTCCGTCCTTCGCGGTCGCATGGCAGCGGTCGCACACCATGTTGACCCGTTCGCCGCCGCAGAACTTCGTGAAGGGGGCGTCGGGAAGAGGGAAATCCGTTTCAAAGTGATAAATGCCCTTTTCTGCGTAGATGACGGGGAAATTCGCGTCGGGAGAGAAGCCGATCTTAGGCATGTGCGCGACTTTGGCGTAGTGTTTCATGCACTCCCAGCCGCACTCTTCGTTGCAGCCGACGATGAGTTTGATCTTCTTTTTGGGGGAGAAACCCTCGTCTTTGAGCGCCTTCATCGCGTACAGGCAGATGATCGCGGGACCCTTGTCGTCCATCGTGCCTCTGCCCCAGATGCGATCGGTGTCGATCTCGCCGCCGAAGGGCTCGTGCGTCCAGCCCCCGCCCGCGGGGACGACGTCGAGGTGCGCCAGAATACCGAGTTCTTCGCCTTCGCCGAAGACGACTTCTCCGACGTAGTTGTCATAGTTGTGCGTCTCGAAGCCGAAGGATGCGGCGAGGGAGAGGAAGTAGTCGAGGGAATCTTTCGCCCCCTTTCCGAAGGGCATGTCTCCGATCGCGGGGGAGAGGGAGGAGTCGAACGTCACGATCTTGCTGATGGCTTGAACGATGTCGTTAAAATATTTTTCCATTTTTACCACCTGTTTTCTTATTTTTCTTCTAAAATCATTATACACTTTTTTCAAAATATGGTAAAATGATTCCGATAAGTTTTTGTTATTTTGCGGAGGAATTTATGTCTGAAAAAGTGAGAACGCGGTTTGCCCCCTCTCCCACGGGTTATATGCACATCGGAAATCTGCGCTCCGCCCTGTATGGGTATCTGTTCGCCAAGAAGAACGGCGGAGAGTTTATTTTGCGCATCGAGGACACCGATCAGGGCCGCTATGTGGACGGCGCGGTGCAGATCATTTACGATACGCTGCGCGACGCGGGGATCGAATATACCGAAGGTCCCGACAAAGGTGGTCCCTACGGACCGTATATGCAGAGCCAGCGCAAGGAGATCTACATGGAGTACGCGAAAAAACTCATCGAGACGGGCGCGGCTTACTATTGCTTCTGTACGCCCGAGCGGCTCGCTTCCATGAAGGACACCTCCGTGCAGGATGCGAACGGTGTGACGCGCTACGACAAGCATTGTCTTTCCCTCTCCAAAGAGGAAGTGGAGGAAAAGCTGAAGGCGGGCGTTCCCTTCGTCATCCGCCAGAACATTCCCGCCGAGGGCAAGGGGACGTATCACGACATGGTGTTCGGCGAGGTGACCGTCGATTACAAGGACATGGAGGACGGCATCCTCATCAAGAGCGACGGTATGCCGACGTATAACTTTGCGAACGTGGTGGACGACCACCTCATGCACATCAATTACGTCATCCGCGGCGTGGAATATCTCTCTTCGACGCCGAAGTACAATCTAATGTATGACGCATTCGGCTGGGAAAGACCGCATTACATGCATTTGTCCCCTGTCATGAAGGACGCGCAGCATAAGCTCTCCAAGCGCAACGGGGACGCGAGCTACGAAGATCTCGTGCAGAAGGGCTACATCAAAGAGGCGATCCTCAACTACATCGCCCTGCTCGGCTGGGCGCCCAAGGACAACAGCGAAAAGATGACGCTCGCGGAGATGATTGATAAATTTTCGGTGGACGGGCTCTCTAAGTCTCCCTCGATCTACGACGAGGCGAAACTCAGATGGCTGTCCGGCGAATACGTCAAGGAAATGTCCGAAGAGGAGTTTCTGAAGCGCGCGGAGCCGTTCATCGCCAAGTCGAAGGCGTACGGAAAGTACGACGTGAAGTTGCTCGCGAAGCTCCTGCAGCCGAGGACGGAGGTGCTCGGAGACATCCCCGCCAAAATCGATTTTCTGGAGGAGTACGGCGCGTTCGATCTCGCCCTGTACGACAACAAAAAACAGAAGTGCAGCGCGGAGGTCGCAAAGAACATCCTGCCCGCGCTCCTTGACGAGATGCGCGGCTGGGAGGATTATTCCAACGCGGCGCTGTACGAAAAGCTCGTGGCGTTTGCCGCGGAGCGGGGCGTCAAAAACGGTCAGGTGCTCTGGTGCCTGCGCATCGCCCTGACGGGTACGGCAGTCACCCCCGGCGGCGCGAGCGAGATGGCGGAACTGCTGGGCAAGGAGCGCTGCATCGACCGCCTCGGACGCGCGATCGCAAATTTGCGGTAAACGAGACATGAAAGACAGAGAGTGGCGTAAAAAAGTTCAGCGCAAGCGTTTTCTTCGCAATTCCAACCTGATCCTCTATGGCAGGCTGGCGGTGTTTTTGCTGTTGGTCGGGTTGCAGGTGTTCATCCTGCTCGTCACGGATATGCCCATGTTCTGGGGCGTGTTGGCGGTGGAGTGCGTGCTCGTGCTGGAAAACATCGTCAAAATGTTTGTGCTGAAGAAATTTTCGCACAAGATCGCCTGTTACGTCATCGATTTCATCGGATTGCTGACGCTGACGCTGTTGACGCGCACTTCGCTCGTCTCTACGCTGTGTATGGTCATTTTGTCCGAATTTTATCTGAGCACCCGCTCTTTCGGCGCAAACGTGGCGATGGCGGCGGTATGGGAAGTGTTTTATCTCGCGATCCGCGTCACGACAGCCTTCGTCTGGGAGAACGAGATCGACAACGAGACGATCACGGGCACCGCGAACGACATGCTCATCATCGTCATCCACTTCGTCATCATGACGCTCGCGCTCAAATTGTATCAGAATAATTTTGAGTTGGAAGAGATCGTCGAACAGCTCGATAAGAGCAACGAAAATCTGCAGGAGGCGTACGAAAAGCTCGAGGAGACGACGGCGATCAGGGAGCGGCAGAAGATCGCGAAGGACATTCACGACACGGCGGGACATTCCATCACCACCGTCATCATGCAGACGGAGGCGGCGCGGCTGATCATCGACAAAGACCCCGCGGAGGCAAAAAAACGCATCGCGGCGGCAAACTTGCAGGCAAAGAACGCCCTGGAGGAGCTTCGCACGAGCGTGCATCTGCTGTCGGGAAGGATGAGCGGACATACGCTGAAAGAATTGCTGGAGCGCATCGTCGCCGATACCTCCAACGGCACGGACATCGCCATCCGCGCGGACATCCAGGACGTGAACGTGGACGAAGAGAAGGCGGTATTTCTCTGCAACAGCCTCAAAGAGGGACTTTCCAACGGCATCCGCCACGGCGATGCGACGGCGTTTTTCTTTGAACTCAAACAGGACGATTATGCGCTCTCCTTTCTCCTGTCCGACAACGGCAAGGGCGCGGACACTTCGCGCATGCAGGAGGGATTCGGACTGACGGGGATGCGCAGCCGCGCCGAGGCGCTCGGCGGCATCGTACATTTTGCTTCGCAGAAGGGAGAGGGATTCGAGATCGAGATCACCCTGCCCAATCGGAAGAAGGAGGATTGAGAGATGGATAAAATTCGTGTGCTCATTGCGGACGATCAGAGACTGCTCGCGGAGGGGATCAGGAGCGTCATCGAGACTTCGGACGCGATTGAGGTCGTCGGGATCGCGTCGGACGGCGCGGAAGCGCTTTCGATGATGCAGGAAAACGTGCCTGACGTGGTGCTCATGGACATCCGCATGCCGAACATGAACGGCGTCGTGGCGACCAAGGAGATCAAGGCGAGCTATCCGCAGGTCAAGGTGCTCATTTTGACTACGTTCGACGACAGCGACTACATTCTCAACGCGCTCAACAACGGGGCGAGCGGCTATCTTCTGAAGGACATCGGCGCGGCGGCGCTCATCGAGGCGATCAAAAACACGCATGCGGGAGATACCATTCTGCCTTCGAAGATCGCGCAGAAGATCGTATCGGCGGCGAAGATGGTCTCCAACGACAAGGAGATCAAGCTCAAAAAATTGTTCGGGCTTTCGGACAGGGAGGCGGAGATCGCCCTCATGCTGTACGACGGGTTTACCAATCGTCAGATCGCGAGCGCGCTCAAACTTTCGGAGGGGACGTCCCGCAACTACATTTCGGCGATCTACATGAAGCTATCGTGCGACTCCCGCGCGGCGGCGATCCAGAAGATGAAGGAGATCTTTTGAAAAAAAGCGGCGGTGCCGCTTTTTTTCATTGTCGGGACAGAAGGATTTTGAGATCGTCCGCACCGGCGAAGAAATGTTATGCCGTTCTGCAATAGGTTTTATGGAGTCGATTGCTTTTCCGAAACTCCCTTTGCTGTTTCTGTGCGCATCGCGTGCATTCGCATGAATGCGGCGGGGAGAGAACGAAGCACAAAAAAATATCGTGGTCTTCGGAAAGACCACGATATCATGATATTTGACAGATAATACGCTATCTGCGACAGTGCATTACTTCGTCATGCCTTCCTGTACCGCAACTGCAACGGCTACCGTTGCGCCGACCATGGGGTTGTTGCCCATGCCGATGAGACCCATCATCTCGACGTGCGCGGGAACGGAGGAGGATCCTGCGAACTGCGCGTCGGAGTGCATTCTGCCCATCGTATCGGTCATGCCGTAGCTGGAGGGACCTGCCGCCATGTTGTCGGGGTGCAGGGTGCGTCCCGTGCCGCCGCCGGAGGCGACGGAGAAGTAAGCTACGCCGTTCTCGTTGCACCACTTCTTGTAAGTGCCTGCGACGGGGTGCTGGAAGCGGGTGGGGTTCGTGGAGTTGCCTGTGATGGAAACGCCGACGTTCTCCAGCTTCATGACTGCGACGCCTTCGGGTACGTTGTCCACGCCGTAGCACTTTACCTTAGCGCGGGGACCGTCTGAATATGCTTTCTCATAGACGACGGTGACTTGCTCGGTGTAAGGATCGAAGGAGGTCTCGACGTAGGTGAAACCGTTGATGCGGGAAATGATCATCGCCGCGTCCTTGCCGAGGCCGTTGAGGATGACGCGGAGGGGCTTGACGCGCACTTTGTTCGCGTTCATCGCGATGGAGATGGCGCCTTCCGCCGCTGCGAAGGACTCGTGACCTGCGAGGAAGCAGAAGCACTCGGTCTCTTCGGAGAGGAGCATCTTGCCGAGGTTGCCGTGGCCGAGACCGACCTTGCGGTTCTCTGCGACGGAGCCGGGGATGCAGAACGATTGCAGGCCGATGCCGATCGCGGCAGCCGCGTCGGCAGCCTTGGTGCAACCCTTCTTGATCGCGATCGCCGCGCCTACCGTGTAAGCCCAGACTGCGTTTTCAAAGCAGATGGGCTGCGTGCCTCTGACGATCTTGTCGCAATCGACGCCCTTGGAAAGGCAGATGTCCTTGCACTCTTCGATGGAGGAAATGCCGTACTCTTTGAGTACGCCCATGATCTTATCTACTCTTCTTTCATAACTTTCAAACAAAGCCATATTCTGCCTCCTTATTCCTTGCGGGGATCGATATACTTGAATGCGTTATCGAATCTGCCGTAGTGTCCCATCGCCTTTTTGTAGGCCTCGTTGGGTTCCATACCTTTCTTGATGAAGTCGGTCATTTTGCCGAGGGAAACGAATTCGTATCCGATGACCTGCATGTCTTCGTCGAGAGCGAGGCGGGTAACATAGCCTTCTGCCATTTCAAGGTATCTGACGCCCTTTGCTGCGGTGCCGTACATCGTGCCGACCTGGGAACGAAGTCCCTTGCCGAGGTCTTCGAGACCTGCGCCGATGGGGAGACCGTCGTCGGAGAACGCAGACTGAGAACGACCGTAGACGATCTGCAGGAACAGCTCTCTCATCGCGGTGTTGATCGCGTCGCAGACGAGGTCGGTGTTGAGCGCTTCGAGGATGGTCTTGTGGGGCAGGATCTCCGCAGCCATTGCCGCAGAGTGCGTCATGCCCGAGCAGCCGATCGTCTCGACGAGCGCTTCCTGAATGACGCCGCCTTTGATGTTCAGCGAAAGCTTACAAGCGCCCTGCTGAGGCGCGCACCAGCCGATGCCGTGCGTGAAGCCGTTGATGTCCTTGATTTCCTTTGCGAATACCCATTTTCCTTCTTCGGGGATAGGCGCAGGCTCGTGTTTGGGGCCTTTCGCAATGCAAACCATTCTCTCAACATCTTGTGAATATTGCATGATTGATTCCTCCGATAATAGATTGTCCGTTTGCGCGGATTATTACAAAATAGAGTATAACACATCCGAATTGATTTTTCAAGACAATTTTTGCGTTTTTTGCAAGATTTCTTTTGTTTGTTTTTTGCAAAAAGACCTTGCATGAGGGGTGTGCTTGTGGTATAATACAAATAACTATGCGAACGGCGGAATTTTCCGCCGAAGGGAAAGGAGGAAGAGAATGAAGAAAAAGACAGTGCTTGCGGCGGTTCTCGCCGTCATGACGGGCTTTTCGCTCGCGGGATGCCGATATGACGCAAATTATTACGTTGAAGAAGACGATCCCTACATTGCGAGCGAGCTCGGGGCAGTCATCTGTTACGACAATCTGGGGCTCGGATACGTCAATGCGGCGGATACGGTCTATCGGCTCGAACTCACGGACGATAAGAAGATCGATCACGTCAGCGTGACCGCAGTCAACAAGAACGGGGAGTCCGTTTCCGCCGATTCGGTTGCAAAATTTGACGAGGCGAGCGGCACCCTGACCGCAGTCGGCGCGGGAACGGTCATGCTCAACGTGTGTGATTCGAAAGACAAGGTGCTCTCTTCGGCGCGCGTGCAGGTCTCGCCCGCCTATCCCGAAGATCCCGGCACGCAGTATCCTCTGACCGCCAAAGATTATACGCGCGGACAGAACAGCCTGATGGGCGGATTGCACGATCCTTCCCTCATCGAGATCGCTTCGGACGACGGCACGAGCGAATATTATATTTTCTCCACGGGCTGGGATCAGGGCAACGACATTCATAAATCTTCCGATCTGTTGAATTGGGAATACGTCGGCAAGCCTCAGATCGCGCGGAGCGAACTCGAAGAGATCTACGCCTGGCTCGGCACGGAGACGACGGGCTATACGCCTTCCTGGTGGGCTCCCGATATCGTGCACGCTTCGGACGGGGGATACTGGCTGTACACCTGCGTCGTGGACGGACACCCCGGCGATACCGGCGTATGGCAGGAGATCGGCGGCGAGCGCGTAGATTATTCCATGGCGTGCATCGTGCTCTTCCATGCGGATGAGATCGACGGCAGATACACCTTCGAAGGCGTGCTGATGCAGTCCTGCATCCCCGCGGCGGGCGCAGATCTCGACGTCAACGCCATCGATCCGCAGATCATCACCACGCCGGACGGCAGAATGTTCATGGCGTACGGCTCCTTCGGCACGGGCAACTATATCCTCGAACTCAATCCCAAGACGGGCTTGAGAAAGGATAACTACAACCGCGGCAAGTGGCTGACGCCCGAAGAGGTCATCGAACAGCGCGACAACATCGTCAACGAATACAATTTATATCAGAACGAATACGGCGAGAAGATCGGCTGGAGTTCGGATTATTACGGCATCGGCATTTCGAGAAAAAATATGGAGGCTCCCGTCATCGCGCGGCACGACGTGGTCATATACGACGACAACGGTCAACCCGCCGAAGAGGAGAAGACGTACTACTATTCGATGCATTCCTTTGACGGACTCGACGTCGGTTATGCGATGTGGGGCGGCAGAAGCGAATGGGTAGAGGGACCTTACTACGGCGTCAATTGGCACATCGTCATGAACGACGGCGCGATCAATAAGACGGGCAACAAGTACATGGGTTCGTTCACCTGGGCGGACAAGACCTCGGGCATCGACGTCAAGTTGACGGGACACAACGATCTGTTCACCAATTCGGTCGGCACCAACCTCGCGGCGTACATCACGCGCACGGATACCTATCAGAAGCTCGGGATCGCTTCGGGCACGGTATTCTTCTCGCAGGTGCATCAGTACACGCTCAACGCCAAGGGCGACATCTGCATCAATCCCAACCGCTACGGGGGCGAAGTCGTGCGGGCGATCACGGACGAAGAGTTCATGCACTTTGCCAAGGACGGACAGTTCAAGCTCGTCGTGCTCGGCACGCTCGGCACGGGCATCGCGCAGTCACAGTATATCTCTCTGCATGAAGACGGCTCGATCACGGGCGCTTATACGGGCACCTGGGATTTGTACGGCGACTACTTCATCAAGCTCACCCTTGAGGGCGGAGAGACGAACGATACCTATTACGGCACCGTCATGTGCACCTGGCTGGACGATCAGGATTGCGTCGGCATGACGTTCACGGCGCTCGGACGCAAGACGGAAAAGACGATATTTGCAAACAGCGTGGTAGGATAACGCAAAAAACCCCGCAGACGAAGAGTTCTGCGGGTTTTTTTGCCCTTTTTTCGGTTGACAAACGAAACAAGCGGGATTATAATAAAAGACATGAAAGGGCAAGTGACTTCACGTTTTTATGTCGGCGCCGTCGTGTTCTACGCGTATTACCGCAGTAGGACAGTTTAGGCGCGGGCAAATTGGAGTTTCTTTGAGAAAGACGACGGTTTGCTGCGGCAGACCGTTTTTTTTACAAATTATTCGGAAAGGAGTATTTTTATGGCAAACGTAATGGATACCCTCCGCGCGCGGGGGTTCATCAAGCAGACTGTCTTCGAAGACGAACTTTACGAACTGCTCGGTTCGCAGAGCGTACCGTTTTACATCGGCTTCGATCCCACGGCTGACTCCCTGCACGTCGGGCATTTCATGCAGCTCATCGCGATGAAGCACATGCAGGACGCGGGACACAGACCCATCATCCTGATCGGCGGCGGCACCGCGATGATCGGCGACCCCTCCGGCAGGACGGACATGCGCTCGATGATGACGAAAGAGACGATCGCGCATCACGTGGAGTGCTTTAAGAAGCAGATGGCGCGCTTCATCCGCTTCGACGGCGAGAACGGCGCGATCATCGTCAACAACGCGGATTGGCTGCTCAACCTCAACTATGTCGATTTCCTGCGCGAGATCGGCGTGCATTTCTCCGTCAACAAGATGCTGACGGCGGAGTGCTTTAAGGCGCGCATGGAGCGCGGGCTCTCCTTCCTCGAATTCAACTATATGCTCATGCAAGGGTATGATTTCCTTGTGCTTTACCGGAAATACGGCTGCCAGCTCGAATTGGGCGGAGACGATCAGTGGAGCAACATTCTCGCGGGCGCCGACCTTATCCGCAGAAAGGAGCAAAAGCCCGCCTTCGCCATGACGTTCACCCTGCTCACCACGTCCGAAGGAAAAAAGATGGGCAAGACGGCGAAGGGCGCGGTATGGCTGGACGAGAACAAGACCTCGCCCTATGAGTTCTATCAGTATTGGAGAAATACGAACGACGCGGACGTCGAGAAGTGCATGAAGCTCCTGACGTTCCTGCCCCTCGATCAGATCGCGGAGCTCACGGCGCACTGCGACGAGCGCATGAACAAGGCGAAGGAAGTGCTCGCTTACGAGCTGACGCGCATGGTGCACGGCGAACAGAAGGCAAACGAGGCGAGAGATCAGGCGAAGGCGGCGTTCGGCGCGGAGGGAGGAGAGCTTCCTTCGGCAACCGTCCCCGCAGACACGGCGACGATCGTCGACGCCATGGTCGCGGCGAAGCTGTGCAAATCCAAGGGCGAAGCGCGCCGCCTCATCGAGCAGGGCGGCGTCTCCGTCGGCGAAGAGAAGGTGACGGACGTCAACGCGCCCGTGCCTTCCGCGGAGTTCGTCCTGCACAAGGGAAAGAAAGTACACGTCAAGATCGTCATCGGCTGATATGGGCGTCATATCCCTCTACGGCAGACACAAATCGGAATTTACGGTGGAGAAGTCCCGATTCATCACCTATGCGGCGCATACGGAGGGCGAAGAGGAGGCGCGCGCGTTTGTCGCCTCCGTGCGGGCGGAACATCCGCTCGCCACGCACGTCTGCTATGCGTTCGTCGCGGACAAGATCGGCAATCTCCAGCGCTTTTCGGACGACGGAGAGCCGTCCGGCACGGCGGGCATGCCCATTCTGGACGTCATCAAGAAGCAGAAGCTGTTCGAAACTTCTGTCGCCGTGGTGCGCTATTTCGGCGGCGTCAAGCTCGGCGCGGGCGGATTGGTGCGGGCATACACCGCGGGCGCGGTGCAGACGCTCTCTTCCGCGGAAAAGAGGGAGTATCTGCTCTGCACGGAGCTGAGCGTGACCGTCTCTTACGGGGAGATCGACGCCGTGCGGCGCTTCCTCTCCGCGCGTAATTGCGAGGTGAAGGATATCCTTTACGGGAAGGACGTGCGCTTCCTCGTCGCCATCAAGGCGGAGGAGCGTTCTTCGTGGACGGCGGCGCTCGTCGATTTTCTGAACGGCAGAGCGGAAATTTCCGAGAAATCTTCATATTTCTGCCCGTTTCCTCTTGCCAACGGCAAATGATCGTGCTATAATATTAAAAAATTCGATAGAGAAGGTATTTTCTATGCAATTTATCAAAAGAGATGTGTTGAAAGAGAAACCCGCTTCCGAGGCGACGCTCGGATTCGGAAAGTATTTCACCGATTATATGTTCACGATGAAATATACGGCGGAGAAGGGCTGGCACGACGCGAAGATCGAGCCGAACGAGCCCGTCAGATTTGACCTGGCGACGACGATTTTTCACTACGCGCAGGGCATTTTTGAGGGCATGAAGGCGTTCAAGAGGAAGGACGGCACGATCGGCGTGTTCCGCCCCGAGGAGAACTGGGCGCGCATGAACCGCTCGGCGGACAGAATGTGCATTCCTCAGTTCCCCACGGACGTCGTGCAGGAAGGATTGGACGAGCTGCTGCGCATCGAAAAGGACTGGATCCCTTCCGCGCCCGGCACGGCTCTCTATATCCGTCCGACCATCGTCGCGACGCGCATCATGCTCGGCGTGCACGCTTCCACCGAATACCTGTTCTTCATCATTCTCTCTCCCGTCGGCAGTTACTATGCGCACGGGCTGGAGCCCACCAAACTGTTGGTGGAGGATTATTATACCCGCGCGACCATCGGCGGCACGGGCGAAGCGAAGTGCCTGGGCAACTACGCGGCGTCCATGAAGGCGGGCGAAGAGGCGGAGAAGAAGGGCTTCGATCAGGTGCTCTGGCTGGACGCGCAGGAGAAGAAGTACGTCGAAGAGGTCGGTTCGATGAATATGTTCTTCGTCATTGACGGCGAAGTGGTCACGCCCGCGCTGGTTGGTTCGATCTTGCCTGGCATCACGAGAAAGAGCTCGATCTTCCTTTTGAAGGAGCACGGCTACAAAGTCAGCGAGCGGCGGGTGTCCATCGACGAGGTCATCGAGGCGGCGCAAAACGGAAAGCTGGACGAGGCGTTCGGCACAGGTACCGCGGCGGTCATCTCTCCCGTCGGCGAGATCGAATTCAAGGGCAAGAAGTACGAGATCAACGGCGGCAAGATGGGCAAGATCACGCAGTGGCTGTACGACGAGATCACGGGCATTCAGCGCGGCGAGATCGCGGACGAATACCACTGGATCCATCAAATTTAACGACGAGACCCGGCGCATGTCGGGTCTTTTAATACAAAAAAAACGCATTTGCGGCAAATTTCCCTCTTTACTTTTCCTGCCGCGTGTGTTAAAATGGGAAAAAGAGGTGTGTTATGAAGGGGAAGCTTTCTGCGTTCAATTTCTTGTTGCTGACCGCTGCGGGCGTCGTCAATTCGGTGGGGATCAAACTGTTCCTCGCCGCCGTCAACCTGTACGACAGCGGGTTGTCCGGTCTTTCCATGTTCCTCGGCGCGGTGTGCGATCCTGTGCCGATGTCGGTATTTTTGGTCGTCCTGAACGTGCCCTTCTTTCTGTTCGGCATGAAGAAACAGGGCGTCCCGTTTACGGTGTATTCCGTCTACGTCGTCGCGATCTACTCGCTCGCGGCGTTCCTGCTCGAACTGGCGTTTCCGTACGACGCGGCAAAGGGCTCGCCCATCGCGGGGACCGATCTCTTGCTCTGCGCGGCGTTCGGAGGAATTCTTTCGGGCATCGGCAGCGGCATGGCGATCCGTTTCGGAGGCTCGCTCGACGGCATCGAAGTGTGCGGCGTCGTGTTTGCCAAGCGCATCGGCCTGACGGTGGGCAACTTCGTCATGGCGTTCAACGTCATTCTCTATTGCACGATCGGGGCGTGGTTCAACAGCTGGCAGCTCCCGCTCTATTCCATCGTCGCCTATTTCTTCAATTCGCGCGCGCTTGACTTCGTCGTCGACGGCATCGACCGCGCCAAGGCGGCGATGATCGTCACTTCCGAGCCCGAAAAGGTCGGACAGGAACTCTCCAACGCATTCGGCAGGGGGATCACCGTCTGGCAGGGCGAAGGATTCTATTCCAAAGCGCAAAAGACCGTGCTCTACTGCGTGGTCAACCGCTTTCAGATCGCAAAACTCAAATCGCTCATCAAACAGCACGACCCGCTCGCCTTCGTGACGATCACGGAGATCTCGGACGTGCTCGGTACCTCGCTCAAATACAACGCGCAGGTCAAGCTCAGAGAGGAGAAGCGCAAACTTGCCGCAGAGGCGAAGAAACTTCGCTCAGCGGTGAAGGGCGCCGTCAAAAAGGGAGCGGAAGGAGAAAATCATGGCGCGGATCACGGAGATTCGACCGCAGATCAAGGATAAGGGACGCTGCAGCGTCTATCTGGACGGCAGGTTCTGCTGCGGGCTTACGCTCGAGGCGGTAGTCGGACATCGCCTGAAAGTCGGGGACGAAGTCTCTTCGGAGCGCCTTGCCGAGATCCAGGCGGAGAGCGAGCGGCAGACCGCCCTCGACAAGGCGCTGACGCATCTGACCGCCTCCATGAAGACGTCCGCTTCGGTCAGAACTTATTTGCAGAAAAAGGGTTACCTGCCGCCCGTCGTCGATTATGTGCTGGAAAAATTGAAGGAATATGGCTTTGTGGACGACGCGGAGTATGCCCGCCGCTATGCGGGCGACGCGGCAAAGCGCAAGGGCAAGCGGCTCATCGCGCTCGAACTGAGGCGCAAGGGCGTGGAAGAGGAGAAGATCGCTTCCGCCGTGGATGCGCTCGGAGGGGAGGAAGACGCCGCGCGCGCGGTGTTTGAAAAATATATGCGCGGCAAACCGCGGGAAAGGGAGACGCTGTACAAGGCGTTTCGGTATCTGCTTTCCAAGGGATTTGACTATGAGACGGCGCGCGACGTCGCGGGAGGCAGAGATGAAGACGGTGAGGCTTGAAAGCGTGGACAGCACGAACGCCTACGCGCGCAAGCTGGGGTGCGACGCGATCGTCGTCGCGCGGGAGCAGACGGCGGGAACGGGGACGAAGGGCAGAAGCTTCTCTTCCCTTCCCGGAGGATTGTATTTAACGAAGATCACGCACTGCTCGCAGGTTCCTGCGGGCGAGGTCTTCCGCGTCATGGTGAACGCCTCTCTCGCCGTGTGTAAGACCGTCGAGGCGTTCGGGCTCGAGCCCTGCGTGCGCTGGCCGAACGACGTGCTCGTGCAAGGCAGGAAGATCGCGGGCATACTCATCGAAAACACCTTCTCGGGAGCGTTTCTCTCCCGCTCTTTGGTGGGGATCGGACTCAACGTCAACAACGTCCTGCCGCCCGAACTTTCGGACATTGCCATCTCCGTCGCGGAGGCGATTGGCGCGCCCGCCGATCTGAACAGGGCGGAGGAGACGCTCGTCGCCGCGCTCGGCAGGGAATACACCTTGCAAGAATACCGCTCCTATCTCAGATTTCTGGGCGGCCGCGTGCGACTGTTGTCGGGCGGCGCGGTGCGGGAGGGGATCGCCGAGGACATCGACGAGATCGGCAGGCTCATCGTCGAGGAAGACGGAAAAAGGACCGCCTATGCGGCGGCGGAGGTCACGCTCAGGATATGATACGCTGTCTTTCGAATGCGGAAATGCGCCGCGCAGACGCGGCGGAAATCAAAAATACCCCGTCGCTCACCCTCATGGAGCGGGCGGGCAGGGCGATCGCGGACGAAGTTTTTTCGCACGGGAACGACGTGCTCGTCGTTTGCGGGAGCGGCAACAACGGCGGC
>CALVME010000087.1 GCA_944342055.1 uncultured Clostridia bacterium | reverse complement strand
CAAGGAAAGAAAGAAGTACGGTCTCAAGAAAGCGAGAAGAGCGCCTCAGTTCTCCAAGAGATAATTTCAGAAAGATCGCTTTCAGGCGAAACAAAACCCCGACGGACAAGTCGGGGTTTTTTGTTTTGGCTGAAAATGCCGAGGTTCGGAAGGGCCGAAGGCAGCCTCTCCGACGTCGCCGTTTTATGGCTCGGGGCGGCGGAGCGTATGTCGGTTTCAGGAAGGCAGATCCTTTAAGAGAAGGAGCAGTCCCTCTTTGGCTTTCGGAGAGAGCGCTTTGACCTTGCGGACGAGCTCTTCTTCCTGTTCTTCGCCTTCCCGCTTGTCGTTTTTGCCGCCCTCTTCTTCAAAAAATTCCGACAGCGTGATGCCGAAGGCTCCGCAGATCGCGCGCAGGGTGGAAAGTTTCGGCTCCGTGTGCCTGACGTACAGGTTGCTCAGCGTGGACTGCGTCAGCATGGCTTCCATCGCCAGATAGTTGACGGACCACCCCCTCTCTTTTCTCAGTCGGTCGATTTTTTCGATTACGTCCATAGCGTTACCTCTTTTTTTTATAGTATATAACGAAATTGAGTGTAAATTTTAATTCAAAAAGGTTGACAAGTAAACGCAAATAGGTTATACTGAATAAAAATGAGTTAAGTTCGGTCTGAGAGACGGGAAGAAGGGCAAAAATCGGTTCGCCGTTTTGAGAAATCTTGAAACTTGTGCGCGACGGACGCGCCTGTCTTTTGGTCGGGAGCTCTTTCAAGACAGGTCTTTGAATTTGTATCCTTTCGGATCGCCGCACGCTGTTGTCTCTTCGCATCCGCTTGCGGTGCGGCATCCGGGTCGGATAGAAAGCTTGTCGGGAAGGACCGAAAGCATGTTGCATTCGGACAAGCGGAAAAACGCGCCAAACGGCGCGTTTTTTTCGTCTGCGGGGGACCTCAGCGGTTTTTCCCCGGCGTCCTCCGCGCCGCGCTCTCGTGGCGGCGGAAAAAATCGGCGAGCAGGGCGGAGCGCGCGCTTTCGGCGTCCGATCGCTCGGGTTCTTCCGCAGGGGGAAACTTCTGAGCGGGCGAGGGCGCGGCGGGCGCGCTCCGTGTGCGGGGAGAGGCATTTTGTTTGCCGAATCGATACAGCGAAAAACTTTTCATGAATTTTTCTCCTTTTTTACAAAAATATCGGGACAGCGGAATGTTTTTTGTTTGATTTGACTGTAAAATTGTTGTATAATAGAGAACGCAGTACTCTGCAGGGAAATTTCACTCTGCCCGAAAGGGCGAACGGGGAGTTTGTTATTATATGCGAAACGGTATCAAAAAAATACTTACGCTTGCCTGCGCGCTGGGGCTTGCCTGCACGCCGCTCGTCGGCTGTCAGAGCGGGACGGCGCTCGAAGGAGATACCTCAGGTGAGGTGACCTCCAACGGAGGATTTGTCGTAGAGAAGGGAAATTATTACTATTTCATCAACGGCGCGGACGAATATACCGCCGACAATACGTTCGGCAACGTCGTAAAGGCCTCCTTGATGCGCATCGCGAAGTCCGATCTCGCTTCGGGCAATTACGGCGCGGCGCAAACGGTCGTCCCTTCGCTGATGGTCGCGGGCGATCATACGTCAGGCATCTATATTTACGGAGATCGCGTTTACTACGCGACGCCGACTTCCGCCAAGAATATTTCGGGCGAAGTGGAGAACAGCTATCTCGACTTTAAGAGCACGAAGCTCGACGGCACGGATACGACGTCGAACTACTATTTCCGCTCTTCGGAGAATGCGACCGTCTATCGCTATGTCGAAGTGGACAATGTGGTCTACTGCCTGCACATCGAGAACGACACCGATCTTTATTCGTACAACACGGAGACGGGAGACGATACCCTTCTCGCGGCGGGCATGACTTCCTTCACGCTCGCGACGAACAAGACGGATCCGGGCGTATATTACACGATGGCGGTCACCGTCGGAGATTCCGTGGACGCTTCCTACAACGAAAGCTACACGCAGATCTACTATGTGCGCGCGGACGCGACGGAAGCGGCTTACGAATATACCTTCTCCGACGAGTATGTCGAGGATTATCGGGAGATGAACGGCAGCGAGACGTACCCTTACGTCAACTACGGGACGATCGTGCTGGACGGTTACGGCTCCGACTGCGATTTCACGCAGTTCAACCACAACGAAGGGACGGAGGCTTACACGCCGAGCGGCTACACCTATACGCTGGTGGGCTATGCGAACGGCGGACTGTACTATACGCGCTCTTACGTCGATAAGACGGAATCCGAGGGCGACGGCGGCTGGCTGTTCTATCTCGCGGACGAGACGGTGCAGGCGGACGGCTGGAACGCGGTCTCGGGCAATGCGGACACTTCTGCGGCGGACGCGGGCGCCTACAACGACATCGTCGCCTATTCCACGACGAATGCGTCCACGTCGGCGATCTTCCTCAAAGAGGGCGACCGTCACAGCTATCTCTATGCCGACGGCAGTGCGATCTTCCGCGCCGACGTGACCGAGACGGACAGGGGCATCTCTACGGAGACGCTGCGCATCGTCGACCGCGCTTCCTCCGCCACGCTGATGTACACCGAAGAGGCGGGAGAGTTCGGCTATCTGTATTATTCCGCTTCCGGCACGAACGGCAGCACGCTGTACCGTGCGGTCTACAACGGCGAAGCGACGGATTACAATGCGCTCGCAGGCGATCCCGCTTACAAGGCGCAGCAGATCCTCGACATTGAATTCATGACGGATTGGTACCTGCCCGAAAAGATCGGGGATTATCTCTTCTTCGTCAACGCGGAGGCGATCGGCAGCAATTCTTACAATTACGCGTGCGTCATGTCGCTTGCAGGCACGAACGCTGACCTCGCCGCGTTCAACGAGAGGTACGAGGAGATCAAAGATGAGATCGCCGACGTCAAAGCGGAGTACGAAGAGCTGGGCAACCTGATGACGTATTACTATGTGACGGGCGGCAACAACCCCGTGTTCAACCGCTATTATCTGGACGCAGGCAAGACGGGTGCGACCGTCTACGAGAACACCGATTATTATACGGCGATCCTCGCGCAGGCGAAAGAGGAAGGATATACGGATACCTACCTTTACAGCCAATACTTCCAGGATACCTTTGCGGCGTTCATGGCAAAGACGGGAGAGTATGAAGGTAAGTTTGTCGACGCGGACGGAAAGGATTACGGCGTGCAATCTTATTTCTATGCCTGGATCGGCGAAGTGACGGACGCGGACATGGAGGCGATCGACGCCGTCTATGAGACCGAATACGTCAAGACGCTCACCGAAGAAGAGGAGGAGACTTCCGCGTTGCCCGCCTGGGCGATCGCGCTCATCGCTATCGGAGCGGCGGCAGTCGTCGGAGCGGTCGGAGCGATCGTCGCGACGACGGTGATCCGCAAAAAAAAGAAGGCGGCTCCCGCGGTCAGAGAAGAAAAACTCAAAGTCGACACGACGGACGACAAGAGCGTTGACGTCTATGCGGACGAGGAAAATCAGGACGAAGACAAATAAGACGGAAAAAACAGGGAATTCCCGCGCAAAGCGGGAATTCTTTTTTGTATGGTTTTGCGAAAAGTGTAAAAAAATAAGATCGATCAAAAAAAAGTATCGTTCAGAGTGAAAAAACAGTTTACAAAAGCGAAGCGAGCTAATATAATGTATTGCAAGAAAAGGGGAGGGCGCAAAAGCGCGAAAATACGATTATGGTAAGATACGTCAAATGCCCGAGATGCGAATTGAATTACATCGACGCAGATAAGCAGGAATATTGCGATATTTGCCTGGCTGAACTGAAGGGAGGGCGTTTCGATTGCGTCGAGCTTGCGGACGAAGAGGAAGAGGATATGGAGCTTTGCCCGATCTGCGGCGAGAACATGATGCGCGTCGGCGAGAAGATGTGCGACGAATGCAAGAAGAAGACCGCCTATGAAGAGGAGAGCGAAGTCGACCCCGAAAAGGACGAAGGGTGGCGCGACTTCATCGACGACGAGACGGAGGAAGTCGATTTGCCCGACGTGCCCGACGTGACGATGGACGACTTCGACAGCGACGAGGAAGAGGAGGACGACCTCTACCACGGCGAAGAAGAGGAGGAAGACTTCGAATACGTCACTGCCGACGAGGCGGACGATCTCGCGCGCGACGGCGAGGACGACGAAGACGACGAAGACGACGATTTCTGATCAGACGAACAGACAGGCGCTGCCCATCGGGCGGCGCTTTTTCCTGCATAAAAATGGCAGGTTTGCGCATACTGAACGCATGATGAAACCCACCCATTCCATTGACGACGTCAAAGCTGCCATCCGCGGCTATTACAACTGCCCCGTTTCCGTGCGCGTGAATCTGGGACGCAACAAGATCGTCCGTTTCAACGGCACGCTTTCGGGCGTATATCCCGCGCTTTTTACCGTTTCGCCCGACGACAAAAATTTTCTCGGCAAGACGGCGTATTCGTATTCGGAAATATTGTGCGGTTCCGTGTGCGTGAGGCCGATCGGATAGTTCTATTCTGCGGCGACGTTGCATAAGTTAAAGCGTGTTCGAAGGCGGCGCGCTTTTTTCTTGCGCGGCTGCCGCCTTGCGGGCGCGCCGAAAGAAAGCAACGGAGAGCCATATGCATCATTTTCATTTCGAAACGTATCCAGCCACTTTGCCGCTCCTGTGCCTGACCGCGCAGACGGCAGTCGAATGCAAGATCGCGGGGGGAGAGGCGACCTCCTGCCTTTCCGTCCACGCGGCGGCGGTCCCCACGGGGAAAGAGATCCTTTCGGGCGAGTTCCGCTACGGCGGGAAGGTTCTCTTTTCCGTCATCTGCGAAGACGCGGAGGGTCAGCTGCACAGAATCGAACGGGGGGCGGAATTTTCCCATGCGATAGAAGATCCTTCGCTCGCGCCTTCGCACGAGGGGAATTTGCGCCTCTTTGTCGCAAAGACGTCCGTGCGCCGCGAAAACGGAAGCGTGTATGCGACGGCGATCGTGTCCGCTGCCGTCGAGATCTTTGCGCCGTCGGAGCTGCGCTATCTCGCGGATACGGACGCGATCTGCCGCAAAGAGGAGATCGCGGCGAGCCGTTTTGTCTTTTGCAGCGGGACGATCGAGGCGGAGGACGAGTTTGAAACGGATTATCTCAACGACGTGCTGTCGCACGCCGAGCAGATCCTCGTCGAACGCGCCGAATGCGGCGGCGGGTTCGTCACGGTCGAGGGAAAGATCAACCTTCTCATCTCCGCGTTGCGGGAGGAGGGCCTGACTTCGTTTGAGCGGCTCGTGCCTTTCCGCGCGGAACTGCCCTGCGCGGCGGCGGCGCAGAAGGTTCCCGCCCGCGTGGATGCGGCGCTGCGCAGCGCAAAAATTTCCGCAAATACCGACGAGGAGAAGGGCAAGACGTCTCTCCTGGCGGAATTTACCGTAGAATTTTCGGGAGGCGTGTGGGAGCGCTCCTATTTCCCCGCGGTGACGGACGCCTTTTCCGAATCGTGCGAGCTCACCTGCCTGCGGGAGGAGCGGGAGCTTTCCGTCCCCGTGCGTCAGATCGCCTTGACGGAGCGCGTCTCGGGGACGTGCGCCTGCACCGTCGCTCTCGATTTCTCCTCCTCCGTGCAGACGATCGTCTCCGCCGAAGCCAAAGGCAGGGCGGAGGGCGGCAAGATCGAGGGGACGATCGCGGCGAAGGCGATCGTCGCGGACAAAGACGGATTCCGCAAGGGAGCGGAGTTTACCCTTCCGTTTTCGTTCGACGCGAAAGAGGCGGGGGAAGTCTCTCTGCTGGCGTGCGGGCTGAAAATTTCCCAGCGGCGCGAGGGAGAGGCGGAAGCGGAGGCGACGCTGAAGGGCGTCGTCACCGTGTCCGGCAAAGAGAGGAGCGAGCGCATCGTGGATTGCTGCGAGGGCGAGGCGTATGCGCCGAATGCGGCGGCGATCAGCGTGTATCTCCCCTGCGCGGGCGACGGGCTGTGGGAGACCGCAAAGCGCCTGCGGCAAAGTCCGCAGGAAGTGGAGCGGTGCAATCCCGAACTGACTTATCCGCTGACGGGCAAGGAGCGCATCGTCATCTATCGCAGAAAGGAAGTTTCCTTTTAAAAAATGATCGTTTTCCCTTGTGTTTAAGCGGAAAGTGTGTTAAAATAGCGACATGGTAAGGATCAAATCGTACGCTAAGATCAATCTGTCGCTCAATATCACGGGGCGCGAAGGCGGATATCATACGCTCAGGAGCCTGGCGGCAAGCATCGATCTGTCGGATACGATCTTTTTGACCAGACGCAAACTTTCCCGCGTCACCATGCACGGTTTGGGGAGCGAAGGCATCCCGCCCGAGAAAAACAACGCCCTGCGCGCCGCGGAGCTCTTTTCGGAGCGTTTCGGCACCGACGGGGCGGATATCTCGATCTACAAAGATATCCCGATGGGCGCGGGGCTGGGCGGCTCTTCCGCGGATGCGGCGGGCGTGCTGCGCGGCATGCGCAAGCTCTACGGCGTGGGTACGGACGAAGAGCTCAAAGAGCTGGCTGACGCGCTGGGAAGCGATACGGGCTACATGCTCAAGGGCGGCTATGCTCTGCTTGAAGGCAGAGGGGAGCGGGTGACGCCGCTTCCTTGCGCCGAGACGCTGTGGCTCCTGCTGTTGCTCCCGCGGGAGGGCGTATCGACGGCGGAGTGCTACCGCCTTTACGACGAGATGCCGGACGCAGACGGAGGACAGACGGAGCGCTGTGTGCAGGCGCTGCTTTCGGGAAGGGCGGAGGAGCTCGGGGCGAATCTCTTCAATTCGCTTTTGGCGCCTGCTTCAAGGCTTCAGCCCGCCGTGGCACGCGCGCTGGAAGAGGCGAAGTCGTTTTCGCCCTACGGGGCGGGCATGACGGGGTCGGGCAGCTGCGTGTTCGCCCTGTTTGAGAACGACGCGTTCTGCGAATGGGCGAAGAGCCGATACCGCGGCGCATGCCGCGCCTTGACGGCGAAGACGATCGTGCCGAAGCAAACGATCGCATGGAAAAATCCCTTCCGACTTTCCGAAGAAGAGCTGCGGGAGGCGGGATACACAGAGGTGAGAGATGGAAGAAAGATTGATTGATATGGAAGAAGGTCTGCGCGTAAAGCGGAGGACGGAAAGCGAAGACGGCGAGGAGACGGAAGAAGAACTCGAACTGGAGATGACGGAAGAAGGGGAAGAGGACGACGAAGAGCTCGCTTCCCTCAGTCCGGAAGAGGCGCTCGCCTATCGCCGCGCACAGGAAGAAAAGCAGCGCGAGATCCTTGAGAAGGGGCAGGAACTGCTCGCTTCCGCCGACGCGCATCTGGCGCAGGGCGAAACGGAAGAGGCGGAGGAAGATTATTTTTCCGCGCGGGAATATCTCGGCCCGACGGCAGGAATATTGGTCGGCATTTTGCGGGCAGGGACGGCGGAATTTACGGAGGCGGAAGATCTCGACCGCCTGCGCGAGCCGCTCGACGAGCTTCGCGTTTCGGAAGTGGAGGAGCGGGAGGCGTTTTCCGCCGCTTACGGCGAGGCGGTACGCGTAAAACTCGAAGAATTGCGCGCGGAGCGCGATCCCGTGCAGCGCGCCGTCGAAGCGAAGCGCGCGGAGCGCAGAGAGGCATTCGGCAAGGCGTACAGGGACGCGCGCAAAAAGACGCTTATCAGCGGCGCGGTGTGCGCGGTGTGCCTCGCGCTCGCATTGATTCTCTTCCCCTTCATCTACAGGACGTCGGGCGGGCTCATCCTCGCAGGGGCGATCGCTTCCGCGGTGATTTTCCTCTGTTCGCTCGTCTTCCTGCTCGTGCAGGTCAATCGCTTCGTGAACGCGAAAAACAGGGTGCGCATGAACGAGGACAACGCCTATTCGAACGAGGGAAGGAAACTCAACGCGCTCAACGAGAAGGTCGAATTTTACGAAATTCTGGATACGATCGTATAAATAAAGGCGGATGATGTCATCCGCTTTTATTTTTTGCGAATTTTTCTCAATTTTTTTGAAATTTTTTTATAAATCCTCTTGAATTTTTTGAAGTTCGGGTATATAATGACGTTGTATGAGGGATAAATCCGCAATGAGGAATTGCGATTGAAGGAGGAAAATAGATATGGAAGTTTTATCACAAGGCGCAGCAAAGACCGTTTATCGCGACGGAGATACGCTGGTAAAATCGTTTGACGAATCGTACCCCAAGGCAGACGTGCTCAACGAGGCGCTCAACAGCGCCCGAGTGGAGGAGACCGATCTGCGCGTTCCCAAAATTCTGGAAGTTTCTTGCCTGGACGGCAAGTGGGCGATCCGCAAGGAATACATAGAGGGGACGCCTCTGGACGTGCTGATCAAACAGCATCCCGAGCGCGAAGACGAGTACCTCTCTCTGTTCGTGGACATTCAGATGGAGATCAACAGCAAGCGCGTGCCGATGCTGCCCCGTCTGAAAGATAAGATGCATGCGAGGATTTCGGCGAGCGGTTATCCCCAGGCGGTGCGCTACGATCTGCACATGCGGGTAGACGGACTTCCCAAGCACAACAAACTTTGTCACGGCGACCTGTCGCCGAGCAACGTCATCATGACGGCAGACGGCGGGCATTATATCATCGACTGGGCGCACGCCACGCAGGGCAACGCGTCGGCGGACACCGCACGCGCGTATCTGAACTTTATTTTGCAGGGTCAGGACGAGATCGCGGAAAAGTATCTCAAACTGTACTGCGAAAAGACGGGTACGGACATCCGCTATGTCCAGGGCTTCCTGCCCATCGTTGCGGCAACGTATCCCAAACGTCACCATGAGAAAGAGGCGGAGTTCCTTTCCCGCTGGGTCAACGTGGTCGATTGGCAATAAGATAAGCTGTACCGCCGCATGAATTTGTTTCATGCGGCGGTTTTTTTGTACTCCGCGCAAACAGTTGATTTCTCTTCCCGCTCTGTGGTATAATGTTCGATATCAAAGAAAAGGAGAAGGGGAAATAATGGCTTTTACCACGATAGACTTTCTTATTTTTTTCTGCATTGTGTTCCTGGTATATTATGCGCTGGCGTATTTTCCTTTCACGCGCGGGAAAGGGCTGCAGAAGTGGTGGCTTCTGATCGCCAACCTTGTGTTTTATGCGTGGGCGTCCCCGCTGAATCTTGTGTTTTTGTGCGGGTCTTCGCTCGCGGTCTATCTGGCGTCCCTGGCGATCGAAAAGCGAGAGAGGCAATTACAGGCGGACATCGCGCAGGCGGATAAGGCAAAGAAAAAGGAGCTGTGCGCGCAGGCGCTCCGCTCAAAGCGCGTATATCTGACGCTTGCGATCGTGTTTGCGGTGGGATTGCTCGCCCTGCTCAAATACACGAACTTCGTGCTCTCGAACGTCAACGCCGTCGCGGCGTGGCTGGGCGGCGAACTTTCTCTGTCCGTCTCGTGGATCCTGCCGCTCGGTCTTTCCTTCTATACCTTCCAGAACGTGGGCTACCTTGCCAACGTGTACTGGGGCAAATATCCCCCGCAGAGAAATTTCTTTTTGTATCTGCTCTATATTTCCTATTTTCCGCACGTGTTGCAAGGTCCCCTCGAGGAGTATGAGGAGGTGGCGCCGCAGATCTATGCAGAGCGCACCTTCGACGCGCCGCGCGCGGAAAAGGGCCTGGTGCGCTTTTTGTTCGGACTGTTCAAAAAGTGGGTGATCGCCTCGCAGCTTTCCGTCCTGCTCACGCCGTACATCTCGGGGGAGTCGGAAGCGTACGGCGTCATCGTCGTGCTCATCGGCATCGGTTATGCAATTCAGCTCTATGCCGACTTTTCGGGCTACATGGATATGGCGATCGGCTGTTCGGAGATGCTCGGCATCCGCATGGCGGAAAACTTCGACACGCCGTATTTTTCTTCGAGCATCGCGCAGTACTGGCGCAGATGGCACATTTCCCTCGGCGCATGGTTCCGCAATTACGTCTTTTATCCCGTTCTGCGCTCAAAGGGACTGACGAAGCTGAGAAAGTCCCTCAAAAAGAACAAGCATCTCTCTTCGGCGCTGCCGACGGCGATCTCGCTCATGGTCACGTGGCTGCTCATCGGACTTTGGCACGGCGCAGACTGGAGCTACATTCTGCACGGCGCGTTTTACGGGATCATCATTACGGCTTCGACGGTTCTCGAACCCGTCTATGCCGCGTTTGAGAAGAAATGCGGCGCGGTGGCAAAGAGCAAACCATTCGCTCTCTTCCGCGTGCTCCGCACGTTTGCGATCGTATGCTTCGGATATCTGATCTTCGCGCCGGGCGATCTCTCGATCACTGCGGAGTGGCTGACCAATCTGTTTGCGGGCGCGGATCTCGCCAAAGAGGCGCTCAGCACGATGTGGGCGGAGCACGACTACGGCATCGTCTGCGCGCTGTTCGGCACGCTCGTTCTGTTCGCCGTCGATCTATATCGCGCGTTGCGAAAGGAAAAGCCCGCCTTGGGCATGCAAAGATCGCTGCCCCGCATGGCTTATTGCCTGTTGCTGATTGTGGCGATCCTGTTCTTCGGCGCGTACAGCGAAGCTGACGCAAGTCAATTCCTTTACTTTCAATTCTGAGGCTGCCAATGTTAAAAGTGATCGTATTTTCGGCAAAACTTCTTGCCTGCGTCGTTTTGGGTTTTCTCTTGGTTTTTGCGTCGATCTCGGTGGTCTGGCTGTATTTCCCGAGCTGTTACGAAGATTCCTTTCAGAAAGGTCTGCTCTTGCAGTATCGGGCGCTCGAAAAGAGCGATCCGAATGAGCGGAAGATCATCGTTCTCGGGGATTCGTCCATGGCGTTTTCGGTGGATTCGGCGCAGCTTTCCGCCCTGACGGGATTGCCCTGCTATACGTTCGGCGTGCATGCGGGGATCGGCGAGGAATATATTTACGAAGAGGCGTCGAAATTCGTGCGCGAAGGCGACATCGTGGTTGCGCCGTTTACGAATTACAGCGCGGGATATTACGGCACCGACCTCATCCTCTTTACGACGGAAAACGAGCCGGAGCTCTATTTCGAGTATGTATTGGCGCATCCGCTCGAGCTTTTCAAGCGCGGTTCGGAGCGCGCCGCCGTCAAATTTTACTATTGCCTGACGGGCGCGCCTGACGTCACGGGTACTTATTCTCTCAGTTCGTTCGACGAAGTCGGCAACATTTCGCTCGCGCGCAAGACGATCGTGAGCAAGGCGTATTCGGACGCGCAGGCAAAGACCGTGTATAAGCCCGGATTTTTTTCGGAGGAGACGATCGCGTTTGTCAACGATTTTTATGCGGAGTGCGCAGAAAAGGGCGCGACGTTTCTTCTGACCAGCCCTCCCGTCTATGAGAACAACATCGGTTCCACGCAAGAAGAGCTGGAGGCGTTCGACGCCTGGGCGCGTTCCGTGTTCGACGCGCCGATCATCTGCGAGAAGTGGTCGGACGGGTTTGTCGCCTATGAAGATCTCTACGACGGGGTCAGGCATCTCAACAGCGCGGGTGCAAGCGCGTATACGCAGAATTTGTACGAAGATTTGTTGCCGTATCTCACATAGGCAGGCGGCAGGGAGGCAAAGATGAAACGACTGTTTGCATTCATCGGCAAGGCGGCGCTCGCGTTCGCGGGGGCGGTCGTACTGTTCTTTGCCGCTTCGTCTTTCGTCTGGGTGGGGCTTCCTTCTTACTATGCGGGCAACTATCAGAAGGGGCTCGTCAAGCAGTACCGCGCCCTGCAAAACAGCGACCCGGACACGCCGAAAATTCTCGTGCTCGGGGACTCCTGCATGGCGTTTTCGGTGGATTCGGCGCAGCTCTCCGCGCTCACGGGCATGCCCTGCTATACGCTCGGCATGCAGGGAGGCATGGGCAAGGAATACATTTTTGAACTCGCCAAGCCGTACATCAACGAGGGCGACATCGTGGTCAATCCCTTTACGGGGTACAGTTCCTTCTGGTACGGCGCCGATCTCATTCTGCTCTCGTTGGAAAACGAACCCGATCTTTACTTTGATTTTCTGCTTAGACATCCGCTCTCCGCGCTCTCGCGCCTCAAAGACAGATGCGCCAAGAAGGTGACGGAGTTTCTGAAGGGCAACATGACGGAGCCGGAGGGCAACGACTTTTATAAGGCGGATGCCTTCGACGAGACGGGAAACATGACGTACTTCCGCCCGCGCGGCAGGTACACGCAATCCCTCGAGGCGTCCGATCCCCGCTCTTTCTGGGTGGGAATGTACAGCGATCTCGACATCTCCCGCGTCAACGCGTTCACGCGCTTTTGCGAGAAGCGCGGGGCAGCCTTCCTTTTGACGAGCGCCGCCGTGTACGACGCGAAGGTCACGAACACGGAGGAAGAGCTTGCGGCGTTCGAGGCGTGGTTTCGTTCCGTGTTCGACGCGCCGCTCATCTGCGAGAAGTGGTCGGACGGCTTCTATGCGAAGGGCTATATGTACGATACCGCCATTCATATGAACAGTTACGGCATGGAACTGTACACGCAAAACCTGTATGAAGATCTGCTTCCGTATCTGGGGCAGGCATGAGGGGCTTTTATGGATTTTCTGCAACTGAAAAAAAACTGTAAAAAAGATATGTCGGCGCTGCCGCGCTATAAGGCGGCTCTGCTCGGCGATTGCGCCACGCAGCACCTCGCGACGGCGCTCAAAGGCTATGCCTATGAAGAGGGCATCGCGCTCGAACTTTTCGACGCGGATTACAATCAGATCGAGGCGCAGACGCTCGACCCCGCTTCGGAACTGTACGCCTTCGCGCCGCAGGCGGTCATCTTCTGTCTCTGCACGGAAAAGCTGTACGAAGCATATTGCGAATGCGAGGACAGGGCGAATTTTGCCGCTTCGACGCACGAGCGCATCCGCGGCTACTGGGAGCGCGTCAACGCGCGCCTGCATGCGTCCGTATTGCAATTCACCTTCGCGGAGACGGACGATAATGTCTTCGGCAATTATGCGCTCAAGGAAGAGACGTCCTTCTATTGCCAGGTGAAGAAGCTCAACTGCCTGCTTTCCGACGGGTTCCGAGCGGTCAAAAACGTCTATCCCGTGGACACGGACGGCGTCTGCCGCAGGATGGGGCTGGAGCGCTTCCGCGACCCGAAGCTGTACGCCATCGCCAAGATGCCCTTCTCCATGGAGGCGCTGCCCCGCCTCGCCTTCGAGGCGGTCTCCGTCGTCAAGGCGCTCATCGGCAGGTTCAAAAAGTGTGTCATCCTCGATCTCGACAATACGCTCTGGGGCGGCGTCATCGGCGACGACGGGCTGGAGGGCATCCAGATCGGAGAACTCGGTCAGGGGCACGCGTTCAGCGAACTGCAACGCTGGCTCAAAGAACTGAGAAAGCGCGGGGTCATTCTCTGCGTCTGTTCGAAAAACAACGAAGACACGGCGAAGGAGCCCTTTGAAAAGCATCCCGAAATGGTGCTGCGCATGGAGGACATCTCGCTCTTTGTCGCCAACTGGGAGGATAAGGCGAGCAACGTCCGCTACATTCAGAAGACGATCAACATCGGCATGGATTCCATCGTCTTTTTGGACGACAACCCCTTCGAGCGCAACCTGGTCAGGACGATCGAGGGGATCACCGTGCCCGAGCTCCCCGCAGACCCCGCAGAATATCTCTCTTATCTGCAGGGGCTGGATCTCTTCGAGACGGCGAGTTTTTCCGCCGCCGACAGGGACAGGACGGCGCAGTATCGGGCGGAAGTGGGGCGCATCCGCCTGCAGGAGCAGTTCACGTCCTTCGACGATTATCTCAGGGGATTGGAGATGGTGGCGACGGTGCGGCCCTTCGAGCCCTTCCAGTACCCGCGCATCGCGCAGCTCACCCAGCGGAGCAACCAGTTTAACCTGCGCACGGTGCGCTACACCGAGGCGGAGATCGAGCAGATCGCTTCCGACGATCGGTACATCACCCGTTATTTCATGCTCAAAGACAAGTTCGGAGAGCACGGGCTTATCTCTGTGGTCATTCTGGAGAAGCGGGAGAGGGAACTCTTCGTGCACGAGTGGCTGATGAGCTGCCGCGTCTTGAAGCGGGGCATGGAGGAATTCATCGCCGACAAGATCGTGGAGATCGCAAAGGAAAACGGTTTCGAGGCGGTGATCGGGGAGTATTTGAGGACGCCCAAGAACGCCATGGTCGAAAAATTGTATGAACGGCTCGGCTTTGCCGATCGCGGCGACAACACGTTCGTCGCCGAGACTGCCGGGTATGTCGGACATAAAACGTATATCAAGGAGTGAAAGTTATGGAACGCAACGAAATCTTTGAAAAGCTCAACGAAATTTTCAGGGACGTCTTTGACGACGAGAGCCTGACGGTGACGGAAGAAACGAGCGCCGCAGACATTGAGGACTGGGATTCTCTGACGCACATCACGCTGATCTCGGAAGTGGAGGACGCATTCGACATGAAGTTCTCCATGAAGGAGGTCGTCGGCATGAAGAACGTCGGCGAAATGGCGGACATCATCGAAAGAGAGGCGTAAAAGCATGAGCTTTACCACCCTCTCCTTCCTCGTGTTTTTCGCGGTCGTCTTTTGGGGGTACTACCTCATTCCGAAGAAGGGGCAATGGATGTGGCTTTGCGCCGCGAGCGTGATCTTCTATGCGTTCGCCTCCCTTTGGAGTTTGTGCTATCTTTTCGGGACGGCGCTCGTGTCTTACGGGGCGGCGCGGTACCTTTCGGCGCAGGACGAGCGCTGCAGGGCGGCGTCGGAGGGACTCGGAAAGGCGGAACGCTCCGCGCTCAAAAAGAAATTCGGGAAGAAGAAGCGCGCCGTGACGGCGATCGCCGTGATCGCGCTGATCGGAACGCTCGTCGCCGTCAAATACACGGGTTTTTTTGCCGACACGCTCGGCGCGCTGACGAAGCGGGAACTGTCCCTGCCCTTCGACATCCTGTTGCCCGTGGGGCTTTCCTTCTATCTCTTTCAGAGCGTCGCTTACCTGGTGGACGTGTCCCGCGGCAACTATCCCGCGGAGCGGAATTTTTTCCGCTATCTGCTCTATATTTCGTATTTCCCTCACGTCCTGCAGGGACCGCTCGACGACTATGCGAGCGTTTCCTCGCAACTGTACGCCTCCCGCGAGTTTGACGGTGAGAGGGCGGTGCGCGGCGCGCAGAGGGCGGCTTGGGGTTTTTTCAAAAAGCTGGTCATCGCCAACCAGATCTCCGTGATCGTCTCCCCCGTCTTTGCGGAGGGGGGACAGGACGGACTGAGCACGATCCTGTGCATCTTTCTCTATTCGATTCAGCTGTATGCGGACTTTTCCGGTTACATGGACATTGCGATCGGCTGTTCCGAGATGCTCGGCGTCCGCATCGCGGAAAATTTCCGTGCGCCCTATTTCTCGGGGAGCATTGCGGAATTCTGGAGGCGGTGGCACATCACGCTCGGCGCCTGGTTCAAGAACTATCTCTTTTATCCGTTGCTCCGCAGCAGCGGGCTGACGAAGCTGCGCAAGGCGCTCAAGAAGAACAAATACCTTTCTTCCGCGCTGCCGACGGCGATCGCACTTTCGGTCGTCTGGCTGCTCATCGGCTTTTGGCACGGTGCGAACTGGAGCTATGTGTTCTACGGCATATACCACGGATTTTTCATCGTGGCGGAGACGATCTTTGCGCCGCTTTATGCGAAGTTCCATGAGAAGTTCCCGAAATTGCAGAAGAACGCCGCCTTCCGCGCGTTCCGCGTGGTCAGGACGTTCGTGCTCGTCACCGTCGGATATTATCTGTTTGCACCCGCTTCCCTGGGCGTCACCGTGACGCTTCTGCGCGACAGCCTGCATTTCGACGGCGGGGCGTTCGTCGCGTTTCTGACCACGAATCTGCGCGAGCTCATCGTCGCGATCGCGGGGACGGCGGCGCTCACGTTTGTCGATTTGCGGTCTCTCCGCGAGAATCGTCTGCCCGTCGGAGAGGTGATCTCCCGCAAGCAGGGTTGGGTCAGGGCGCTCCTTTACGGGCTGTTCCTCTTTGTCATTCTGTTCTTCGGACTGTACGGTTCCGGATTCGATCAGTTTGCATACTTCAAATTTTAAGGAGGAAGCATGAAGCGTTTTTTTGTCAAATCGATTTGTTTGATTTTAAGCGTGGGCGTCCTCTTTTACGGGCTCATTCTGGCGATGATCTGTCTGCCGAAGCCCGCCGCCTATGCGGAGCACTATCAGCGCGGCTTCGTCTATCAGTACCGCGCGCTGGAGCGGGCGGAGGGGAGGAAGATCGTCACGCTCGGCGGCTCGAACGTCGCCTACAACGTCAATACCGACCTGTTGGGAGAATTGACGGGCATCCCCGCCTACAATCTCGGCGTCAACGGCAGCATGGGATATTCCTATATCCTCGACTGTGCGAAAAAATTCATCGGCGAGGGGGATATCGTCATCTATCCGCTCTGGAACTTTGAGAAGGACGATTACGGCATGGAGCTCATATGGCTCACGCTGGAAGGGGAGAGCGACATGGTGTTCGATCTCATCGCTTCGCATCCCTTGAAGGCGCTCTCGACGATCGGTTCCTTCGGGCTCAAAAAGACGTATGCGCTCGCGCTTGGCAACCGTCTGGACGGATACAGCGAGACGGAGGGATACTCCGCGGACGCGTTCGATCCCGAGACGGGCAACTATATTTACGAGCGCGTCGCGCCCACGCTTGCGGAACCCGTCATGGAGAGCATCAAGTTCAGCTGTACGCGCTCTACGCTCAGCGACTGGTGCGTGAGCGCAATGAACGAGTTTACGGCATGGTGCCGCGCGCGCGGCGCACAGGTCTACTTCGTTTTTCCGACGCTCATGCGCGCGTCCGTGATCGAGACGGACGAACAGCTGCGCGCCTATCAGTCGGAAGTCGAAGCGGCGTTCGACGCGGAATTCATCATGGACGTGCTGGACGCGTGCTACGATTACGAGTTTTACTTCAATCTGCCCACGCACCTCAACAGCGCAGGCATGGACGTCTACACCGCCGAGATCGCGCAGGGGATTCTCTCTGCGATCGCCTGAAAAACAAAGGAACAAAGCAAAAGGTCTGCCTTTTCGGCGGACCTTTCTTTGTCGGGCGGGAAGCGGCAACTTCCTTCCGCTTTTCGCCGAATGGCTGAACGTTGCTTGATCGCTCTGTGCGGGCGCTCTCCTTAGGGTGCCTGCCGAGCTCTGCGCAAAGCGCCCTTCCGCTTCCCGCGCGTAAGCGGACCGTGCCGAGCGGACGCGTCGGACAGAGCGATTTTGCCGCAATGCTCCCCGACGGCATGCCGTACGGATGCATAAAAAGGCGCCTTCGCCCATTCTTCGGGCGAAGGCGCCTGCGCGTTTTGAAGTTTTTCCTCGTTTACGCCTTGACGCGCTCCGCGGTGCGGGCGAATGCCGCCGTAGAGAAGACGATCGCGCCGATCACCACGACGATGGCGGCGTCGATGAGGATGATGGAGTTATAGCTGAGGGTGTAGACCCAGGGATTCATGGCTTCCCAGATCTCTTCGCCCGTCGTCGGATCGATGACGGTCTGTCCCGCGTACTCGGAGAAGGCGTACACGCCTGAGAGGACGTGGGAGCAGAAGCGGAGCACGCCCGCCACGACCGCGCCGAGGCAGAATTTGACCTGCGGCAGGTTTTCGAGCTTCTTGCAGTTGCGCAGCAACCCCGCGGTGCCGATGCCCGCAAACGCGACGGGATAGTCGAGCAGGAACTGTATGGGATGCACGATGTAGGTGTCCTGCAGCGCCTGCAGGAAGCCGTAGATGAGCCCCGCGAGGACGCCCTTTCTCACGCCGAACAGGTAAGAGTAGATCATGAGGGGCAGGAGGGACGCCGCGGTGATGGAACCGCCCTGCGGCATCTTGACGATGCGGATGTAGGAGAGCGCGAAGCTCATGGCAATGCACACGCCCGCATAGGCGATGGATTTGGAGTCGAATTCCTTCTTTTCTCCCTTGCCGCATACGGCGACGATGGCGCCGATGATGAGCGCAAGCACGACGACGCTGAGGATCATGGCGATGTTTTCGCTCATGGTGATCTCGACGCCGTTATAGTCTTCCGCCTCGCCGGAGGAATAGTAGATCCCCATGCAGACGAGCGCCGCGACGAGCGCCGCGACGACGAGGACGAAGGCGGCGATCTTCGTGTTCTTGCCGGGCTTGACACCGACGAGCGCCGCGCCGACCGCGACGGCGATCAGGAGGACGAGCAGGGGCCAGAAGAGTATGGCGACGATTCCGTCTTCCAGGAAGGACATGACGAGGAACGCGACGCCGAGTGCGCAGGCGTAGATGACGGCAAAGACGAGCGCGCCCTTTAAGTATTTGCTCCGCTTTTCCGCCTTGACGCAGAATCCGCCGACGACGAGCCCGATCGCGAGCGCGATCGTGACCCAGAAGGCGACAGAGCGCAGGAAGTCCATGGGAGACGAGGTATCGAACAGGAAGGGATACCAAGTAGCAGAAAGTAACATAAAACCTCCGAAATCCGCCAAAAAATTTTTGCTTCCGCAAGAAAAAACGCCCACGAAACGTGGACGCACTGATGAAAAGTCTCTCGCTCAAGGATTACCTTGCCGATTCGAGTGGTATAATCTCAGCTTGTGACAGCACCCACGACGGATTTTCAAATTGTGACAAAAGTATAACGCAATCGATTGAAAAAGTCAAACGATTGTGCTATAGTATTCGAAGGAGATTGCGATATGTCACATTTTTTTGCGTTTATGGACCGCATGAAATTCATTC